>CAMLNA010000063.1 GCA_946481025.1 uncultured Rivibacter sp.
ACTACCACTTCTTCGACACCGTGAAGGGCTCGGACTGGCTGGGTGACCAGGACGCGATCGAGTTCATGTGCCGCGAGGCGCCCAAGGTCGTCTACGAACTCGAACACTTCGGCATGCCGTTCGACCGCAACCCCGACGGCACCATCTACCAGCGCCCGTTCGGCGGCCACACCGCCAACTACGGCGAGAAGCCGGTGCAACGCGCCTGTGCGGCAGCCGACCGCACCGGCCATGCGCTGCTCCACACGCTGTACCAGCAGAACGTCAAGGCTCGCACGCAGTTCTTCGTCGAGTGGATGGCGCTCGACCTGATCCGCGACGCCGACGGCGACGTGGTCGGCGTGACTGCGCTCGAGATGGAAACCGGCGAAGTGCACATCCTGCACGCCAAGACCGTGCTGCTGGCCACCGGTGGTGCCGGCCGGATCTTCGCCGCCTCGACCAACGCCTTCATCAACACCGGCGACGGCCTCGGCATGGCGGCTCGTGCCGGGCTGCCCCTGGAAGACATGGAGTTCTGGCAGTTCCACCCCACCGGCGTGGCCGGCGCGGGCGTGCTGCTGACCGAAGGCTGCCGGGGCGAGGGCGCCATCCTGCGCAACGCCAACGGCGAGCGCTTCATGGAGCGCTACGCACCCACGCTGAAGGACCTGGCCCCTCGTGACTTCGTGTCGCGCTCGATGGACCAGGAGATCAAGGAAGGTCGCGGCTGCGGTCCCAACAAGGACTACGTGCTGCTCGACATGACCCACCTGGGCGCAGAGACCATCCACAAGCGCCTGCCTTCGGTGTTCGAGATCGGGCACAACTTCGCCAACGTCGACATCACGAAGGAGCCCATCCCGGTGGTGCCCACCATCCACTACCAGATGGGTGGCGTGCCGACGAACGTGCACGGCCAGGTGGTGGCGCCGAAGAACGGTGTCCCCAACGACATCGTCAACGGCCTTTACGCGGTGGGCGAGTGCTCCTGCGTGAGCGTGCACGGTGCCAACCGGCTGGGCACGAACTCGCTGCTCGACCTGGTGGTGTTCGGTCGCGCGGCCGGCAACCACATCGTCGAGTTCAACCTCAAGAGCAAGGCGCACAAGCCGCTGCCGAAGGACGCTGCCGACAAGACGCTGGCGCGCCTGGCCCGCCTGGACAACGCCAGGAACGGCGAGTACGCACAGGACGTGGCCAACGACATCCGCTCGTCGATGCAGGCGCATGCCGGCGTGTTCCGCACCCAGGCCAGCATGGACGAAGGCGTGAAGAAGATTCTCGAGATCGACAAGCGTGCCGGTGCCATCGGCCTGGCCGACAACTCCAAGGTGTTCAACACCGCCCGCGTCGAGGCGCTGGAGGTCGAGAACCTGATCGAGTGCGCCAAGGCCACCATGATCTCCGCCGCGGCCCGCAAGGAAAGCCGTGGCGCCCATGCGCACAACGACTTCCCGAACCGCGACGACGCCAACTGGATCAAGCACACGCTGTGGTACAGCGAAGGCAACCGCCTCGACTACAAGCCGGTGAACATGAAGCCGCTGACGGTCGAGTCGATCCCGCCCAAGGTCCGCACGTTCTGACCCGCCCCGCGCTGCCCACAAAGCAAAGTATTCGGAAGTATTCGGAGCCCACGATGACGCAAAAGCGCACCTTCCAGATCTACCGCTACGACCCCGACAAGGACGCCAAGCCGTACATGCAGACGATCGAGATCGAACTCGATGGTCATGAGCGCATGCTGCTCGACGCGTTGGTCAAGTTGAAGGCCGTCGACCCGACCCTGTCGTTCCGCCGCTCGTGCCGTGAAGGCGTGTGCGGTTCCGACGCGATGAACATCAACGGCAAGAACGGCCTGGCGTGCCTGACCAACATGCGCACGCTCAAGGACCCGATCGTGCTGAAGCCGCTGCCCGGCCTGCCGGTGATCCGCGATCTCATCGTGGACATGACGCAGTTCTTCACGCAGTACCACTCCATCACGCCCTACCTCGTCAACGACACGCCGCCGCCCGAGAAGGAGCGCCTGCAGTCGCCCGAGGAGCGCGAGGAGCTCGACGGCCTGTACGAGTGCATCCTGTGCGCGAGCTGCTCCACGAGCTGCCCGAGCTTCTGGTGGAACCCTGACAAGTTCGTCGGCCCGGCCGGTCTCCTGCAGGCGTACCGGTTCATTGCCGACAGCCGTGACCAGGCGACGTCGCAGCGCCTGGACAACCTCGAGGACCCGTACCGCCTGTTCCGCTGCCACACCATCATGAACTGCGTGGATGTCTGCCCCAAGGGTTTGAACCCCACCAAGGCGATCGGCAAGATCAAGGAGCTGATGGTGCGGCGCGCCGTCTAGGCGCGTTCATCCTTCAGCCACGTGCAAGGCCGGCGATGGACACTGCGCTCGACTCAGCAGCACTCAGCAAGCTCAGGTGGCGCTGCCGCCGGGGCCTGCTGGAGAACGACCTGTTCATCGAGCGCTTTTTCTCGCGTCACGAAGCCACGCTCACGCGTCGGCAGGCTGCCGGCCTCGAGGCCCTGATGGAACTCGCCGACAACGATCTGCTCGACTTGTTGCTGGCCCGCAAGGAACCCTCGGGTGACCTCGATCGCGACGAAGTGCACGCCGTGCTGGCCCTCATGCGAACGCCTGCCTGAAAGAAACTCTCTCCATTAGCCAACCGAGGAATGCCCATGACTCCGTCCGACGTCAAAGCCACCCTGTCGTTTTCCGATGGCAGCCCCGCCATGGAGTTGCCGATCTACAAGGGCACCGTCGGTCCGGATGTGATCGACATTCGCAAGCTGTACGCCCAGACCGGCAAGTTCACGTACGACCCCGGCTTCCTGTCGACCGCGTCGTGCAATTCGTCGATCACCTACATCGACGGCGACAAGGGTGAGCTGCTGTACCGCGGCTATCCCATCGAGCAGCTTGCCGAGAACTGCGACTTCCTCGAAACCTGCCACCTGCTGCTGTACGGAGACCTGCCCAACGCCCAGCAGAAGGCCGGTTTCGTGAAGCTCGTGACCAACCACACCATGGTCAACGAGCAGATGCAGTTCTTCCTGCGTGGCTTCCGCCGTGACGCGCACCCGATGGCCGTGCTGACCGGCCTGGTGGGCGGCTTGTCGGCCTTCTATCACGACAGCACCGACATCAACAACCCGCAGCACCGCGAGATCGCCGCGATCCGCCTGATCGCCAAGATGCCCACGCTGGTGGCCATGGCGTACAAGTACTCGATCGGCCAGCCGTACATCTACCCGAAGAACTCGCTGAGCTACACCGCGAACTTCACCCGCATGATGTTCGCCACGCCCTGCGAGGAGTACGAGCCCAACGACGTGGTGGTGCGCGCGCTCGACCGCATCTTCATCCTGCACGCCGACCACGAGCAGAACGCCTCCACCTCGACCGTGCGCCTTTGCGGCTCGTCGGGCACCAACCCGTTTGCCGCCATCGCAGCCGGCGTGGCCTGCCTGTGGGGACCGGCCCACGGCGGCGCCAACGAAGCGGCGCTCAACATGCTGGAAGACATCCAGAAGGCCGGCGGCGTCGAGCGCATCGGCGAGTTCATCAAGCAGGTCAAGGACAAGACCAGCGGCATCAAGCTGATGGGCTTCGGCCACCGCGTCTACAAGAACTACGACCCGCGTGCCAAGCTGATGCGCGAAACCTGCCACGAAGTGCTGACAGCGCTGGGCCTCGAGAACGACCCGCTGTTCAAGCTGGCCATGGAGCTCGAGAAGATCGCGCTGGAAGACGAGTACTTCGTCGCCCGCAAGCTCTACCCGAACGTGGACTTCTACTCCGGCATCGTGCAGCGCGCCATCGGCATCCCGGTGTCGCTGTTCACCGCCATCTTCGCGCTGGCGCGCACGGTGGGCTGGATCGCCCAGCTCAACGAGATGATCGGCGACCCCGAGTACAAGATCGGCCGCCCGCGCCAGCTCTACGTGGGCTCGGGCAAGCGCGACGTCAAGCCGCTCGCCCAGCGCTGAACGGCGCCCTGGCCCCTTCGAACCCCGGCCCCCGCGCCGGGGTTTTTACTTCGCCGCCTGGGTACCTTATCCTTCGTGGATCGCGAAGGTTCGCTTGAAAACTCCCTAAGAGCAGCGGGCGAGCCTTCGCGTATCGTGCGGGGCATGGGGCTTCGGCGGGCGCCGGCTTACCGGCTGGCATCGGCGCTCCCGCGACCTGGCTTACCGGTCACAGTCTGCGGGTCGCGAAGCCGGGTCCCCCCTCCGCTTCCTGCTGCGGTCCACGTTATGCGCTTCGATCTGGTCACGCTCAATCTCGTGCTGGCAATCGCCGAGTCGCGCAGCATCACGCAAGGTGCAAAGCGTGAGCACCTGGCATTGGCCGCGGCGAGCAAGCGGGTGTCCGATCTCGAGGCGCGTCTGGGTGTCACCGTGTTCGAGCGCCGGGCACGCGGGGTGGAACTCACCGCCGCCGGTCGTGCCCTGGTGCGCCACATTCATTCGTTGCATGCGTCGCTCAACGCGCTCGAAAGCGAAGTCAGCGAGTTCGCCAGGGGCATACGCGGGCACTTGCGCATCGCGGCCAACGCGTCGTCCATTTCCGAGTGCCTGCCGCCGGATCTTGCTGCCTTCTCGCGTGCCCACCCCACCGTGCGCATCAGCCTCGAAGACCAGACCAGCGCCGAGGTGCAGCGCAGCGTCGCCGAGGGCCGCGCCGACGTCGGCATCTTCGCGCCGCCGCAGCACGAGCCGCGGCTTTCGACGCGCCCATACCGCCGGGGGCGGCTCGCGGCCATCGTGCCGTCCAGGCACGTCCTTGCCGTGCAGGCGTCGGTGCGTTTCGAAGCGCTGCTCGACTTCGACATCGTGGGTCTGCACACCGGCGCGATCGTCCAGGAGCAGATGCTGTCCCAGGCGGCTGCCGTCGGCAAACCGCTGCGGGCGCGGCTCCAGGTGCGCGGCTTCGACGCCATCGCCCAGCTGGTCGAGGCCGGCCTTGGCGTGGCCGTGATGCCCGCCGCCGTCGCGCAGCGCCTGGCCCGCCTGTTCTCGCTGCAGGTGCTGAAGCTCGACGAACCCTGGGCGGAGCGCGAATACCTGATCGCCGTGCGCGAGCAGGAGGTACTGCCGGCCGTGGTCGGCCGCTTCGTTGAATTCCTCTCGCGCCAGGCGAGCCCGAGCGACGATCCACCCGCAACCCCACGCCGCGCGGCTGTGAAACGCGCGAAAATTCCCGCTTCTGTCTGAGGTCCCCCCACCATGACCGCCCGCACCCTGTACGACAAGATCTGGGACGAGCACGTCGTCCATACCGAAGAGGACGGCACCGCCGTGCTCTACATCGACCGCCACCTGGTGCACGAGGTGACCAGCCCGCAGGCGTTCGAAGGGCTCGATCTCGCGCATCGCAAGGTCTGGCGCCTGTCGGCCAACCTGGCCGTGAGCGACCACAACGTACCCACCACCGATCGCTCGCACGGCATCGCCGACCCGGTGTCGCGGCTGCAGGTCGAAACGCTCGACAAGAACTGCGACCGCTACGGCATCACGCAGTTCAAGATGACCGACAGGCGCCAGGGCATCGTGCATGTCATCGGCCCGGAGCAGGGCGCCACGCTGCCCGGCATGACGGTGGTGTGCGGCGACTCGCACACCTCGACGCATGGTGCGTTCGGGGCGCTGGCGCACGGCATCGGCACCAGCGAGGTCGAGCACGTACTGGCCACCCAGACGCTGCTGGCCAAGAAGGCCAGGAACATGCTCGTGAAGGTGGAGGGCACGCTGGCCAAGGGCTGCGGCGCCAAGGACATCGTGCTGGCCATCATCGGCAGGATCGGCACCGCCGGCGGCACCGGCTACACCATCGAGTTCGGCGGCGCAGCGATCCGCGCGCTCAGCATGGAAGGCCGCATGACGGTCTGCAACATGGCCATCGAAGCCGGTGCGCGCGCCGGCCTCGTCGGGGTGGACGACACCACCATCCAGTACGTCAAGGGGCGCCCGTATTCACCCGGCGGCGTGGAATGGGAGCAGGCAGTGGCCTACTGGCGCACGCTGCATTCCGACCCGGGAGCGAAGTTCGACCTCGTGATCGAACTCGACGCATCGCAGATCAGGCCGCAGGTGACCTGGGGCACGTCGCCCGAGATGGTGCTGTCCATCGAAGACCGCGTGCCCGATCCCGAGCGCGAGAAGGACGCGGTGAAGCGCAACGCCATGGAGCGCGCGCTGCAGTACATGGCGCTGGAGCCCAACAAGCCGATCGCCGACATCCGCATCGACAAGGTGTTCATCGGCTCGTGCACCAACTCGCGCATCGAAGACATGCGCGAGGCGGCTGCGGTGGTGCGGCGCCTGGGCGGCAAGGTGGCCTCGAACGTGAAACTCGCGATGGTGGTGCCTGGCTCGGGACTCGTGAAGGAGCAGGCGGAGCGTGAAGGGCTCGACCAGGTGTTCAAGGCTGCCGGCTTCGAATGGCGCGAACCCGGCTGCTCGATGTGCCTGGCGATGAATGCGGACCGGCTGGAGCCGGGCGAGCGCTGCGCCTCCACCAGCAACCGCAATTTCGAAGGCCGGCAGGGCGCGGGCGGCCGCACCCACCTCGTCAGCCCGGCGATGGCTGCCGCCGCCGCCATCGAAGGTCATTTCGTCGACGTCCGTCGCATCGCCTGAAGACCCACCCCACGAGGAACACTCATGACCCGTGCACTGCTGACCCTTGTCGCTTCGCTGTTCGTGCTGGCCGGCTGCAACACCATGGAAGGTTTCGGCAAGGACGTGCAGAAAGTCGGCGACAAGATCGAAGACGCGGCTTCGCGCAAGAAGTAATCAAGGCTCCAGACCATGCAAGCATTCCGAATCCACAAGGGCCTGGTCGCGCCGATCGACCGTGAGAACGTCGACACCGACGCGATCATTCCCAAGCAGTTCCTGAAGTCGATCAAGCGCAGCGGCTTCGGGCCCAACCTGTTCGACGAATGGCGCTATCTCGACCCGGGCCAACCCGGACAGGACCCGGCTTCGCGCAAGCCCAATCCCGACTTCGTGCTGAACCAGCCGCGCTACCAGGGCGCTTCCGTGCTGCTCGCCCGGCGCAATTTCGGTTGCGGATCGAGCCGCGAGCACGCCCCCTGGGCCATCGATCAGTACGGCTTCCGCGCGCTCATCGCGCCGAGCTTTGCGGACATCTTCTTCAACAACTGCTTCAAGAACGGCCTGCTGCCCATCACGCTGCCCGAGCACGAGGTGGCCCGGCTGTTCGACGAGGTGGCAGCGTTCGTGGGCTACGAGCTCACGGTGGACCTGGAGCGCCAGGTGGTCGTCAAGCCCGACGGCACCGAACTCGCGTTCGACGTGCAGCCGTTCCGCAAGTACTGCCTGCTCAATGGCTTCGACGACATCGGCCTGACCCTGCGCCATGCCGAAAAGATCAAGGCCTTCGAAGCCGAGCGGCTGGCAAGGCAGCCCTGGCTGAACCAGCGCATCGTGTAGCGTATGCCGCAGCGCACAAAAGCCTGAGACAATTGCGCCTCGCCGCCGCGAGGCCGGGCGTGTTTGAGAGAAACCTCATGAAGATCGCAGTGTTGCCGGGTGACGGCATCGGTACCGAAATCGTCGCTGAAGCCGTCAAGGTGCTGAAGGTGCTCGACCTCTCGTTCGAGATGGAAAGCGCCCCGGTGGGCGGTGCCGCCTACGAGGCCGCCGGCCACCCGCTGCCCGAGTCCACCCTGAAGCTGGCGCAATCCGCCGATGCCGTGCTGTTCGGCGCCGTGGGCGACTGGAAGTACGACAAGCTCGAGCGCGCGCTGCGTCCCGAGCAGGCGATCCTCGGTTTGCGCAAGAGCCTCGGCCTGTTCGCCAATTTCCGTCCGGCCATCTGCTACCCGCAGCTCACGCATGCATCGAGCCTGAAGCCCGAACTCGTGGCGGGGCTCGACATCCTCATCATTCGCGAGCTCACCGGCGACATCTATTTCGGCCAGCCGCGCGGCCGTCGCGAGTCTCCCGACGGTGCATTTGCCGGGGCCCCCGAGGCCTACGACACCATGCGCTACAGCCGCCCCGAGATCGAGCGCATCGCTCACGTGGCGTTCCAGGCGGCGCGCAAGCGCAACAAGCGCGTCACCAGTGTCGACAAGGCCAACGTGCTGGAAACCTTTCAATTCTGGAAGGACGTGGTCACCGAGGTGCACGCGCAGTACCCCGACGTCGAGCTGGACCACATGTACGTGGACAACGCCGCGATGCAACTCGTCAAGGCGCCGAAGAAGTTCGACGTCATCGTCACGGGCAACATGTTCGGCGACATCCTGTCCGATGAGGCCGCCATGCTGACCGGCTCCATCGGCATGCTGCCCAGCGCCTCGCTCAACGCCCAGAACAAGGGTCTGTACGAGCCGAGCCACGGCAGCGCTCCCGACATCGCCGGCAAGGGCATTGCCAACCCCCTGGCCACCATCCTGAGCGCCGCCATGATGCTGCGCTTCAGCCTCAACCAGCCCGAAGCCGCTGCCCGTATCGAGGCCGCGGTGCAGGCGGTGCTGGAGGCGGGCTACCGCACCGCCGACATTCACAGCGACGGCACGACGAAGGTCGGAACGAAGGAGATGGGCGACGCCGTTGTCGCCCATCTGAAAACCCAAGGCTGACCAGGCCTCCCGCCGCGACCCGCGATCCATGGGTCTCGCGGGCCGGGCAGGCTGCGCGGGCTCATCGTGCCCGTGTGCGGGCCGGCAAGGCCTGCGAGCCGCATGGATCGATCGACAGCCGGGCATCCCGGTTGTGTCACCATTTCATCTGTTTTTGCTAGCGAGCGAGTTTCCTATGTCTACACCTCTGGTCGGCCTGGTTGGCTGGCGCGGCATGGTCGGTTCCGTCCTGATGGACCGCATGAGCCAGGAGGGCGATTTCGCCCACATCGAACCCCTGTTCTTCAGCACTTCGAACGCGGGCGGCAAGGCGCCGGCCTTTGCGAAGAACGAAACGACGCTGAAGGACGCGCATGACATCGAGGCGCTCAAGCGCTGCGAAATCATCATCACGGCGCAGGGCGGCGACTACACCAACGAGGTGTTCCCGAAGTTGCGTGCGGCCGGCTGGACCGGTCACTGGATCGATGCAGCCTCGTCGCTGCGCATGAAGGACGACGCGGTCATCATCCTCGACCCCGTCAACCTGCCCGTCATCAAGAACGCGCTGGCCAAGGGCGGGCGCAACTGGATCGGTGGCAATTGCACGGTGAGCTGCATGCTGATGGGCGTGGGCGCGCTCTACAAGGCGGGCCTGGTCGAGTGGATGAGCACTCAGACCTACCAGGCGGCCTCGGGCGGCGGCGCTCAGCACATGCGCGAGCTGCTCACCCAGTTCGGCACGCTCAATGCAGAGGTCAAGGCCCTGCTCGACGACCCGAAGAGCGCCATCCTCGAGATCGACCGCAAGATCGTCGAGAAGCAACGCGCCCTCGGCGCAGAAGAGACCGCCAACTTCGGTGTGCCGCTGGGCGGCTCGCTGATCCCCTGGATCGACAAGGATCTCGGCAACGGCGTGAGCCGCGAGGAATGGAAGGGCATGGCCGAGACCAACAAGATCCTTGGCCAGGGCGACGGTTTCGGAACCTCCGCCGTGCCGGTGGACGGGTTCTGCGTGCGCGTCGGCGCGATGCGCTGCCACAGCCAGGCGCTGACCTTCAAGCTCAAGAAGGACGTGCCGCTGGCGGACGTGGAGCAGCTGATTGCGCACGACAACGCCTGGGTGAAGGTGGTGCCCAACACACGGGAGGCCACGATCCATGAACTCACCCCGGTGGCCGTGACCGGCACCCTGACGATTCCGGTGGGTCGTCTGCGCAAGTTGGCGATGGGGCCGGAATACCTCGGCGCCTTCACCATTGGCGATCAGCTGTTGTGGGGGGCTGCTGAGCCGCTGCGCCGGATGCTGCGCATCCTGCTCGATGCGTAACAGAGTGCGTAACAAATTGCACGCAAGTTGAGAAGAGGGCGGCGTTGTCCGGTTGCGACAAAGTACCGGATAACCGCCTTCCTCCGTGCCTGGAACGAACGTCAGCAATTGGATTAGCTTGTCAGCGTATCTGCTTGATGTTATTGTGTTTTCATCTGTTTTCTACATCTGCGCGCTGGCGCAGCGATAACTGACGGGCCGGGCGCCTCTCTCGCCTCACCTGTGCCCGCTGATGTTTTGGGAGACGCCTTGAAACGAAACTCGATGTCTGCAGGGCGGTCGCCTGCGAAGTGGGCTGTAAAAAGCGTGGCAATTGCCGCGCTTTCTGCGTTGTTGACTGCCGCGCCCGAGGCCTGGGCTCTCGGCCTGGGTCGGCTCAATGTGCAGTCCGCGCTGGGCGAAACGCTCAAGGCGGAAATCGACATCACGAGCATGACTCCCGAGGAGGAGTCCAACCTGCGTGTGCGCGTCGCACCGCCCGAGTCGTATCGCGCTGCGGGTGTCGACTACAACGCCGTCCTCCCTGCCACCACCGTCACGCTGCTGCGCCGCGCCGATGGCCGGCCGTACCTGCGCCTCAGCAGCGATCGTGCGGTCCAGGAGCCGTTTGTCGACGTGATCCTCGACATCTCCTGGAACACGGGCAGGCTGGTGCGCGAGTACACGCTGCTGTTCGACCCGCCGACGCTGCGCGCGCCGACGCAGGTGGCCGGCACCTCGCCCGGCATCGCCCCCGCGCCGCAGGCTTCCGCACCGGCCGCGCGACCGGCGCCTCGCGCCACGGAGCCGGCACCGGCTGCCCGGGCTCCGGCAGCTCCCCGCGCGCCGGCTGCGCCTGCCGAGCCGAGGGCTGCGGCTGCTTCGCCGGCAGCTACAGGCGAGGGTGGCGACGAGTACCGCGTGCGCAGCGGCGACACGCTTTCTCGTATCGCATCGAAGACTCAGCGGCCCGGCGTCTCGCTCGACCAGATGCTGGTGGGGCTGTACATGTCCAACCCGCAAGCCTTCCTCGACAACAACATGAACCGGCTCAAGTCCGGTGTCGTGCTGTCCGTGCCGAGCACCGAGAAGGCGCAGGAACTCTCCCCGGCCGAGGCCCGCAAGCTCATCCAGGCGCAGAGCGCCGACTTCGGTGCCTACCGTCAGCGCCTCGCCGGCAAGGTGCCCTCTGCGACAGGCGAGAGCCCCGCGCAGAAGGCCGGTGGCCAGGTGCAGGCCGAAGTGCAGGACCGCAAGCAGGGCGCAGCGACCGCGCCCGACAAGCTGACCCTGAGCAAGGGTGCCGCCCCGGCCAAGGGCGCCACGCCCGAGCAGAAGCTCGCCGAGGAGCGCGCCAAGAAGGATGCGGCGACCCGCGTTGCCGAGCTGTCGAAGAACGTCGAAGACCTGAAGAAGCTGCAGGGCGCGAGCGCCGTGGCTGGCGGCACCGGCGCAGCGCCGGCCGCGAAACCCGGCATCAGCGTTCCGGCCGCGGCGCCCGCACCCGCCGTCAAGCCGCCCGTCGCCACTCCGACGCCCGCGCCGACCCCGGCGCCGGTCGTTGCCGCAGCGCCGACACCCGTGCCCACTCCGGTGGCAACGCCCACGCCCACACCCGCGCCGACGCCTGCTGCTGTCGTGGAGCCCGCCGCCCCGGCGTCCTTGCCGGCGCCTCCGGTCGTGTCCGACCCGGCCGCTGCCGCGGCGTCTGCGGCGGCTTCGGCCCCGGAGGTCGCCGCGCCGCCGCCCGTTGTTGCGCCTCCTCCTCCTGCACCCGCGCCGGTCGAAGAACCCGGTTTCCTGGCCAACCTGCTGGAGCATCCGCTGGTGTTGCCCGGAGCGGGCGCGCTCGTGCTGCTGCTGGCGGCCTTCGGCCTGTATCGCATGCGAGCCCAGAAGAAGGCCGACAGCGGCGAGACCTCCTTCCTCGAGAGCCGCCTGCAGCCCGATTCCTTCTTTGGCGCCAGTGGCGGCCAGCGTATCGACACGCGCGACGCGACCGGCGTGCCGTCGTCGATGAGCTATTCCCTCAGCCAGCTCGACGCCATCGGCGACGTGGACCCGGTGGCCGAGGCTGACGTGTACCTGGCCTATGGCCGCGACCTGCAGGCCGAGGAAATCCTCAAGGAGGCCATGCGCAGCAGTCCCGACCGCCTGGCCATCCGCACCAAGCTGCTCGAGGTGTATGCGAAGCGTCGCGACACGAAGGGCTTCGAACTGCTCGCGACGCAACTGTTCGCGCTGACCGGCGGGCAAGGCGAGGATTGGGCCAAGGCACAGGAACTCGGTGTTTCTATCGACCCGGACAACCCGATGTACCAGCCGGGCGGTCAGCCCGAGGCAGTGCAGGCCGGCGGCAAGCCGGTGGCCGAGCCGCTCGGGGCGAGCACCATGCCGCAGTCGGTGCTGCCGTCGCCATCGCGTTTCGAAGCGGGCAACTCCGGCATCGACTCCGACTCGGCCGTCGACCTCGACCTCGACATCGCCGGCGACAACCTCGGCTCCTCGCCGGCCGCGACGCTCGACGTCACGCAGCCGTTCACGGCGCCGCCGAGCTTCGATGCGCCCGCCACGGCCGACGTGCGTGGCAACGATCTGAACTTCGAGCTGCCCACGCTGGCGCCCACCCCTGCCGCTGCGGCGAGCGCGAAGGACTCGTCGCTGGAATTCGACCTCGCCGGCATCTCGCTCGACCTCAACGCGCCGGCCAACGGCGGCGGGGCGCCGGCTGACGCCGGGCTCCCGGATCTGGGCGGGCTCGACATGACCGAGGGCCTGGGTGGCGGCGACGGCGACCCGCTGGCGCGCAAGCTCGAGCTGGCCGAGGAATTCCGCCAGATCGGCGACCTGGAAGGCGCACGCGACCTGCTTCAGGAAGTCGTGGCCAAGGCCAGCGGTTCGCTCAAGACGAAGGCGCAGGGCATGCTCGACAACCTGGCCTGACGTCGCTGCCGCGGAGATCGCCGGTCTCCGCCGTGCAGCAGGTCATCAACACGGGGCCGACCCTTCGGGGGGCGGCCCCGTTTGCATCAAGGGTCCATGCGAATCGCTCTGGGCATCAGCTACCGCGGCCAGCACTATCTCGGCTGGCAAAGCCAGCCGGGCGGGCGCACGGTGCAGGATCACCTCGAGGCGGCGCTGGGGCGCTTCGCCGCGCAACCGGTGCGTACCCTGTGCGCCGGCCGTACCGACACAGGCGTGCATGCGCTCAACCAGGTGGTCCACTTCGACACCGAGCTCGATCGCGAGGCGTTCTCGTGGGTGCGCGGCACGAACACCTACCTGCCTCCCGACATTGCCGTCCAGTGGTGCCGCGAGGTGGGCGCGCAATTTCATGCGCGCAACAGCGCGCGCGGCAGGCGCTACGCCTACCTGGTGCTCGAGTCGCCGGTGCGCCCCGCGCTGGAGTCGGGTTCCGTCGGATGGGTGTTCCGACCGCTGGATGCCGACGCGATGCGCGCTGCCGCGGCACACCTCGTCGGCGAGCACGACTTCAGTGCCTTCCGTTCGGCTGAATGCCAGGCCGCGTCGCCGGTCAAGACGCTGCGGCGCATCGAGATCAGCCGCCGCGGCGCCTACTGGCGCTTCGACTTCGACGCCAGCGCCTTCCTGCATCACATGGTGCGCAACATCATGGGCTGCCTGGTCGCCGTGGGCTCCGGGGTCAAGCCCGCCGGCTGGCTGAAGGGCGTGCTCGAAGGCCGCAGCAGGCAGCTGGCCGCGCCCACCTTCTCGCCCGATGGCCTGTACTTTCTCGGTCCATACTACGAGGCCTCGCTGGCCATCCCGGAACACACGCCGGCGATGGGCTGGCTGCCCTGAGAGAGCGACAGAGGTCCACACACCATGCCCCAGCGTACGCGCATCAAGATCTGCGGCCTGACGCGCGAACAGGACGTCGACGTGGCAGTCGACTGCGGGGCCGATGCCATCGGCTTCGTGTTCTATGCCAGGAGTCCACGTTCCATCGGCTTCGAGCGCGCGGCCGCGTTGGCCAGGCGTCTGCCCCCGTTCGTCACGCCGGTCGGGCTTTTCGTGAACGCGGAGCTGTTCGAAGTGGAGGCTGCCTGCCAAGCCGTCCCGAACCTCGTGCTGCAGTTCCACGGCGACGAAACGCCCCAGGCCTGCGAGGCTGCAGGCCGGCCGTACCTGCGTGCCGCCCGCATGGAGCCCGGGTTCGATTTGCTAGACTTCGCAGCTCGGTTTTCTGGCGCCCGCGCCGTGTTGCTCGATGCCTTCGTCGAGGGCTACGGCGGTGGCGGAAAGGTGTTCGATTGGTCGCTCATTCCACCAAACGTTCCCGCTCCGGTCGTTTTGTCTGGTGGGTTGAATCCTGCAAACGTGACCGATGGGATTCTTCAGGTCCGGCCCTGGGCCGTTGACGTGAGTTCCGGCGTCGAAAGCGCCAAAGGCATCAAGGATGCCGATGCGATACGCCGGTTCTGCGAAGCAGTGCGCGAGGCTGACGCCCGCATCGCTTCGAGCATCGCCTGAAGACGACACCATCACCATGCTGAACTATCACCAGCCCGACGCGCGCGGGCATTTCGGACCCTATGGCGGCACCTTCGTCGCCGAGACGCTGGTCCATGCGCTGGACGAACTCAAGGCGGCGTACGAGAAGTACAGCGCCGACCCGGAGTTCCAGGCCGAATTCCGCAAGGAGCTCGCCCACTTCGTGGGCCGGCCCAGCCCGATCTACCACGCCGAGCGCATGAGCCGCGAACTGGGCGGCGCGCAGATCTACCTCAAGCGCGAGGACCTGAACCACACCGGCGCGCACAAGGTCAACAACACCATCGGGCAGGCCTTGCTGGCGCGCCGCATGGGCAAGCCGCGCATCATTGCCGAAACCGGGGCTGGGCAGCACGGTGTGGCCACCGCCACCATCTGCGCCCGCTATGGCCTCGAATGCGTGGTCTACATGGGCAGCGAAGACGTGAAGCGCCAGTCGCCGAACGTCTACCGCATGCACCTGCTGGGCGCGAAGGTGGTGCCGGTCGAGAGCGGCTCCAAGACCCTGAAGGATGCCCTCAACGAGGCGCTGCGCGACTGGGTCACCAACGTCGAGAACACCTTCTACATCATCGGGACGGTGGCTGGCCCGCACCCCTACCCGATGATGGTGCGCGACTTCCAGCGGGTGATCGGCGACGAATGCCTGGTCCAGATGCCCGAGATCGCCGGTCGGCAGCCCGACGCCGTGATCGCCTGCGTGGGTGGCGGCAGCAACGCGATGGGCATCTTCTACCCCTACATCGAACACGAAGCCACGCGGCTCATCGGCGTCGAAGCCGCCGGCGAGGGGCTCGACTCCGGCCGCCATGCGGCTTCGCTGTCGGCCGGCTCGCCGGGAGTGCTGCACGGCAACCGCACCTACCTGCTGCAGAACGACGACGGCCAGATCATCGAGACGCATTCGGTGTCGGCCGGGCTCGACTACCCTGGCGTCGGCCCCGAGCATGCCTACCTCAAGGACATCGGACGGGCCGAATACGTCGGCATCACCGACGACGAGGCCCTCAAGGCCTTCCATCATCTGTGCCGCACCGAGGGCATCATCCCGGCGCTCGAATCGAGCCATGCAGTGGCCTATGCGATGAAGCTGGCGCCCACCCTGCGGGCCGACCAGCACATCCTCGTCAATCTTTCCGGCCGCGGAGACAAGGACATCAATACGGTGGCCGACCTGGCCGGCGTGAGCCTGATGAAGGGCGGTGCCCAATGAGCCGCATCGCTGCCACCTTCAAGCGCCTGCAGGCCGAGGGCCGCAAGGCGCTCATCCCCTATGTGACGGCCGGCGACCCGTTTGCCGACGTGACGACCGAGTTGATGCTGGCCATGGCCGAGGCGGGCGCAGACGTCATCGAACTCGGAGTGCCATTCTCGGACCCCATGGCCGATGGGCCGGTGATCCAGCGTGCCTCCGAGCGCGCGCTGGCCAGGGGCATCGGGCTCAAGCACGTACTGGCCATGACGCGGGCCTTCCGTGAAAAGAACGACACCACGCCGGTCGTCCTGATGGGCTACGCCAACCCGGTGGAGCGCTACGGCATCGAGGCCTTCGTGGCCGACGCCAAGGCGGCCGGCGTCGACGGCGTCCTGATCGTGGACTACCCGCCCGAAGAATGCGAGGCCTTCGCCTCGACGCTGAAGGCCGCGGGGCTCGACCCCATCTTCCTGCTCGCACCCACCTCGACCGAGCAGCGCATGCAGGACGTGGGCCGCGTGGCCACCGGCTACGTGTACTACGTCTCGCTCAAGGGCGTCACCGGCGCCGGGCACCTGGACACCTCCGCCGTTGCGCAGGCCGTACCACGCATTCGCAAACATGTCCAGGTGCCGGTGGGTGTAGGCTTCGGGATTCGCGACGCGGCAACCGCCCAGGCGGTCGCCCAGGTGGCCGACGCCGTGGTGATCGGCTCCCGCATCGTGCAACTGCTCGAAGAGCAGACGCGTGACACCGTGGCAGCGGCGGGCCGGCAATTCATCGCCGAGATCCGCAGCGCCCTCGACAACATGAAAGGAGCGACTAGATGAGTTGGCTCGAAAAACTCCTGCCGCCCAAGATCCAGCCGACCGATCCCAGCGAGCGCCGGCAGGTGCCCGAAGGCCTGTGGATCAAGTGCCCGGCCTGCGAGACGGTGCTCTACAAGACCGACCTCGAGCAGAACCTCAACGTCTGCCCGAAGTGCTCGCACCATCACCGCATCGGCGCCCGTGCGCGGCTCAACGGATTCCTCGACCCCGAAGGCCGCTACGAGATCGGTCAGGAGGTGGTGCCCGTCGATGCCCTCAAGTTCAAGGACAGCAAGAAGTACCCCGATCGCCTGAAGGAGGCGATGGAGTCCACCGGCGAGACCGACGCGCTCATCGTCATGGGTGGCGCGGTGCACACCGTGCCGGTGGTGGCCGCCTGCTTCGAGTTCGACTTCATGGGCGGCTCGATGGGGTCCGTGGTCGGCGAGCGCTTCGTGCGCGGGGTCGAGGCCGCCTGCGACCAGAAGACGCCGTTCATCTGCTTCACCGCCACCGGCGGCGCGCGCATGCAGGAAGGCCTGCTGAGCCTCATGCAGATGGCCAAGACGAACGCATCGCTCACCCGGCTGGCCAAGGCCAAGCTGCCCTACATCAGCGTGCTGACCGACCCGACCATGGGCGGCGTTTCGGCCGGCTTCGCCTTCATGGGTGACGTGGTGATCGCCGAGCCCAAGGCGCTGATCGGATTTGCCGGCCCGCGCGTGATCGAGAACACCGTGCGCGAGAAGCTGCCCGAAGGCTTCCAGCGCAGCGAGTTCCTGCTCAGCAAGGGAGCAATCGACATGATCATCGACCGGCGCGAGCTGCGCATGACGGTGGCGCGCATCGTTGCAATGCTGCAGCGCCAGCCTGCCGACGCGGTGGCCTGAACGCCGCCGCGCGGTTCGACGGCATACGCAAAGCCGGCCTGGGCGCCGGCTTTTTTCGTTCTTGGCACACGAGTTTCCATGACCCTCGACGACTGGCTCGCCCACTGCGAGCGCATCCACCCCAAGACCATCGACATGGGGCTCGACCGAGTGCAGACAGTGCTGCAGCGCCTCGGGCTGAAGTTCAGCGTGCCCGTGTTCACGGTGGCCGGCACCAACGGCAAGGGTTCCACCTGCGCCATGCTCGAGAGCATCCTGCTGCAGGCCGGTTACCGGGTCGGCCTCTATGCCAAGCCGCATCTCGTGCACTTCGAGGAGCGCTGCCGCATCAACGGCAGGATGGTCGATGCCGACGCGCTGGTGCCGCATTTCGAGGCGGTGGAGGGCGCGCGCGGCGAGGTGTCGCTCACCTACTTCGAGTTCACGACGCTCGTCATCGCGCGCGCGCTTTCGGTGGCCGAACTGGACGTGGTGATCCTGGAGGTGGGGCTGGGCGGCCGGCTCGACGCCGTGAATGCCATCGACACCGACTGCGCCATCATCACGAGCATCGACCTCGACCACACCGACTACCTGGGGCCGGACCGCGAATCCATCGGCCGCGAGAAGGCCGGCATCATGCGGACAGGCCGGCCGGTCATCGTGTCCGACCCGGTGCCGCCGCAAAGCGTGAAGGATCACGCACAAGCCATCGATGCCGACCTGTGGCTGTTCGGCCGCGACTTCAACTACGGCGGCGACAAGCTGCAGTGGTCATGGGCCGGACGCAACAAGCGCTACAACAGCATGGCCTACCCGGCGCTGCGAGGCGCCAACCAGCTGCTCAATGCGTCCGGCGTGCTGGCCGCGCTGTCGGCAATGCACCACCGGCTGCCGATCACGGCACAGGCCGTGCGCAACGGGCTGGCGCTGGTCGAGCTGCCGGCGCGGTTCCAGATCGTGCCGGGCCAGCCGACCCTCGTGCTCGACGTGGCGCACAACCCCCACGCGGTGGCGGCGCTGGCCAACAACCTCGACCAGATGGCGTTCTATCCGCGCACCTTCGCCGTGTTCGGCGCGATGGCGGACAAGGACATCTCCACGCTGCTGACGCGCATGCTCCCGCTGGTGGACGGCTGGTATTGCACCGACCTGCCGACGCCGCGGGCCGCCTCTGCGCAAGCGCTCGCCGAGCTGTTGCGCACCGCGCAGGCCGAGGCCCGCGCCAAAGGGGCGGTCCTGCCGGCCAAGATCGACGTGAGCGCGCACGGCGACCCGCGCTCGGCCCTCCTGGCGGCACTCGAGGCCGCAGACCCCGCTGATAGAATCGTCGTCTTCGGATCGTTCTACACAGTGGGCGGCGTGATGAAGGACGGTCTGCCCCGCTTGACGGCCAAACACCTGGGCTGAGCGCGCGCCGGCCCTGTTCCGGGTTTTCAACGCAGCAGTGGGTTGCGCCCACGCCACGTTCGGCACCTTCCTCCTGCCTACGCAACCGCACATGGGTCTGCTGTCATTCCTGAAACGAAGCCCCGACGAATCTTCCTCAGGCCGCAAGACAGCGCGAACCGCTGAGCCGGGCGAGGCGGATCGTGCACGCACCAGGGCGCGCCAGCGCCTCATCGGCGCCGCGGTCCTGGTCGGCCTGGGCGTGGTCGGCTTCCCCATCCTCTTCGACACCCAGCCCAGGCCGCTGCCGGTCGACATTCCCATCGAGATCCCGGCCAAGGACGGCGTCGCGGCGCTGCCGCAGCCCAAGCCTCGGCCGACCGGGGCACCTGCAGCGGCTTCCGCGTCACGGCCCGCCGCTTCGAGCACACCGGTGCCTGCCGCCGAACCGCCGCGCGAAGTTGCTGCGGCGCCGACACCGCCACCCACGCCCACCCCGGCGCCGACGCCCAGTCCCACACCGGCACCGCGGCCCACGCCCACGCCGACCAAGCCCCCCGAAAAGCCGGCTGAAACCAAGCCCGCCAAGGAAGGCGCGCGCGCCCAGGCGCTGCTCGAGGGCCGCGAAGCCGCCTCCGAAGCTGCGGGCCGCTTTGTCGTCCAGGTCGGAGCCTTCGGCGATGCGAACGCCGCGCGCGAGGTACGCCAGCGCGTCGAGAAGCTGGGTCTGAAGACTTACACGCAAGTGGTCGAGACGGGCGGCGGCAAGCGCATCCGCGTGCGCGTCGGGCCGTACGGCGACCGCGGCGAGGCCGAAAGGGCCGTGGCCAAGCTCAAGCAGGCGGGGTTGTCACCTGCGCTGCTCACGCTCTGACCAGGCGGCGTTCGGTGGGTTGGATCGATATCGCGCTGATCTCGGTGCTGTGCCTCTCGGTGCTGGTCGGGCTGCTGCGTGGGTTCCTGTACGAGGTGCTGTCGCTGCTCGGCTGGGTGATCGCCTATTTCGCGGCCCAGTGGCTGAGCCCCGTGGTGGCGCCGTCGCTGCCTGTCGGGGCGCCGGGTTCGGCCTTGAATGCCGGCGCCGCGTTCGCATGTACCTTCGTCGTCGTGCTGCTGGGCTGGGGTCTGCTGTCGTGGCTGATCCAGAAACTGGTGCAGGCGTCGCCGCTGAGCGTCGCCGATCGCCTGCTGGGTGCGGTGTTCGGGCTGGCGCGCGGTGTGTTGGTCGGACTGGTGGCCGTGACGCTTGCAGGGATGACGCCGCTGGCCAAAACTGATGCGTGGCGCGGCTCGAACGGCGTGGCCTTGTTGCAGGCGGGCCTCACGGCACTCAAGCCGATGCTGCCTGACGAGGTGGTGCGTCACTTGCCGGCCTGAACGGCCTGCGTTCGACGCGCTGTCTGGATCTGATCGTTGTTGTGGGGTGAAGTATGTGTGGCATCGTCGGTGTGATCTCGAAGGCGCCGGTCAACCAGCTGATCTATGACGCGCTGCTGCTGCTGCAGCATCGCGGCCAGGACGCAGCCGGCATCGTGACCGCCGTTGGAACCAAGTTCTACATGCACAAGGCGCGCGGCATGGTGCGCGACGTGTTCCGCACCCGCAACATGCGGGCGCTGCCCGGTACGGTGGGCCTCGGCCAGGTCCGCTATCCCACGGCAGGCAACGCCTACAACGAAGAAGAGGCTCAGCCGTTCTACGTGAACGCGCCCTTCGGCCTGGTGCTGGTGCACAACGGCAACCTGACCAACGCGCACGTGCTGAAGCAGGAGCTGTTCGCGATCGACCGCCGGCACATCAACACCGAGAGCGACTCCGAGGTGCTGCTCAACGTGCTGGCGCACGAACTGGAGCTCGCTGCACGCGACCTGCCGAGGCTCACGCCGGCCGAGATCTTCAAGGCGGTGCGGGTGGTGCATCGCCGGCTGAAGGGCTCGTATGCCGTGGTGTGCCTCATCGCCGGCTATGGCCTGCTCGCTTTCCGCGACCCGCACGGCATCCGCCCGCTGTGCATCGGCGAGGCCGACCTGCCCGACGGCACGGAAGTCATGGTGGCCAGCGAGTCGGTCACGCTCGAAGGCACGGGTCACAAGCTGCTGCGCGACGTCGCGCCCGGCGAGGCGGTGTTCGTCGACCTCGACGGTCGCATCCACACGCAGCAGTGCTCCGACCATGCGACCCTGAACCCGTGCATGTTCGAGTTCGTGTACCTCGCCCGGCCCGACTCGGTGATGGACGGCATTTCGGTGTACCAGGCGCGTCTCAACCTGGGCGAGACGCTGGCGCAGCGGCTCATCTCCACCATGCCGCCCAGCGAGATCGACGTGGTGATCCCGATCCCCGAGTCGAGCCGCCCCTCCGCCATGCAGCTCGCGCAGAAGATCGGCAAGCCCTATCGCGAGGGTTTCGTGAAGAACCGCTACGTCGGCCGCACGTTCATCATGCCGGGGCAGGGCATGCGCAA
Source organism: uncultured Rivibacter sp. (assembly GCA_946481025.1). Next base: position 21,136 of record CAMLNA010000063.1, read on the forward strand.
GAAGTCGGTGCGCCAGAAGCTCAACGCCATCGGCTCCGAGTTCAAGGGGCGCAACGTGCTGCTCGTCGACGACTCCATCGTGCGCGGCACGACCTCCAAGGAAATCGTGCAGATGGCCCGCGAGGCCGGCGCAAGGAAGGTCTACCTGGCCTCCGCAGCGCCGCCGGTGCGCTTTCCCAACGTGTACGGCATCGACATGCCGACCAAGAGCGAGCTCATTGCGCATGACCGCACCATCGAGGAGATCCGCGAGTACATCGGTGCCGACGCGCTGATCTACCAGGACGTCGCCGCCATGAAGCGGGCCGTGGGCTCGCTCAATACCGGGCTCGCGGGGTTCGAGGCGTCGTGCTTCGACGGCGTCTACGTCACCGGCGACGTGAGTGCCGACGACTTCGCGGCCATGGAAGCCCAGCGCCGCAGCCAGTCCGAGGACGAAGAAGAATCCCGCTCGCGCCTGGCCCTGCAGAACGCGAACGAATAGCCGAGCCGGCCCAGCCCCAGCATGAGCAACAACCAACACATCCGCACTCGCTTCGCGCCGTCGCCCACGGGCTTCATCCACCTGGGCAACATTCGCTCGGCGCTGTACCCCTGGGCATTCGCGCGCGCCATGCAGGGGGCGTTCATCCTTCGCATCGAAGACACCGACCTCGAGCGTTCGTCGCAGGCAGCGGTAGACGTGATCGTCGAAGGCATGAAGTGGCTGGGCCTCGACCACGACGAAGGTCCGTTCTTCCAGATGCAGCGCATAGAGCGCTACAAGGAGGTGCTCCAGCAGATGCTCGATGCCGGTCTGGCCTACCGCTGCTACATGTCCACCACCGAGCTCGACGCGCTGCGCGAGCGGCAGATGGCGGCCAAGCAGAAGCCCCGCTACGACGGCACCTGGCGCCCCGAACCGGGCAAGACCTTGCCGCCGGTTCCGGCGGGCGTGCAGCCGGTCATCCGCTTCAAGAACCCGCTCGGCGGCTCGGTGGTCTGGGACGACAAGGTCAAGGGTCGCATCGAGTTCAGCAACGACGAACTCGACGATCTCGTCATCGCGCGGCCCGACGGCACGCCCACCTACAACTTCTGCGTGGTCGTCGACGACGTCGACATGCGGATCACGCATGTGATCCGCGGTGACGATCACGTGAACAACACCCCCCGCCAGATCAACATCTTCCGTGCGCTCGGCAAGGAGCCGCCGGTGTATGCCCACCTGCCCACCGTGCTCAACGAGCAGGGCGAGAAGATGAGCAAGCGCAACGGCGCCAAGCCCGTCACGCAGTACCGGGAAGAAGGCTTTCTTGCCGACGCGGTGGTGAACTATCTCGCGCGGCTCGGCTGGAGCCATGGCGACGACGAGATCTTCTCGCGCGAGCAGTTCCTGCAATGGTTCGACCTCGACCACCTGGGCAAGAGTGCAGGGCAGTACGACGAGGCCAAGCTGCGCTGGGTGAATGCCCAGCACATGAAGATGACCAGCGACGCGGCGCTCGCATCGCTGGTGCAGGTGCAGCTCGACAAGCGCGGCATCACCGCCCCCGTGGACGACCGCCTGGCCAGCATGTGCGGCCTCTTCAAGGACCGTTGCTCCACCACGGTGGAGCTCGCCGGCTGGCTGGCGATGTATTTCGTGTCGACGCCGCCTTCCGGCGAAGACCGTGCGGCGCATGTGACCGACGCAGTGAAGCCCGCCATCGCCGCGCTGGCCGACCGGCTCGTGCATGCCGACTGGAACAAGGCGGCGATCAGCCAGGCCATCAAGGACACCATCGCCGAGCACAAGCTCAAGATGCCGCAGCTGGCGGTGCCGGTGCGCGTGCTGGTGTGCGGTCGTGCACAAACGCCCTCGATCGACGCGGTGCTCGAACTGTTCTCACGCGATGAAGTCGTGACCCGCTTGCGCACCGCGTAAAAAGCGGTATATACTCTCCGTCTCGCTTGAACAGCGCGCTTCACGGTGTGAAAACCATGAAGCAACCCATAGGGGGTATAGCTCAGCTGGGAGAGCGCTTGCATGGCATGCAAGAGGTCAGCGGTTCGATCCCGCTTACCTCCACCAAATGGAAGCGCAGTTCAAGTCGACGAAGAACATGACCCCTTCGTCTAGAGGCCTAGGACACGACCCTTTCACGGTTGTAACAGGGGT
>CAMLNA010000064.1 GCA_946481025.1 uncultured Rivibacter sp.
GGCAAGGCGGCGGTGCGCCGGAGCAGCTCGGTCTGGCCGAGCACCTCGACGCCGACGAACGCACGGATGTGCAGCTCGTCCGACTTCACCCGGAGCACGCCCTTGTATTTCTTCTGGTTGCGCGGGTCGTAGACCCAGCCGTCGCGCCAGGCGTCGTTGTCGAAGCGCTCCAGCTGCGCGATCACCACGCCGCAGGTGTCCTTCGGCGTGCCCGCGTCCTTGTCCCAGACGATGCGGCCGCACAGCGCGCTCGCCCGGTCGGCGCATGGCTTGAACTCGATCACCGCGTCCTTCTCGGCGGTGAGCCACAGGCCCTTGGCGTCGTCGGGCCCCGCTGCCCAGCTCGGGGCGGCGAGCAGGCCCGCCAGCAGCGTGATGAAACAGAACGGCTTCACCGGCACTCCTTTTTGAGTAGTCATCGCTAGTTTATAGTCATGACTATCGTTTTGAACCGGCAAGCCACCTAGGACAATCCCGGACGCGCCACGCAGCCGCCCCACCCGACACGCCGCACGATGCCCACATCCAAGCACCAGCCGTCGCTCGCCACGAAGAAGCAGCCCGCCCAGCAGCGGGCCACGGAAACCTACGAGCGCATCCTCGAAGTCACGGCCAAGACGCTGGCCGACGTGGGCATCGAGCGCCTGTCGACCAACCTCGTGTGCGAACGCGCCGGCCTCACGCCGCCCGCGCTGTACCGCTACTTCCCCAACAAGTACGCGCTGCTCGCCGAGCTCGGGCAGCGCCTGATGCAACGCCAGAACGAACGCGTGGCGCACTGGATCGGAATCGACACCTTCAAGGGCGGCGTCGAAGGGCTGCAGCGGGCGCTGGAAGGGCTGATCCGCGACACCTACGAGGTGACCGAAAGCACCGTGGGCGGCGTGTGGATCATGCGGGCGCTGCGCGCCGTGCCGGTGCTGCAGCAGGTGCGCCTGGCCTCGCACGCGGCCGTGACGCAGGAGCAGGCGCGGCTGCTCGCGCGGGCGCTGCCCGACGCCGACGAGGCCGAACTCACGCTCGTGAGCCGCATCGTCGTCGACCTCATCTACGCCACGGTGGAGATGCTGTTCGACGAGTCGCTCGACGTGCCGGCAGCGGCGCGCATCGTGGCCGGCATGATGGCGAGCCACCTGGAGAAGGTGCAGCCGAAGAAGCGCACCGCGCGCAAGGCCACGACCCGGCGCTGAGGTCTGCGCGGCCCATCGGCAGCAGGCTTCACCTTTGCCGAACCGTTGACCTTGCCGGCGAAGGGGGCCGCTTCAGTCGGAGAAGACGACACGGTTGCGCCCGCCCTGCTTGGCCTCGTACAGGGCCGCATCGGCGCGGCTGATCAGGGACTCGAACGTTTCGCCGGTGCCCGCGGTGGCCTCGACCGCCCCGGCGCTGCAGGTCACCGGCAGCCGTTCGGCGCCGCCGATGCCGAAGGCTTCATCGGCCACGCAGCGGTGCAGATGTTCGACGCGGCGGCGCCCCTCCTCCTGCGCCAGCGACAGGCCGGGCAGCACGAGCAGGAACTCCTCGCCGCCCCAGCGGCCGATGGCGTCGTAGCCGCGCATCGCCTCGCGCAGCCGCTGCACCAGCTGCTGCAGCACCGCGTCGCCGGCGGGGTGGCCGCGCGTGTCGTTGATGTGCTTGAAGTGGTCCACGTCCAGCAGCACGAGCGCCACCGGCGCCTCGCCCCGGCGAGCACGCACGAGCTCGCGGCCGCCCAGCTCCTCGATGGCGCGCCGGTTCATGGCGCCCGTGAGCCCGTCGGTGAGCGCGAGCTGGCGCATCTGCTGGTACGAGGCTTCGAGCTCCGCGGTGCGGCGCCCGACGAGCGCTTCGAGCTCGCGCTGTCGGCGCACCAGCAGGCGCACACGCCAGCGGTACACGAACATGGCGAGCGCCACCCCGCCCGCGCCATAGCCGGCCACGGCCCAGGGGTGCTGCCACCACGGCGGCAGGATCTCGAACTGCAGCGAGGCGAGCCGGGACGTCTCTCCCAGGTCGGCGTTCTCGGCCACGGCCTCGAAGCTGTAGCGGCCGGCCGGCAGCGCCGCGAAGCTCACGTCGCCGTGCGGCGTGCTGCTCCATGCGTCGCTCAGGCCCCTGAGGCGGTAGCGCACCAGCTGCGCCGGCCGGTTGGTGAACAGCGGCACGGTCCAGGCGATGTCCAGCGCCGCCGGCGACCACGCGGCCGTCCACGGCCGGTCGTGCGGCCAGGACTGCCCGTCGCGGCCCACCTGCGTGACGTGCAGTTCCAGCGGCACCGGCTCGAACAGCAGCTGCGGCCGCAGCACCTGGCTCGCGCCGCGGCTCGTGCCGATCCACACGCTGCCTGCCGAGTCCTCGTACAGCGAGCCCTGGTTGCAGTCGCTCCACACGAGGCCGTTGCTCTCGCCGAAGCGGCGCCACTGGCGCCCGTTCCACACCAGCACGCCATCGTCGGTGCTGATCCACAGCCAGCCGCGGCTGTCGGCCAGCAGGGCCATCACCGAGCGCTGGCCCAGGCGCTCGATCGGCAACGGCTCGGCCGACCAGCGGCCGCCGGCCGCGTGCAGCCGCCACACGCGGTTGTCCTTCGAGCCCACCCACAGCGAGCGGTCGCGCGCGCAGCCGAGCTTCTCGACCACCAGGTCTTGCGGCAGGCCGGCCACCGAAGGCCGGCTGAGGCCGGCTGCCGCGTCGTGCATCAGCAGGCCGGCGGACGTGCCGAACCAGGCCGCCCCGCCGGCCGACCGGCAGGCCGCATACACCACCATCTGCTGCGCCTGCCGGCGATCCATGCCGGGCGGCAGCATCAGTTCGGGCGACATGCCGTGCGCAGCCGGCTTCATGAGGTACAGGCCGCCCCTGTCGGCACCGAGCCACAGCCTGCCGTCCGCCTCGGGCAGCAGCGCCATCACGAAGGGCAGGCCGGCGGCCACGCGCTGCCAGGGCCCGCCGGCACGCCGCCGGAACAGCTCGCCCGAGTAGGTGCCCATCCACAACTGGCCCGCGGCATCGCGCACCATCGTGCCCGCCGGATCCTGCGTACCGCCCTCGCTTCGCACGCGGGCCGCATCGGTCCCGCCATGCTCCACCATCACCGCGCCCCGGCCGGTGCCCATCCACAGGCGGCCGGGCGCTTCCTCGGCAAATGCCCACACGTCGTCGCTGCGCAGCCCCTGGCGCTGGGTCCAGTGGCGCCAGTGCCGGTAGCCGCGCCACTGCGCAAGGCCGTGCCCCGCGGTGCCCAGCCACACGTCCTGGTGCCGGTCCACCAGGATCGCGTGCACGCCGCCGCCCACCGTGAGCCCCTGCGCCGCGGCGAAATGGGTCCAGCGGCCGTCCTGCCAGCGCAGCAGGCCGGTGTCGCTCTGGGTCATCACCCGGCCGTCGGCGTCTTCGACGAGCGGGTGCTGCAAGTGCACGGTGCCCTGGCTGAGGTCGGGCGGCGTGACGTCCTTGAACGCAGATGGGGCCTCGACGGCACGGCGCAGCACCTGGTTGCGGCTGCGCACCCACAGCGCGCCGTCACGGGCGCGCAGCAGGCCGGCCCACGACGACCGCGGCAGCCCCTCGCGCTCGCCCCAGCGCTGCAGCTCGCCGGCCTTCCAGCGGCACAGCGCAGGGCCGCAGCCGAGCCACCAGGCGCCGTCGGCCTCGACCATCACGGCGTGCACGGCGGCGAGATCCGGCGCGTTGCGCACGGCGTCCGCCGGCAAGGCCGGGCTTGCCAGCCAGCTGCCGCCTGCAGCGTCGCGCCGCAACGCGTACAGGCCCTGTTCGGCGGCCACCAGCGCGCCGCTATCGTCGGTGGCGGCGATGGTCTGGCCCTGCTTGACGACGAGGTTGCGCCCGGCACCGGCCACCGGCTCGAACCGGTCTTGCTGCCAATGGAACACGCCCATGTTCGTGCCGACCCACAGGCCGTTGCGGCCGTCGCTCGCCAGCGCGTTGATCTGCCGGCTCGGCATGGCGGTCTCGACCTGGTCGACCCGCTCGATGCGGGCGCCGTCGTGCCGGTAGAGGCCGTTTTCAGTGGCGATCCACAGCCGCCCGTCCGGCGACTGCACGAGCGCGGTGACGACGAGGTTGCCCAGGCCTTCGGGCTGGGCGTGGTAGCGCAGGCCGAGACCCTGGGCCGCGACTGACGCGGCAAAGCTCCAGGCCAGCGCCAGTGCGGCGCAGGCCCAGGCCCACGCCGGGGCGAGACGGAACAGACAGCGTTGGCGCGGGGTGAAGACTTGCATGGACGGCGGCCGTCAGGGCGGCATCGTCTCCAGCATAGGCGGGCCGCCCGACCGCGATGCCTCGAACAACCGGCGAATCCGGGGTCGTTCAAGGCACGCGGGTGCCATCCGGCATCAATTCACGGCGCCGGCGTCACTTCTTCGACGGCTCGGCCTTCGACGAACCCGCGCTGTTGCCGGTGGGCTCCACCGCCGGGTGCCAGGGCTCGACGTCGAGCAGGGTCGGCGGCGACGACCACGAGGGCTGCGCCAGGTCCAGCTCCCGGCTGAACGGCACCCTCTCGAAATGGGCCGACCTGGCGTCCCGCCCCGTGAGCGGCTGCCCCTGCTCGGAACCGCTGGCGCTCGAGCGGACCGGCTGGCGCGACGGGATGTCGGCGACCCGGAAGCTCGACGTGCCCGCGCGGCCGCCCGATCCCGCTCCGCCCACCCTGCCCGTCTCCACGTCCGAGGCTGCTTCAGGCGGCTTGCGCACGGCCTGCTCGGCCTGCCAGATGCCGGTGATGGGCGAGTCGGTCAGCGCGGTCATCGCCGCCAGGCCGGCGTTGCCGATGAAGGACTGCATCGCCGGCGGCACGCCGATGTCCGTCATCAGGCGGCCCGCCGCCGTGAGCGTCGTGTTGATGCCGTTGAGCAAGGCGGTGCGCGCCTGTGCCTGGTCGAGCACCCGGCCCAGGTCGTCGCCGGTGATCTGTGGCCGCCATTCCTGCTGCGGCGGCACTTCGTTCTGGGACAGGTGCTGGTAGGTGCGCTGGAACCAGTCGATCGTTTCGCCCACGGTGTTGCCCAGGGCGCTCACCGCAGCCGCCTGCGCGATGGTGCCCCAGGCCTGGCTGCCGCTCATCGCGTCGACGCCCGGTGCCGGCGCGATGCCCAGCAAGGTGTTGATCGCCTGGCCGCGACCGGGCACCAGCGAGGCCATCGCCGCGTCGGTCAGCATCGAGGCCCCCGCGTTCACGCCGGCATAGGTGGCGGCGGCGGCAGCGAATGCCTGCCCGGACAGGCCGAACATCTGGTCGTTGTCATAGCCCACCATGCTGAGGCTCCCCTGCACGGCGTCGCGGGAGTTGGTGTACAGGCCCGTCTTCAGCTCGGTGGCGAGCGGACGCAGGGCGTCGGCACGGTTGCCTTGCAGGAAGGCGGAGCCCATCAGCACCAGGTTGGTCAACGAGGAGGCCACCTGACCCATCGTGATGGCGCGCGACACCTTCTGGGTGTGCTCGATCATCCGGGCCTGCTGGCGCGGCGTCTTGGCGGCCCATTGCTCCGGGCTCAGCGAGTGGAAGCCACGCGCAGCCTCTTCCGGATTGCGGCGCTCGCGCAGCTCGCGCATCACCTGCAGCCCCAGGTTGGTGACGCCCACGGCTGCCTGCAAGCCCATGGCCAGCTGAGGCGGCGCGGACCGCAGCCCATGCATCACGGCAGCGGCGAGCATCTCGCGCGCGAAGGTGGGAAGGCCCACGGCCGCCGTCTGCTGGATGGCATGGCCCGCGATCACGCCGAGCGTGCCCCCGACGGCTGCCGCGTTCACTTGCGGCCGCATCGAACCGGCGGTGAGCGACAGCTCGCGCAGGATCGCCTGGCCCACCGAGCGCCAGCTGCGCTCCGGCGGCAGGCGGCCCCGGATCTCGTCCGCCGACGGGGCCTGCGTCTGCTGCGTCTGCTGCGTCTGCTGCGTCTGCTGCGTCTGCTGTGTCTGCTGCGTCTGCTCGAGCGGCACTTCGGGAAGATCCCTGAACGTCGGCGCAACCTTGAGGGTCCGCCCCGCGGTGCTCGATTCCGGCTTGGCCTGCGACGTGCCGGCCTGGGCCGGGCGCTTCGCCCAGCCCGAGCCCATGCTCTCCACGCCTTCCCGCCAGGCCAGCAGTGTCTGCGAGGTGCGGGCCTGCTCCGTCATCGCCAGATAGCCGCTGCTGCCCGGCGAGTCGAAGAAGTTGGCGCTGTCCACCCGCCCGGCCCCGCCGCCCAGCATCGAAGCCGTTTCATCGTCGCGCGGCGGGCTCATCGGCGGCAGCTGCGCCGTTCTGCGCTGGCCGGACGACTCGCTGGCGGGCGGGTCCGGCTCCGACGGGCGTGCCTTCAGGCCCGACGGCGCGTCGATGCGAGCCCCGGCGGATTCGGTTCGTCGCACCTCGGGCCCGCTGTCGTCTGGCAGGCGTGCCGATTGAAAGCGTTCGGACTGGACCTTCGAGATGGTCATGGCTGGGACTCCGGTGTGTCAGTGAGCGACGGCGGCGGCGCTGCGGTGTTCGACGGTGATGCGGGCCAGGCGGGCGAATTCGCGCAGCCAGGCGGCGAAGTGCGCGGCGCTGCAGCCGCCGAGGTAGCAGCGCGACATCAGCCGGGCGCTGCCGCGCTCGCGGGCCATGGCGGCGCCGACGAAGACCATCAGCTCGGTGTTGGCCTGGAGCGCCAGGCGGCGCTCTGCCGGGGTGTGCAGGACCTGCGTGCCCAGGTCGGCGGCCACCACCAGCGTGCCGCCATCGCCGTCGCACGCCAGCCCGATGGACACGCCCTCGAGCTGCAGCGCCCCGCTGCGGGCGGCAGCAAGGGCCTGCTGCGCCGAAAAGCCGAGGTGCAGCATGGCGCCGTGCACCAGCACCAGCACGTCTTCGGGTGCTTCGAATTCCTGCAGGTCGGCGGCGTCCGCCGTGTCGGCCGCAGCACTCGCGGCGGCTTGCAGGGGCGTTGGGCCGGGGGCCACCGCGGGCGCCGGGGCGGGCGGCGGCGTCATGGCCGGTGCCTGGACACCGGCCACCAGCGCCTGCCGCAGCCCCAGCAGGCCGGCCAGTTCGGCCGCAAGCAGGTCGGGATGGTCGTGCCCGGCGGGCGTGCGCAGCATCACCACGCCATCGCCGTCATCGGCCAGCCCATAGGCCGCATGCGTGACGGCCAGGCTGTGAGCGGTGGCCAGCAGCAGCGCTTCATGCCACGCCGCCTCGCTCACGCCCGCCGGCCGCGCGGCCCGCGTGACGGCCATCCACGGGCCGGTGGGGTCGTCCTGCAAGGGATGCAGCGACAGCGGCTGGCCGCCGAGTTCGACGACGCCGGTTTCTCCGAAACGCCGCGCGACCGCCTCATCGGCACCCAGGCGCAGCGCGGCTTCGCGCCGCCATGAAGAGTGGGAGGGGGCTGTCGTCATGAGGACTCCTGAACTGGTTGCGGACGAGGGGCGTGGACAAGGTAGCCCCGCCGGGAAGCCTCGCGACGGCGCGACACGAATGCGCGCCCGGCGAGGCGAAGCCGCGCAGGAGGAGGCGGCGGCCCGCAGGGCCTGACTTCGCCTTTCCATCGAACGCTGCGCACGCCGGGCCCGCACCGCCCATGCCGGCCCTACCGTCCGCGGCATTTCGCAAGAACGTTCGAGCCGAATCGATGACGTCCACCCACACCGCTGCCGCCCGCCCCCGAGCCGCCACTCCGCCTCCCAGGGCCCTGCCGGCGGCGATGACCCCCGCGCAGGCCGACTTCATGTCGCAACTGGCGTTGCAGCTGGGGCTGCCGCCCGAGGACGGCCCTTCGCTGGTGGCTCCGCGCCTGTTCACCGGGCCGGCGGGCCTGGCCTGCCGCGTGCACCTGCAGGAGAGCGAGCCCGCGGTGCGGCCCGAGGCGCTGTTGCCCATGGCCGCCCAGGAGCTGGCGGGCGCCGACGTGCAGCGGCTGCTGTCGGTGCAGTCGCTCGTGCTCAGCGAGCTGGGCTGGTACCTCACCACCTCGCCCGAAGGCCTGCTGCAGCTGAGTTCGCTTTCGTGGATCAGCGACCCGATCGACGCCGCCACGGCCCTGGACCTCGCCAACGGCGTGGGGCTCGCGGTCATCCACGCGCTGATGCTCGACGACCCCAGGCTCGGCCAGCCGAACGGCAAGAGCAACTGACCCCACCCGAGGACACCGCCATGAGCATGGTTTCCCGCACCCACTCCCTCCCGCATCCGCTGCAGCCGGCCCCGCCCGAGCCCGAGGCCCTGGCGCAGCCGCAGCCCCGGCCGGGCACGCTGGCCCACGAACTGGCGGGCCGCCGCGAGCCCGGGTCGCAGTCGCTCTCGGCCGTGGACAGGGTGCTGCGCAGCGGGCTTCCGCTGCTGACGCGCGAGCAGCGCGCCACGCCATCGGACCGCTTCGAGCCGGGCGCCTCGTCCAGCCGTTCCCTGCCCTCGCAACCGGCACGCGACGTCGTGCTCGACATCGACCGACTGGCGGCCAGTGCCGGGTTGCCGCCACCCGGCGCGCCCTCCGCGACGGCGCAGGAGCGCATCCGCTCGGCGCTGCGAGACATCGAGTTCAGTGCGCCGGCCGGTCCGCAGCGCGAGGCGCAGGAGGCGCTCGAGGCCAGATACATCGACTGGGCCGCCGGCGTGGTGGCAGCCCGGGAGAAAGTCTTCGGCAACGGCCGCTACTCGATCGACGGCGACCGCCGCATCCAGATCGGCGAAGCCGTGCTGCCCGCGCTCTACGACGGCGTGCGGCAGTTCCTCTCGTCCTCGTCGCGCTCGCCGGTGGCGAGCGCCCTGGCCACTGCGGTGGGCCCCCGCTTCAGCGGGCACGACTCGGCCGGCACGCGGGTCAACCAGGGTGAGCTCAACAACGCCTACGACCCTGCGCTGATCGGCGGCGCGGTGGGCGGGGCCACGGCACTGACGATGGACTCGACGCTGCTCTCCGCGATGGACCGGCGCGCCCGCCTGGCCAACTTTCCGCAGTTCAAGCCGGTGGACCTGCAGGCGCTGGTGCCCGATCCGGGCCCGGTGCAGCTGCGCATCGTCGGCGGCAAGAAGGAATACCGGGAGCCGCTGACCGACCAGTCCGGCCCGGCCGCGTCACCGAACGACCCGACGCTGGTCGGCCTGCAGGAAGCCGCCGAGCAGCAGCGGCGAAAGCTGGCGACCGCACAGGAGGTGCTGCAGGCGCAGGGCTGGGGGCTGCTGGCGCAGCCTCTGGTCACCGGCGCCGCGAACGTGCTGCGCCGCTACCTCATGCCCGCGCAGTCGCTGCTGCAGGCCGGGCCCGTGGCGGCCGGGTCGGTGCTGGCCTCCGGCTCGGCCGGCGCCATCACCCGTTTCGGCCTGGGGCTGCTGAAGGCGCCGGCCTATGCCGACATCGACAACCTCGTGGGCGGCAAGCAGCGGGTCAACCTCTTCAGCACCCAGCTGCCGCAGCCCGAAGTCCGCGCGGCGACATGGTCCGACATCGGCAACCTGCCGCGCCGCGCCGGTGAAACCCTGGTCGAGGCCGGCGCGCTGGCCAGGCACTACCTGAGCGGCCCGTGGCGCGACAAGAGCTTCGTGCCTTCGGGCAAGGAGGTGAGGGAGCGCGTGGGCGACATCGCGCACGCCGTGGCGGCCAACACGCTCGCCGCGGTGTTCTCCACCGCGACCGGCCCGCTGCTGGCACAGCTGATGCGCAACGGCGCCTCGGCGGCCCTGCCCGGCGAGAGCCAGCAGTCGCCGGCCTACCTGCTGCAGCAGTTCGGTCAGAGCGCCACCAACGACTTCGTCTGGCAGTCCGCGAGGCCCGCGTTCAGGGGCACGGCCTTCGACCTCGCCGCCTCGCTGGACAACTGGCGCGACGACCGGGAGGTGCGGCTGCGACAGACGGCGCTGCAGGCGCAGGGCGACGTGCCGCACCTGGCGGAGAAGCTGCTGGCCACGCGCCAGGTCCAGCAGGATCCGCGACTGCAGCGCGCGCTGCGCGACTTGCAGGAGCTCCGCGGCGACGAGGTCGACACCGTGAAACTGCAGCGTGCGCTGGGCGACGTGGCGCACCATGCGCGGCAAGCCGGCGACGCCGCTGCGAACGTGGGTCCGCTCATGCGGCGCATCGAGACGGCATTGCAGAGCATGGAGCAGCGCGAGGCGAGCCTGCGCTGGCGCGCGCCTGCCCACCGGCGTGATGCCGCCAGCCCGACCCCGAACTGAAGACAACCCACCCTCCGCCGAGCCCCGTCGTGCCGAACCACATCACCAACACCAATGCCCGCGCGCTGCAGGGCGCGCGGGTGCGGGGCGCGCAAGAGCATCCCGACGCACCGCCCGCGCAGCGCCAGCGCACGGATGCCGGCCAGTTTGAAGGCCTGGCGGCTCGCCCTGCCGGCCCGACGCTGCCGCTGACCCAGGCCCGTGCCGACCTCTGGCAATGGGTGCGCCGCCCGGCAGACGAGCTGCTTGTCGACAACACGGCCACGCTGGAGCGGACCGGCATTCGCGATGACGCGCGCCTCCTGGCCCCACCGCCGCCACGGGGCGACGCCGCGGCCGTCCCGCTATCGCTCGACGGCCTGCACATGCCGTCGGCGCTGGCCATCCCGGAAGCCCCCAGGGTTCAACTGCCAGCCCATGAGGACCCGCGGGTGGCAGCGGCCCGAAGCCAGGTCGTCGATTGGCTGAGCGCGATGAGGCGGGATGCGGCGGAGCTCCATGCCGAAGGCGCCAGCCCCGACGACGAGGCCGACGCGTTCCGCAAGCTCGACACGCTCGCCCTGCCGGCCATCGTCGCGGCGCTGAACGCCGAGGCGTCGGACCTGAAACTGGTCTATGCCCATTGCACTGCCGGCGGAGACCGCCTGGCGACCGATCGCTCGGGGTTCGGATCCACCGACTGGAACGCGTTCGTGCGGGACATCCAGCCCGGACGCTGGCGGGTCCTGCTGGACAACGATGCCCATGGCGTGGCGCTCGACGTGGCGGTGGTCGCCGGCCCAGGGCAAGCGCGACCGCTGGTGTCGGCGATCCTGCTGAACCCCTCGCAGTCGAAGGACCCCGCCAATGTGGTGGCGGAGCTTGCGGATCAACTGCGGCTGCCTGCCGACTGGTCGCTGCTGGTGGCCGAGGTGCCGGCACAGAAGAGCCAGCGCTCGTGCAAGATCTTCGCGCTGTCGATGGCCTTGAAGTGCGCCGACGGCAGCTTCGACGAGCTGCACCACGCCCGCCTGCGAGGCGACCCGCTGCCTTTGCAGCACCGCGACATCGACGCCCGCCTGGCCCGGCCGGATGAGACGGACAGCGAGATCGACAGCCGTTCCAGCGGGTACGCCGGCAGGAGCGGGGGCAGCGACAGCGACAGCGACGCGGACAGCGCAGACCTTCGCCGGCCGGCCCGCGCGCCTCGACCGGCAGCCGGGCCTTCCGGCCCCATCGTGCTGGGCCAGGAGGTGCTGCACGCTGCGCAGCTCGTCGGCCCGCAGTTCATGAAGCACGCCCAGTCGAAGGCCGACGTCGAGGCGTACATCTCGGCCCGCGGACCCGACGCCACGCAGCCGGTCAACAAGCAGCAGCAGACCCTGCTCGAGCGGCACAACGCACACCGGGTGGCGCGGTGGCCCGCTGCGCCTCCTCCCGGCTTCGCCGCCGTGAACGACGGCACCCTCCAGATCTACAGCGCCTCGATCGAGCTGAAGCGGATCAGCTTCCTGGACAAGGCCATCCGGCACGCGGCGGCCGGCGATCCGAGCGAGGTGCAGGCGCTGGCGGCGGCCATGCAGACGGTGAATGCGCGCTGGAAGGACCGCTTCGCCTGACGCACGGGCGTGCCCCGCGGCCGTCATCGTTTCGTCGAGACATCATCGTTTCGTCGGGCCATGATCGCCTCGGCCCTGCAGGGTCCGGTGACGCCGTCCGCGCACGGCGTTCCATTCGAAAGGGAAAGAATGCCGATCGCTCTCAACGCCGCGTCCACGGCCCGCCGGGTCGCGCTCGCCGTCCTGATGACAGGCGTCGCCTCCTGCGGAGGGAGCGGTTCGCCGTCGCCTGGCACCGATGCGGCGCCATCGCCGGGCCCAGCCTCCCCCCCGGCATCACAGCCCCCATCACCGCCTGCGCCTGCCGCGTCGATCAACGCCGCCCTCGGCCTGCCCGACCGGCTCCTGGGCGGCCTGGGCGCCGGCAACCCGATCGCGGACATGACGAGCCAGCTGATCCGGCCCGACATCATCGACACCTACCTGGTCGGCGTCGGCGACGGCTCCTGGCCCACGTGGAACAGCCCCGACGGGGCCTACGTCACCTACGTCTCGGCGAACGTCAAGGCCGCCGGCGCGGTGCCCCTGTTCACCCTCTACCAGATGGCGTCCAGGGGCGAAGGCAACCTCGAGGCCATCAACGACCCCAGCTTCATGGCCAGCTACTGGGCCCAGGTGAAGCTCATGTACCAGAAGATCGGCGAGACCGGCCAGCCCACGCTGGTCAATCTCGAACCGGACTTCTGGGGCTTCACGCTGGCAGGCGCGCCCGATGGCGATCCCGCGAAGCTGCCGGCGCGGGTGAGCATGGTGACCGAGTGCGCGAGCCAGCCCGACAATGTCGCCGGCCTGGCCGGATGCCTGCTGGCGCTGGGGCGCACCTATGCGCCCAAGGCCAGGATCGGTTTTCCGCCGTCCTCCTGGGGCCGGGACGCCACCGCCGTCGGCAACTTCATGCTGAAGGTGGGTGCCGACAAGGCCGACTTCATCGTCGCGCAGACGAGCGACCGCGATGCCGGCTGCTTCGAAGTCGCCCCGCCTCCGGCCGAGTGCGCGGGACGCGGCAACGGGCCGTTCTACTGGGACGAGGCCAACGTGGCGACGCCCAACTTCCGCCAGAACCTCGACGAGTGGAGCGCCATCCGAAGCGCGCTCGGCAACCTGCCGGTCCTGTACTGGCAGACGCCGATGGGCGTGCCCTCGGCCACGCCGGGCGGCACGCCAGGGCATTTCCGCGACAACCACGTCCAGTACATGCTCACGCACGCCAGCGAGTACACCGCCAAGGGTGTGTTCGCGATCGTGTTCAGCGGCGGCGGCAGCACCTCGGCCAACATCAACACGGACGGCGGGCAGTTCGCGCGCCTGTTCAAGGCCTACCTGGCCAATCCCGCGCCGCTGGCCCGCTGACCAGGCTGCGAATCTGCTGGAAGTTGCGGCACTGGGCGAACGTGCATTCGAGCTCACTCCGGATCGCGCCCGCGCGCGAAGCGGTGAAACCTAGTGCGAAGCGGGCGCCGGAGGTGCGGCAGGCACCTCGTTGCGATCCGGCTCGAAGTCGCGCGTCGACAGGCCCGGCCGGCTCGCGATGAAGGCACGCAGCACATCGACGTCGGTGAAGCCGGTGTCGTCGATCTCCTGGCGCGAGAAGGCCGGGTAGCCGTCGCCGCCTCGCGCGATGAAGCTGCTGAGCGCCAGCCGGTAGCGGCGCGCCGGGTCGATGGGCCGGCCCTGCACCCGGAGGTCCTTCGGCTCGCCGGCTTCCATCGCCGCCGACACGCCGGTGGTCTGGGCATAGGCGCCCGAACCGGGCGTCATGCGCAGCGCCGTGCGCAGGTAGGCCTCGAGCTGCTCGCCGGGCAGCGTGACCACGACCACGTGGTTGCCGAAGGGCAGCACCTTCAGCAGGTCGCCATAGGTGATGTCGCCGTCCGGCAGCGAATCGCGCAGGCCGCCGCCGCTCACCAGCGCCAGGTCGGCGCCGGTCCTGTCGATCATGGACGCGGTGACGAGGCGGCCCAGGTTGGTGGGGCGGCTGCGCACGTTGCGGCGCTCGCCGTCGAACGTGCCATCGATGCGGCCCACCGGCACCAGCAGCTGGTCGGCGCCCTTGCGCTGGTACGGCGCCAGCAGCGCCAGCAGGCCGGCGTCTTCTTCGGTGCGGGTCTCGGGCGGCAGCTTCACCGGCTTGCCGTCGGGCCCGGTACCGCGCTTCATCATGTTGACCGGCAGCAGCGCGTAGCGCACGAGTTCGAAGCGGCCCGCCTCGTATTCGAAGTCGGCGCGGCCGACGTACTTGCCCCATTCCCAGGCCTGCACGATCCAGGTGCCGTTCTGGCGGTCGGGCGCGCAGGGGTCGCCGGGCTGGTAGTCGTCGTTGCGGCGCAGCGCGTCGAGCATGCACACCGGGTTCTGGCTGTGGCCGCCGACGATGAGGTCGATGCCCGGCACCGCGCGCGCCAGCTCCACGTCGCCCGGCGCGCTGACGCCGTGGCGCCCGTCGACGTAGTGGCCCATGTGGGTGGCCGCCACCACCACGTCGGCCCTGCGGCGCAGGCGCGGCACCAGCTTCGCCGCCTCGTCGGCCGGGGCGCGCACCTCCACGCCGGGAAAGCGCTGCCGCGACAGCGTCTTCATCGTGTCTTCGGTGGTGAGGCCCAGCACCGCCACGCGCACCTTGCCGAGCCGGAAGATGCGGTAGGGCTCGAACATGCGCCGCCCGCCCTGGTAGACGTTGGCCGAAAGCCACGGGAAGGTCGACCATTCGAGGCGCTGGCGGCGCATCACCGCCGGCGTGCGGTCGAACTCGTGGTTGCCCACCGCCATGGCGTCGTAGCCGATGGCCGACATGCCCCGGAAGTCGGGCTCGGCCTGCTGCAGGTCGGACTCGGGCACGCCGGTGTTGACGTCGCCGCCGTCGAGCAGCAGCAGGTGGCCGCCTTGCGCCTTGACCTCCGCGCGCACCTGGTCGACGAGGCGCTTGCGCGCCGCCATGCCGTATTCCTGGTCGGCGTTGCGCCAGAAGCGGCCGTGGTGGTCGTTGGTGTGCAGGATGGTGATGCGCACCGGCTCGGCCCCGGCCTGCGCGGCGAAGCCGAGGGCCGCGACGAGAACGAGGAGGGTTCGCCTGGCGAGGTTCATTTGCAGCCTTGAAGTGCGATGAAGCGGTTCGCCTGCCGGGCGTGGAAGTTGTCGTCGGCAGCGAGCAGCAGCGTGGGGCGGCCGTCCGCAAGGCGCGGGCCCCAGGCCATGGCTTCGATGTTGTCGGACTCGATGCCGGCCCTTGCGAGGTCGAGCACGAGCCGCTTGTGCATGGGCTTGAAGCGGGCGCCCTGCAGTGAGGCGGTGCCGCTCACGTCGGTGGCGTCGGCCGCGCTCGCCTCGTAGAGGCGAACGGCGAACTGGAACACGCCCTCTTCGACCTCGCGCCCGGAGCGCTCCACCACGAGCAGCGTGCCGGCATCGGTGGCGAGGATGTCGCTGACGCCGTTGTCGGCGCGGTGCCGGCCGCCGCCGGGCGGCAACGGAACCGGGTCGAGCGGATAGGCGTATTGCCCGAGCACGCGGCCGTCGCGGCCGAGCCGGGTGAAGCGCGCGAAGCCGCCTTGCTGCAGCGTGGGCACCGGGCCGTCTTCGTACAGCGGCGCTTCCATCGACACCCACAGCGAGGCCGCATCGGGCGTGAAGGCCAGTCCTTCGATCGTGAGGTTGTCACGCGCGCCGAGTTCGGCCTCCTTGTGCGCGCGCAGGTTCTGCGGCAGCGGCACTTCCGCAACGAAACCGCCGTCACGCGCGGCACGGCGCACGAAGGGGCCCAAGCCGAGCTTGCGGTCGCCTTCGCTGGACCACACCAGCTCGCCGGTGCGGGGGTCGATCCGCAAGGCTTCCGGGTCCGGCACCTCGCCACCTTGCGCGGCGCCCGGGTAGACGCTGCCATCGGCCTGGCGCAGCGGCATGGCGCCGGTGACCCGCACCGCATGCAGGCCCGATGCGTCGATGTCGATGGCCGCCATGTAGAAGCGCGCCGGCGCCCGCGCGGAGCGGTCGTCGCTCAGCAGGTACCAGGTGCCGGTGGCGGCATCGCGGTCCAGGCCCGAGATGCCGCCGAAGTGCTGCAGCACGCCCTGCGGCTCGCGCGCGAGCGTGGTGCCGCCGAGGTACTGCAGGCACAGCGGTGGGGCGGCCTCCTGCAATCCACGGCCGTGCGGTCCTGTGCAGCCCGCGAGGCCGATGGCCAGCGCGAGTGCAGCCGCATGCAGGACCGTGGAGGTTCGACGCGTCATGCCCTCATCGTGTCATGCCGCCGGTCAGAGCTCGACCTTGGTCCACAGCACCACCGTGCGAGGCGCGCCGATGAAGTAGCGGCCCACCGAGGACGGCGAAGTCATGAGCTCGGGCGCGATGCCGGAGATGTACTTCTTGTCGGTGAGGTTCTCCACGTTCACGCCGAAGCTCACGCGGCTGAAGCTGTACGAGGCGTTCAGGCCCAGCAGCGTGTAGGCCGGCAGGCGCTCGTCGACGCCGCTGTTGGCCACGCGCGTGTTGGCGTAGTAGCCGGCACGGCTCGACACGTAGCGGCCGTTCAACGCCAGCTTCAGGTCGTCCAGCGGGCGCCAGGTGGCTTCGACGAACAGGTTGTGCGGGGCGATGCCCACCAGCTCGGCGCCGTTGCGGATGAAGCCGCGCGGCGGGTTGCCGTTGGCGTCGACGTCGCTCAGCTTGTATTCGCCCTTCTGGTAGGTGTAGGCGCCGTACAGGCGCCATGCATAGCCCACGCGGCCGCTGTAGGTCAGCTCCATGCCGTGGATGCGGCGGCCCTGGTCGACGTTCTCGGACTGCAGCGTGCCCACGATGTCGGCCGCCACCGTTTCCTTCGAGTCGATCACGAAGGCTTGCATGCCCAGCGCATAGCTGTCGGCCTTGTGGCGCAGGCCCAGGTCGAACGCATTGGCGGTGTCCATCTTGTTGACCTTGGCGGCGGCGGCCAGCGTCGCCGCCGAGCCGCCTTCGAGCGTGGCGTCGGTCACGCTGGCGGCGTTCTTGGCGTAGCCGGCGAACACTTCGGTCCTGTCGGACAGCGCGTACAGCGCACCCACCTTGGGCAGCACGCCCGAGTCCACCTTGGCTTCGTTGACGAAGTTGCGGCGCCCGTCGGGAAAGGCCGCCGTGGTGCGCGAGTCGTGGATGGGCGCGACGTAGCTGACGTCGTTGTCGAGGTAGGTCACGCCGTAGTCGAACTTGAGGCGGCCGTCCATGAAGCTGCTGCGGTTGGCCACATACCCCATGGTGATGCGGTTGTCCCAGTGCTTGTCCTCGCTGGTGAAGCTGGCCACGCCGCTGTAGGCCGGGCCGGTGGCTTCATCGAGCACCGGGTACCAGTTGCGCATCTGCCGGCGGTTGGCCTGCTCGTACCAGGCGCCCAGGCGCCAGTCGATCAGGTCGTTGTGCTTGCGGGCCAGCTCGGCCAGTACGCCGCGACGGTCGAGGTCGTATTCGTTGGCGCGGAAGTAGATGCTGTTGGCGTTGCCATCCATCCCCGGGAAGCCGCCGGTGCCCACGCCGGTTTCCTTCCCGATGCCGCTTTGCGTGTGGTAGTAGACCTTGGTGTTGAGCTTCAGGCTGGCAGCCAGGGGCATGTCGACGTCGACGTAGCTCAGCACGTCCTTGCGCGGGTTGCCCTTCAGCTCGCGGTAGTTGCGGTCGATCGAGGGCGTGCCGGTCCAGCGGTCGGTGTAGCCGTCGTTCTTCGGGTCGGTGTTGAACTGGCGCAGCGTCACGATGTTGGTGCCGCTCTCTTCTTTCTTGTCGTTGTAGCCGCTGCGCAGCTTGATCACCGTGCCGTTGTCGAGCTTGGCCACCGCCTTGAAGTCCAGGTGTTCGCGCCCGTTCTTGCCGGCGGGGTCGTCGACGTACGACACCTTCCACTGCTCCTTCGACAGGCTCAGGTAGCTGGTGAGGCCGGGGACGAACTCGCCGCTGTCGATGCGGGCATACACACGGCCGAAGTCGGCACTGCCGGCAGCGGCTTCTGCGCGCGCGGCGAAGCGGCGCTCCGGATCCTGGGTGAGGTAGTTCACATGGCCGGCCAGCGCCTGGTGCGAAGGCGAGCCGATCACGCCGGCCGACTGCGAGACGTCCACGCCGGCCAGGTTGCTCGAGTCGAAGTAGCGCGTGGGCACCGAGCCACCGCCCAGCGTGGTGCGGCCGTTGGGCACGCCGTCGATCGAGAAGCCGATGCTGTCCTTCGCGAAACCGCGCATGTTGATCGTGCTCTCGAACCCGTCGCCGCCGAAGGCGTTGGACGATCCCATCTGGATGCCCGACACGCGCTCGAGCACCTTGTCGGCACTGACGCCGGGCGGGTAGTAGTCGAGGTCGGCGGCGGTGATCTTGACGTTGGCACGCGTCTGCCGCACGCCGATGGCCTCTCCGGTGATCACGACCTTCTCCATCGACCGCACCACCGGTGCGGAGGCTGCCGCTGCGGGAGGCTCCGGCGACGAGGGCTCGGTCTTGGCGGCTTCCTGCGCGAACACGGGAAGCACCTGGGTGCTGATCAGGAGGGCCAGCAGGTTGCGTGGCAGGCCGGGAAGGGATCGCATCGTTCTTGACTCCGTGCGCAAAGGCTGTGGGTGGTGTGTGTCGGGTACCTTACGAAACGCGTGATCACTATAGGCGTGGTACGTACCAGTCGTCAATTGATACAAATTCACGATGTGTGAGTTTCATGCAACCCCTCTATGGTGCCCAGAGGGCGTGCAATCCTCCCGCCGCACCATGCTGGCGCACGTTGACAATCTGGTACGTACCACGATACGATGACTGCGCCGTGACGACTTCCGGGCAACATTGAAGACCGACCTGCTCCTCCAGCCCCGCAAGGGACACCCCATGGCCACGGAAAGAATCCAGACCACCTCCACGCCGCGCTACCGGCAGCTTGCCGACATCATTCGCGGCGCCATCGAGCAGGGCCTGCTCACCGACAACCAGGCCCTGCCGTCCGAGCGCGAGCTGGCCGAGAAGTACGAAGTCAGCCGCGACACGGTGCGCAAGGCGGTGCGCTACCTCGAGGAACGCGGCGTCATCTACAGCGACCATGGCCGCGGCACCTTCGTGGCCCCCGCGCTGGTGCGGCGCATGTCGCGCTTCATCGACAGCTTCTCGCAGGACACGGCGCAGCGCGGCGGCGTGCCGGGCCAGCAGATCCTTGCAGTGGAAAGCGCCGCCGCGTCGATGGGCGTCGCCGGGCTGCTGGGCGTGGAGCCGGGCCATCCGCTCACCCGCGTGCGGCGCGTGCGACTCATCGACGGTGCGCCGGTCGGCCTGCACGACGCCTACTTCCCCTTGCCGCGGGGCATGAAGATCGATCGCGCCGAGATCGAGCAGACCCAGTCCCTCTACAAGCTGCTGACCGAAAAAACCGGCTTCGCGCCTGCCGAAGCGGTGGAGAACCTCTGCGCCGCCGCGGCCGACGCCGAAGACGCACGCCTGCTCGGCATTGCCGAGGGGTCGCCCGTCCTGCTGTGCGAGCGCATCACGCTGTCCGAGCGGCGCGAGCCCATCGAGTACTGCGTGATGAAGTACGTGGCGAGCTACCGCTACAGCACGCGCATCGCCAAGACGAGCGGTGTGACATGACCCACCCCCTACGCGCTTCGCGCGCCCCCTTCGAGGGGGCGACACCAGCGGACCGGCAAAGCCGGATCCGCGGTGTCCGCTTGGCGAACCCCGGCGCAAGGCGGCAGGTGGCGCTGCACACACGGGAGTCCTGACATCATGAAGCTGCTGCGACCCGTACTGGTTCAACTGGCCTGGCTGGCGGGCCTGTTCGCCGTGCTGTACGGCCTGGCCGTGCTGGGCGAGCGCGCCGACGCGCGGCGCACCGGCGAGGTGAAGCTTCGCGCGGCGCTGTTCATCAACGGCACGCTCGGCGACAAGTCCTTCTTCGATTCGGCGGCCAAGGGCATGCGCGAGGCGCGCGACACGCTGCCGGTGCAGGTGAAGGTGATCGAAGGCGGCACCGATCCCACGCGCTGGCAGGGTGCGCTCACCGACCTGGCCGACAGCGGCGACTACGACCTCATCGTGACCGGCACCTTCACCATGGTGCCCTACGTGCAGCAGCTGGCGGAGCAATACCCCGATGCACGCTTCGTGGTCTACGACGCGGTGGTGGACTACGCCGCCTGCCGCTGCGGCAACGTGCACTCCATCCTGTTCCGCCAGAACGAGGGCGCCTTCCTTGCCGGCTACCTGGCCGCCAGGCTCGACCAGGCCGGCCTCCCCGGCGTGCCGCCGGGCAGCGGCCTGGGCGTGGTGGGCGGCATGCAGTTCCCGGTGATCGACGACTTCATCGTCGGCTTTCGCGCCGGCGCCCTGGCCGCGGTGCCCGGCGAAACGGTGCTCGCCCAGTACGCCAACTCCTTCTCCGACCCGGCCGCCGGCAAGGAAGTGGCGAAGGCGCAGTTCGGCCGCGGCGTGGGCCTCATCTTCCATGCGGCCGGTGCCACCGGCCAGGGCGTCAACGAGGCGGCCCTCGAAGGCCGCCGCTATGCCATCGGCGTGGACATGGACCAGTACGCGATGTACCGCACGTCCAACCCGCAGCTGGCGTCGCGCATCGTCACCTCGGTGATCAAGAACGTCGACGTCGCGGTGGTGCGTGCCGTGGCCCAGGCATTGCAAGGGCAGCTGGCCTACGGCAGCACGCAGTCGCTCGGCCTGGCCGAGCAGGGCGTGAGCCTGGCGCGCGGGTCCGACGTGCTGTCGCAGGCCCCGCCCGAGCTCCTGCGCTCGCTCGACGAGGTGCAGGCCGCCATCGCCCGCGGCGAGCGGCGGGTGCCCAGCGCCTTCAGCACGGGCAAGGAGCCGAAGTGAACGCCGCTGCAGCCCCCTCCTCCGGCCCCTTGCTCGAGCTGCGCGAGGTGTCCAAGCGCTATGCCAACGGCACGCTGGCCAATGACCGGGTGAGCCTGAGCATCGAGCGCGGCGAGATCCATGCCATCGTGGGCGAGAACGGCGCCGGCAAGTCCACCGTGATGAAGATGCTCTACGGGCTGGAGCGGCCCAGTTCGGGCGAGATCCTGCTCGAGGGCCGCGCCGTGCACTGGCGCCAGCCGCGCGAGGCCATCGCCGCCGGCATCGGCCTGGTGCCGCAGCACATCGAGCTGGTGCCCAGCTTCACCGTGGCCGACAACGTGGTGCTCGGCTGCGAGCCGATGCGCCGCTTCTGGCTGGACCGCCGCCGTGCCGCCGACGAGGTACGTGCCACGGCCGAGCGCTTCGGCCTCGCCGTCGATCCGCTGGCGCGCGTGCACGACCTCTCCATCGGAGAGCAGCAGCGCGTGGGCATCCTGAAGGTGCTGTACCGCGGCGCCCGCGTGGTGCTGCTCGACGAGCCTTCCGCGGTGCTGCCGCCGCAGCAGATCGAGGCACTGTTCGCGGCGCTGCGCCAGCTGGTGGCCGCGGGCCTCACGGTGGTGCTCATCACCCACAAGCTGGCCGAGGTGCGCGAGATCTCCGACCGCTTCACCGTGATGCGCGGCGGCCGCGTGACGGGGCGCGCCCGCTCCCGCAGCGCCACCGAGGCAGAAATCGCCGAAATGATCGTCGGCCGCACCGTGGTGCCGCTGCGGGTGCAGCGCGTGCAGGCCAAGGCGGCGCAGCCGCTGGTCCGCGCGCGCGACCTCACCGTGCTGCACCCGGACGGCCGCATGCCGCTGCAGCAGGTCTCGTTCGACATCGCCGCCGGCGAGATCCTGGGCATCGCGGGCGTCGAGGGTAACGGCCAGGCCCCGCTGGCCGCCGTGCTGGCCGGCCTCGAAGCGCCGGCGCGGGGCGAGGTGCTGCTCGACGGCCGGCCGGTCAGCGGCCGCGGCGCGCGTGCGGCCCGCGCGGCCGGCGTCGCCGCCATTCCCGAAGACCGGCTGCACGACGGCGTGGCCCCGGGCATGAGCATCATCGACAACGCGATGGCCAACCGCTACCACCGGCCGCCGCTGTCGCGCCTCGGCTGGCTGGACGCCCGTGCCGCCCGCCAATCGGCCGAGCACATGCTCCTCGAGCACGGCGTGGTGGCCCGCTCGGCCGACGTGAACATCGGCTCGCTGTCCGGCGGCAACATGCAGAAGGTGGTGCTGGCGCGTGAAGTGGCTGCGTCGCCGCGGCTGCTGGTGGCCAGCCAGCCCACGCGCGGCGTGGACATCGGGGCGGCCCAGGCGCTGCGCCAGCGGCTCGTCGCGCTGCGCGACGCCGGCGCCGCCATCCTGCTGGTGTCGGCCGACCTGGACGAGCTGCTCGAACTCTCCGACCGCATCGCGGTGATGTTCCAGGGCCGCATCACGGCCCACTTCGCGGCCGGCACGGCGAGCGCCCAGCAGCTCGGCCTCTACATGACCGGCCTGCGCGGCGACGCGGGTGCCTCCGCCACGCTGGACGCGCCCTTCACGCCGCTCGCGCAGATGACACCGCACCCTGAAGAAGCCTCGGCGTGACACTCCCCACCTCCTCCCCTTCGATCCGGCAGGCGCTGAAGCTGCCGGCAGCCATCACGGCCGCGCTGCTGGTCGGCTTTGCCATCACCGCCCTGGTGAGCGCCGAGCCCCTGCGCGCCTGCCTGGCCCTCCTGACCGGCGCACTGCCCGACATCCGCTACTCGGCGTCCGAAGGCTGGCAGGTGCACCGGCTCGTGCGCTTCGGTTCGGTGATCGAAGACGCCATCACCCTCACCTTCCTGGGCCTTGCGATCGCCATCCCGTTCCGCGCGCGGCAGTTCTCGCTGGGTGCCGACGGGCAGATGTTCCTCGCGGCGCTGGCCGCCGCCGCGGTCAGCCTCGCCATCGGCGGCCCGTGGTACCTCGTGCTGCCCGCGGCCTTCGTGGCGGCGCTGCTCACCGGCTTCGCCTGGGGCCTGCTGCCCGGCTGGCTGAAGGCGCGGCATGGCGCCAGCGAAATCGTCACCACGCTGATGCTCAACCTCATCGCGGTGCAGCTGTACCGGCTCGTCATCACCCAGTGGATGCGCGATCCGAATGCCGGCTTTCTCGTGACGCCGGTGCTGCCCGAGGCCGCCATCGTGCCCAACCTGCTGGCGCGCACCAACGTGACGGCCATGCTCTTCGCGGTGCCGCTCGTGGTGGCGGGCGCCTGGGCATTGCTGATGCGCACCACGGTGGGCTACGAGATCCGCACCGTGGGCCAGGCGCCGGCCTTCGCGCGCCAGGTCGGCATGCCGGTCGAGCGCGCCGTGATGCTGTCGATGGCGATCGGCGGAGCCTTCGCCGCCTTTGCCGGCCTGCACGTGAGCAATGCGCTGCTCAAGCGGCTGCCGGTGGACCTGACGCCCGGCATGGGCTTCGAAGGCCTGGTCGTCGCCCTGCTCGCGCGCAACGAGCCGCGCAACATCCCGATGGCCGCGTTCCTCTATGCCTACCTGCGCGCCGGCGCACAGGCCATGGAGCGCACCACCGACGTGTCGCGCGAAGTGGTGCTGGTGATCCAGGCCTTCATCATCCTGTTCGTCGTGGCCGAGCGGCTGCTGCCGCAGTGGCAGGTGCCGGCGTGGATGCGCCTTCACGTGAAGGAAGCGCCATGAG
>CAMLNA010000065.1 GCA_946481025.1 uncultured Rivibacter sp.
CGGTGCCCAGCGATGCCGACGCCGCCTACGTGATCGGCCTGGGCCTGCACGACGCGCTCAAGTACGTGGTGCCGGGCCTGCCCGAAGAGCGCTACCCGGAGCTGGGCCAGCGGTACCGGCATCACTACTTCAGGAGCCAGCACGAGCTGACGCTGTTTCCCGGCACGCTCGCCATGCTCGATGCCCTGAAGCAGCGGCACCACTGGCTGGCGGTGGCCACCGGCAAGACCCGCCACGGCCTCGATGAAGCGCTGAAGACGGTGCAGCTGCGCGGCATGTTCGACGGCTCGCGCACGGCCGACGAAACCGCCTCCAAACCCGATCCGCTGATGCTTCACGAACTGATGCGCGAGTTCGGCACCGAGCCGGAACGCACGCTGATGATCGGCGACACCACGCACGACCTGCAGATGGCCGCCAACGCCGGCACCGCCTGCATCGGCGTGGGCTACGGCGCGCATGCGCACGACAGCTTCGCCGAGTTCGCGCCGCGCTTCGTGGCGCACTCCGTGCCCGAGCTGCAGGCCTGGCTGCTCCAACATGCCTGAAGACCCGTCCGCGTCCTCCCCGGACGGCGAACCCCTGTGCGCCTCGGCCGAACTGGCCGAGCGCGGCCGGGCCTATCTCTTCGACGTGCTGGAGTACGGCCGCAGCGTGCGCGCCTTCGCGTTGCGCATCGACGGGCAGGTGGTGGCCTATCTCAACCGCTGCGTGCACGTACCGGCCGAGATGGACTGGCAGCCCGGAGAATTCCTCGACAGCACGCGCGAGTTCATCCTCTGCTCGACCCACGGTGCCGCCTACGAGCCGAAGGGCGGCCGCTGCATCGGCGGCCCCTGCGGGCGCGGGCGGCTCACGGCTTTGCCTGTGAGCGAGCGTGACGGCATGGTGTATTGGTATCCTTCCCGCGACATCCGCCCTGTGTTTGCCGCCTGACCTGCGCGGCCTCCGGAAAGCCCCCTCATCATGAGCACGCTAGACGACCCTTCACGTCCTGAGCCTGGTTTCAACCTGCCTTCACCTTCCCCTTCGGCCGCGCCGCGGCAGGAGCCACCGGTCGTGCCGGCGCGCGACGACGGCATTGCCCGCGAGTTCGCCACGGCCTACCTGACCGACCGCAAGCGCGAGCGGCGCTGGCGGCTGTTCTTCCGCTTCGCGTGGCTGCTGGTGTTCATCGCCATCGCCTGGGCGCTGTTTGCCGAGCGCAGTGCCACCAGCGTGCCGAACGGCCCGCACACCGCGCTGGTCGAGGTGCGCGGCGAAATCGCCAGCGACACCGAGGCCAGCGCCGAAGCCATGGTGTCCGGCCTGCGCGCCGCGTTCGAGGACGTCGGGGCGAAGGCGGTGGTGCTGCGCATCAACTCGCCGGGCGGCAGCCCGGTGCAGGCCGGCATCATCAACGACGAGATGCAGCGGCTGAAGGCCAAGCACGGCAAGCCGGTGTACGCAGTGTGCGAGGAGCTGTGCGCTTCGGCCGCCTATTACATCGCCGCGGGCGCCGACGAGGTGTTCGTCGACAAGGCCTCCATCGTCGGCTCGATCGGCGTGCTGATGGACGGCTTCGGCTTCACCGGCACGATGGACAAGCTCGGCATCGAGCGCCGCCTGCTCACCGCCGGCACCAACAAGGGCATGCTCGACCCCTTCTCGCCGCAGAACGAGCAGCACCGGGCCTATGCGCAGACCATGATCGACCAGATCCACCAGCAGTTCATCGCGGTGGTGAAGCATGGCCGGGGCAAGCGCCTGAAGGAGACGCCCGAAACCTTCTCCGGCCTCTTCTGGAACGGCCAGCAGGCCATCGACCAGGGCCTGGCCGACAAGCTGGGCAGCCTCGACTTCGTGGCCCGCGAGGTCGTCAAGGCCGAAGAGGTGATCGACTACACGCCGAAGGAAAACCTGGCCGAGCGCCTGAGCAAGCGTTTCGGCTCGGCCATCGGCGAAGGGGCGGTGCGCGCGCTGCGCTCGGTCACCAGCATCCGCTGACTGCGCGCGGTCTCCGGTTCACGCGGAGACCAGCAGCCCCTTGGTCTCGATGAAGCGCACCACTTCGTCGAGCCCGGCCCGGGTCTTGAGGTTGGTCATCGCATAGGGCCGGGTCGGCCGCATGCGTTTCGTGTCGGCCTCCATCACCGACAGGTCGGCACCCACGTGCGGCGCGAGGTCGGTCTTGTTGATGACGAAGAGGTCGCTCTTGGTGATGCCCGGGCCGCCCTTGCGGGGGATCTTCTCGCCCGCGGCCACGTCGATCACGTAGATCGTGAGGTCGCTCAACTCGGGGCTGAAGGTCGCCGCGAGGTTGTCGCCGCCCGACTCGATGAACACGATGTCGGCATCGGGAAACCTCTGCAGCATGCGGTCCACCGCCTCGAGGTTGATGGACGCGTCTTCGCGGATGGCGGTGTGCGGGCAGCCGCCGGTTTCGACGCCCATGATGCGTTCCGGCTCCAGTGCGCCGGCCACGGTGAGCAGGCGCTGGTCTTCCTTGGTGTAGATGTCGTTGGTGACGACCACCAGGTCCCAGCGCTCGCGCATGGTCTTGCAGAGCATTTCCACCAGCGTGGTCTTGCCGGAACCGACCGGCCCTCCGACGCCTACCCGCAGCGGGGGCAGCTTCTTGGTGCGGTTGGGGATCGAGTGCAGCAGGGTGGTCATGAGCGGAAGAGTCGGGAGTACTGGGTTTCGTGCCGGGCCGACAGGATGGCCAGGCCGGGTGAAAAGGACTGGCGCTCGCTGTCGGCCAACGCCAGGGCCGCATCCACTGCGGCGGGAATCGCCTCGGCCAGGGCGCCGAGGATGCGCTGGCCCGCGCTCTGGCCCAGCGGTACGGCCTTGATGGCGGCCTGCGCCATGTTCTCGGCCCAGCCGAAGGCAAAGGCCAGTGCCGCATCGCGCGGCGCGGCGGCGGTCAACGCGGCGGCCAGCGCGTAGGCCACCGGATAGCAGGGCGCCGGCTTCAGGCCCCGCAGCGCGGCGAGCGCCGAAGCCGGCGCGTCGGGGCGCAGCTTGAGCCACTCGACGAACGAGCGGCCCATCTGCTCGGCCTGCAGCCGCAACTCGGCGCTCTCGCGCGTGGTGAGCAGCCAGGTGTTGAGTTCGCCGATGCGGTCGAGGTCCTGCCGCCGCCACGCGGCCACCGCAACCCCCAGCACGGCCAGGTCGCAGCGCGCCAGCGTCAGCGTCAGCTGGTCGAGCAGCCAGCGGCGGGCATGGTCCTCATCGGTCACGAGGCCTGCCTCGACCGCGGCTTCCAGCCCCTCCGAGTAGCTGAAGCCGCCCACCGGCAAGGCCGGCGAGGCGAGCCACATCAGCTGCAGCAGGCTGGAGGCGGGCAGCGGCTCGGGCCGCGCCCTCAGGCGTCGCGGTTTCAAGGGTGATGGTGGCCGTGGTGGTGGCCGTGATCGTGGTGGTGTTCATGCCCGTGCTCGTGCTCGTGCTCATGGCCGTGGCCGTGGCCGTGACCGCCGGCATAGGCGCCGGACTCCGGCTCGAACGGCGCTTCGGCTTCGCTCACGATGAGGTGCATCTGGCGCAGCATGGCGGCCAGCACATGATCGGGCTCGAGTTTCAGGTGGTCGGGCTGCAGCTCCAGCGGGACGTGGCGGTTGCCCAGGTGGTAGGCCGCCCGCAGCAGGTCGAACGGCGAGCCGTGCTCGGCGCAGTGACGCACCACCAGCACCGGCTGCGCCGCGGGCTCCACCCGCACCAGCGAGCCGTCTTCGACCACCAGCACGTCGCCGCCGCGCACCACCGCGCCGCGCGGCAGGAACACGCCGAGCAGGCGGCCGGTGCTGTCGGTGGCATCGAAACGGCTCTTCTGCCGCACGTCCCAATCGAGCACGACGGTGGCGGCGCGTTTCACGAGGGCCTGCGCGAGGCCGCGGCCCTGGGGAATGAGTTTGTTGACGCTGTGCATCGCGCGAGTATGCCGGCTGTCGGCGCCGGCCTACACCGGTGTGGCCGCGCCGCTGATGGCAGGGGCAGGGGGCTGCGACGAAGGTGCAAGAAGCACGCCCATTCGACTCACCTGTCACGCAAGCCCATGCCCTGGACGACGTCGCTCCGCCGCAACCGCTGGCTGCTGGTCCTGCTGGCCGCCGTGCTGCTGCTCGTCGTGGCCTTCAGCGTGCCGTGGCGGCTCAACTTCGCGCGCGACTGGATCGCCGAGCGCACCCAGGCCGCCACCGGCCGCGCGCTGCGGCTGGAGGGCGACATCTGGTGGCATTGGGGCCGCCTGGGGCGGCTCGAGGTGAACGGGCTGCGCTTCGCCAACCCGGCCTGGGCGGGCCGGCCGGACATGGTGAGCGCGCAATCGATCGATGCGCGCATCGCGTTGTGGCCGCTGCTCACGCAGCGCCGCCTGCAGATCGTCGAAGTGCGCATGCACCAGCCCGACGTCTGGCTCGAGAGCAATGCGCAGGGGCAGCGCAACTGGCTGCTCGACACGAAGCAGAGCGACGAGGGTTCGCGCATCGAACTGGGCCGGGTGTGGCTCGACAACGGCGTGCTGCGCCTGCTGCAGCCGCACCTGCAGACGGACGTGCGGGCCAATTTCCAGAGCGTCGTGCAAGACACGAGGGCCCGGCTGCGGGTTGGAGCCGAAGGGCAATGGAACGGCCTGCCGCTGCGCGCCGCCGGCACCGGCGACGACGTGCTGCAGCTGCGCGAGGCCGACAAGCCTTACGGCCTGGACGTCGACGCTTCCATCGGCCGTACGCGCGTGCGCGCGGCCGGGCAGGTGACCGGCCTGCTGGCGCCCAAGGCGGCCGACCTGCGCATCGAGGTGCAGGGGCGCACGCTGGCCGAGTGGTATCGCATCGCCCACGTGGGCCTGCCCGAAACACCGGCCTACCAGACGGCCGGCCGGGTGCGGCTCGACCGCGGCGTGTGGTGGTACGAAGACTTCACCAGCCGGGTGGGCAGGAGCGACCTGTCCGGGCAGATCCGCTTCGAGCGGCGGCCCTCGCGGCCGTTCGTCGGCGGCCGGCTGCATTCGAAGCTGCTCGACCTCAACGACCTCGGTCCGGTGGTGGGCAAGACCACGAAGACGGTCACGGCCGGTCCGGCAGCGGCGCGGGCCTCGGAGGCCACCCCGGCACCGCCCGAGGCGGCCGCGTCACGCCCCGTGCAGCGGGCCTCGTCCGGCGCCTCCACCGCCCGCGTGAAGGGCGGCCGGGTGCTGCCGCAGCGCGGCTTCAGCGCCGAGAAGTGGGACACGCTCGACGCCGACCTTCAGTTCGAGGCCCAGGCCATCCGCAACTTCGGCTCGATGCCCTTCGACAACCTCAAGACCCGCGTCGTGATGGACGACCGCAAGCTCACCCTCGATCCCCTGCGGCTGGGCTTCGCCGGCGGCAACGTCGCCGGCTCGCTGCAGATCGACGGCCGCGTGCAGCCCATGGCCGCGCGGCTCGGCGCGCAGTTCAACCGCCTGCAGCTCGAGCAGCTGCTGCCGCGGGTGCGCAACACCCGCGCCGCCTTCGGCCAGCTCAACGGCCGCGCCACGCTGGCGGGGCGCGGCAACTCGTATGCACAGATGCTGGGCAGCTCCCAGGGCGAGATGCAGCTGGCCATGGGCCGGGGGCGCATCAGCAACCTGCTGATCGAACTGGTGGACCTCGACCTGGCCGAAGCGCTGAAGTTCCTGGTCACCGGCGACCGCAACATCCCGGTGCGCTGCGCGCTGGCCGACGTGGGCTTCGAGCGCGGCGTCATGAGCTCGCGCGCCGTGGTGTTCGACACGGCCGACACGGTCATCGATGCCCGCGGCACGGCCGACCTGTCCAGGGAAACGCTCGACGTGAAGGTCACGCCGCTGCCCAAGGACAGGAGCCCGCTGACCCTGCGTGTGCCGTTCACCGTGCAGGGCAGCTTTGCCGACCCGAGCGTGAAGCCGGAGATGGGCAAGCTGCTGGCACGCGGCGGCGGCGCCTTGCTGCTGGGCGCCCTGGTCAACCCGCTGGCCGCGCTGATCCCGCTGATCGAGACCGGCCCCGGCGAGGACAGCGACTGCTCGGCCCTGATGGCCCGCGCCCGAGGCGAAGGCGTGAAGGCGATCGACGCCGAGCCGCCGGCCGCGGGGCCGGGCAAGCGCTAAGGCCAGCCCTAGAACAGGAAGTAGCGCTGCGCCATCGGCAGCACCGTGGCCGGCTCGCAGGTGAGCAGCTGACCATCGGCACGCACCTGGTAGGTCTGCGGGTCGACCTGCATCGCCGGCAGCCAGGCGTTGTGCACCATGTCGGTCTTGCGCACGCCGCGGCAGCCCTTCACCACGGCCAGCTGCTTGTGCAGCCCGCAGGCCTCGGCCGCGCCGCTCGACAGGGCCACGTGGCTCACGAAGGTGAGCGAAGTGCGCGCCAGCGCGCCGCCGTAGCTGCCGAACATCGGCCGGTAGTGCACCGGCTGCGGCGTCGGGATCGATGCATTCGGGTCGCCCATCGCCGCCGCGGCGATGAAGCCGCCCTTCAGGATGAGCGAGGGCTTCACGCCGAAGAACGCCGGTTTCCACAGCACCAGGTCGGCCCACTTGCCGACCTCGATGCTGCCCACCTCGTGCGAGAGGCCGTGCGAGATGGCCGGGTTGATCGTGTACTTGGCGACATAGCGCTTCACGCGCGCGTTGTCGTGGCGTTCGCTGTCGCCCGGCAGCCTGCCGCGCTGCAGCTTCATCTTGTGAGCCGTCTGCCAGCAGCGCAGGATCACCTCGCCCACCCGGCCCATGGCCTGCGAGTCGGAGCTGAACATGCTGATGGCGCCCAGGTCGTGCAGGATGTCTTCGGCCGCGATCGTCTCGCGGCGGATGCGGCTCTCGGCAAAGGCCAGGTCCTCGGCGATGCTCGCGTCGAGGTGGTGGCACACCATCAGCATGTCGAGGTGCTCGTCGAGCGTGTTGACGGTGTAGGGCCGCGTCGGATTGGTCGAGCTCGGCAGCACGTTGGCCTCGCCCACCACCTTGAGGATGTCGGGCGCATGGCCGCCGCCCGCGCCTTCGGTGTGGAAGGTGTGGATGGTGCGGCCCTTGAAGGCGGCGATCGAGTCTTCGACGAAGCCGCTTTCGTTCAGCGTGTCGGTGTGGATCGCCACCTGGATGTCGGTCTCTTCGGCAACGCTCAGGCAGGTGTCGATGGCCGCCGGCGTGGTGCCCCAGTCCTCGTGCAGCTTCAAGCCGATGGCGCCGGCATCGACCTGCTGGCGCAGCGCCTCGGGCCGGCTCGCGTTGCCCTTGCCGAAGAAGCCCAGGTTCATCGGGAAGGCGTCGGCTGCGGCCAGCATGCGGGCGATGTTCTCGGGCCCCGGCGTGCAGGTGGTGGCGAAGGTGCCGGTGGCCGGGCCGGTGCCGCCGCCGATCATCGTCGTCACGCCCGACATCAGCGCCTCTTCGATCTGCTGGGGGCAGATCCAGTGGATGTGGGTGTCGATGCCGCCGGCGGTGACGATCATCCCTTCGCCGGCGATGATCTCGGTGCCCGGGCCGATGACGATGTCCACGCCCGGCTGCACGTCGGGGTTGCCGGCCTTGCCGATGGCGGCGATGCGCGAGCCGCGCAGGCCGATGTCGGCTTTCACGATGCCCCAGTGGTCGAGGATCAGTGCGTTGGTGATCACGCAATCGACCGCTTCGCCGGGGCCCGGGCCGTTGACGCGCTGGCTCTGGCCCATGCCGTCGCGGATGGTCTTGCCGCCGCCGAACTTCACCTCCTCGCCGTAGCCGCCCGCCCGCAGCGTGTAGTCGGCCTCGACTTCGATGACGAGGTCGGTGTCGGCCAGGCGCAGTCGGTCGCCGGTGGTCGGACCGTACATCTCGGCATAGGCGCGTCGCTGGATCTTGCCCATCACAGCGCCCCCTGTACCAGGCCGCGGAAGCCCCACACCTCGCGGTCGCCGGCGTAGTCCACCAGCTCCACCGTGCGCTGCTGCCCCGGCTCGAAGCGCACCGCGGTGCCCGAGGCGATGTGCAGCCGCATGCCGCGGGCCGCGGCGCGGTCGAACTTCAGCGCGCCGTTGGTCTCGGCGAAGTGGTAGTGCGAGCCCACCTGGATGGGCCGGTCTCCGGTGTTCTCGACCACCAGCGTGAGCGTGCGCCGGCCGGGGTTGAGGTCGTGTTCGCCGGGGTCGGTGAAGAGTTCGCCGGGGATCATGGGGCTCACTTCCTGCCGATCCACCAGGCGGCCGCGGCGACCAGGAGTGCCAGCGCGACGAAGCCGAACACGTCGGTCGCATGCCAGTGCGCCGCACCGGGTTGGTGATGGCCTTCATGGGCCTGGGCGGCCACGCTCGTGGCGAGCAGGGCGGCGCCTCGGAGGAGGGCGGCAGCTTGTTTCATGGGGGTTCGCTCCGTTGGGGGTTTGTTGTCGCGCACCACGGTGGGTGGTGCGCCGGCAGCCTATGCAATCGGCTGGTGCACGGTCACCAACTTGGTGCCGTCGGGGAAGGTGGCTTCGACCTGGATCTCCGGGATCATTTCCGCCACGCCCTCCATCACGTCGGCGCGGCCGAGCACGGTCTTGCCTTCGCTCATGAGGGCCGCCACCGACTTGCCGTCGCGGGCGCCTTCCATGATGGCCGCGGTGATCAGGGCCACCGCCTCCGGGTAGTTGAGCCTGAGCCCGCGGGCCTTGCGGCGCTCGGCCAGCAGGGCCGCGGTGAAGATGAGGAGCTTGTCTTTTTCGCGAGGCGTGAGTTCCATGGCGCGTGCCTGTGCAAGTTCGCGGCCATCTTAGGCAACCCAATGCGAAACGGCCATGCGACCGAAGGCGTAGGCATAGCCTTTGCACCCTGCCTGGGCTCGGTATCAACCCTTACCCGCTCGGCATGGAAAGCATCAATCTCACCGCCGAGTCCGCCCCCTCGCCCCAAGCGCCCGTCTCCGGCGAGGCGGTGCAGCGCGTCATCAAGATCCGCCGCGACTACAACACCTGGGTCGCGCGCGAGACCATGGAGGACTACGCGCTGCGTTTCACGCCGCGCGCCTTCCGCAAGTGGTCGGAGCTGCGGGTGGCCAACACCGCCTTCGGCGCGGCCTCTTTCCTGGTGCTCGAGGCGGTGGGAGCGACGCTGCTGGTGCAGTACGGCTTCATCAACGCGTTCTGGGCCATCGTCGCCACCGGCCTCATCATCTTCCTGGCCGGCCTGCCCATCAGCCACTACGCGGCCCGCCACGGGGTCGACATGGACCTGCTCACGCGCGGCGCCGGCTTCGGCTACATCGGCTCGACCATCACCTCGCTCATCTATGCGAGCTTCACCTTCATCTTCTTCGCGCTCGAGGCGGCCATCATGGCCTACGCGCTCGAGCTGGCCTTCGACATTCCGCCGGCGCTGGGCTACCTGATCTGCGCGCTGGTGGTCATCCCGCTGGTCACCCACGGCGTCACCGTCATCAGCCGGCTGCAGGTGTGGACCCAGCCGCTGTGGCTGGTGCTGCTGGTGCTGCCCTTCGTCTACGTGCTCAAGGAAGACCCCCACGTGCTGGCCGGGCTGGTGAACTACGGCGGGGACAACCACCAGGGGGCCCGGTTCGACCTGCATCTCTTCGGCGCCGCCATGACGGTGGGCATCGCGCTCATCACGCAGATGGGCGAGCAGGTGGACTACCTGCGCTTCATGCCCGAGCGCACGGCGAGCAACCGCTTCCGCTGGCTGGCCGGCATGCTGATCGGCGGCCCCGGCTGGGTGGTGCTGGGGGTGGTGAAGATGCTGGGCGGCGCACTGCTGGCCTACCTGGCCATCAGCCACGCCGTGCCGCCTTCGCGCGCGGTGGACCCGAACCAGATGTACCTCGCCGCCTACGAGTACGTCTTCCCCACGGTCGGCTGGGCGGTGGCGGCCACCACGGTGTTCGTCGTGATCTCGCAGCTCAAGATCAACGTCACCAACGCCTATGCGGGCTCGCTCGCGTGGAGCAACTTCTTCTCGCGCCTCACCCACAGCCACCCGGGGCGCGTGGTGTGGGTGGTGTTCAACACGCTCATCGCGCTGATGCTGATGGAGCTGGAGGTCTTCCAGGCGCTGGGCGGCGTGCTCGGGCTGTACTCCAACATCGCCATCTCCTGGATGATGGCCGTGGTGGCCGACCTGGTGGTCAACAAGCCGCTGGGCCTGTCGCCTTCTGGCATCGAGTTCAAGCGGGCGCACCTGTACGACGTGAACCCGGTCGGGGTGGGCGCCATGGGCGTGGCGTCGGTGCTGTCGGTGGCGGCCCACCTGGGTGTATTCGGCCCCGGGGCGCAGGCATTCTCGGCAGCCATCGCGATGGTCACCGCCTTCGTCACCGCGCCGCTCATCGCCTGGTGGACACGGGGCCGCTACTACATCGCGCGGCGGCCCGAGCCTTCGCTGGTCGCGACGGGCTCGCAAGGTGGCTACCCGCGCCTCAGGCGCTGCTGCATCTGCGAGCGCGAATACGAAAGCGACGACATGGCGCACTGTCCGGCCTACCAGGGGCCGATCTGCTCGCTGTGCTGCTCGCTCGACGCGCGCTGCGACGACCTCTGCAAGCCCGACGCGCGCCTGTCGGTGCAGTGGAACGGCGCCCTGCGCGCGGTGCTGCCGCGCGCCATCTGGCCCTACCTCGACACCGGCCTCGGCCACTACCTGCTGGTGATGGCGGTGGTGGTGCCCCTGCTGGGCCTGCTGCTGGGGCTCATGTACTACCAGGAAATGCGTGTGCTGGGCGAGCAGGCGGCGGCGCATGCGCCGGCGCTCAGGCTCACCTTCGTGAAGGTGTATGCAGCGCTGCTGCTGGTGGCGGGCATCGTGGCCTGGTGGCTGGTGCTCACCCACAAGAGCCGGCAGGTGGCGCAGGAAGAATCGAACCGGCAGACGCACCTGCTGATGCGCGAGATCGAGTCGCACAAGCGCACCGACCTGCAGCTGCAGCACGCCAAGCGGGACGCCGAGCGCGCGCAGCACGCTGCCGAACTCGCCAACCAGGCCAAGAGCCGCTACATCACCAACATCAGCCACGAGTTGCGCACGCCGCTCAACAGCATCCTCGGCTACGCCCAGCTGCTCGAGGAGGACGACGCCATGCCGCCCAGGCGCAAGCAGGCGGTCGGCGTGATCCGCCGCGGCGGCGACCACCTGCTCTCGCTCATCGAAGGCACGCTCGACATCGCCCGCATCGAAGGCGGCAAGCTGACGCTCGACGTGAAGCCGATGCGCTTTCGCGAGTGCGTGGAGGAGATCGCGCGGATGTTCGAGCTGCAGGCCTCGGCCAAGGCCATCGACTTCCGCCACGACCTGGGCGAGCTGCCGGGCGTGGTGCGGGCCGACGAAAAGCGGCTGCGGCAGATCCTCATCAACGTGCTGGGCAACGCGGTCAAGTTCACCAGCGCGGGCCATGTGGCTTTCCGCCTGCACTATTCGGGCGAGATGGCACGCTTCGAGATCGAGGACTCCGGTCCCGGCATGGGCCCGCAGGAGATGGAGCACATCTTCGAGCCCTTCGTGCGCGGCTCGGCACACACCGGCGGATCGCTCGCCGGCGGCTCGGGCCTGGGCCTCACCATCAGCAAGATGCTCACCGACCTGATGGGCGGTGAAATGACCGTGAGCAGCACGCCGGGGGTGGGCACGCTGTTCCGCATCAAGCTCTTCCTGCCGCAGGTGCGTGCGGCGGTGGCCGAGCGCGAGCTGCCGCGCACCGGCCGCACCGGCTACCTTGGTGAGCGCAAGCGCGTGCTGGTGGTGGACAACGAAGAGGTCGACCGCGAGTTGCTGGCCAGCGTGCTGCAGCCGCTGGGCTTCGAGCTGCAGCAGGCGGCCAACGGCGAAGACTGCCTGGCGCTGCTCGAATCCGGCTTCATGCCCGACGCCATCCTGATGGACCTCGCGATGCCGGGGCTCGACGGCTGGGGCACCCTGCGCCAGATCCGCCTGCGCGGCCTGTCCGATGCGCCGGTGGCCATCGTGTCGGCCAACGCCTTCGACAAGGGGCTCGAGAACGACGTGGGCGTCCGGGCCGAAGATTTCATCGTGAAGCCGGTACGCGTGAGCGAGCTGCTCGACTGGCTGGGAGCGCGCCTGTCGCTGCAGTGGCTGCATGCCGCGCCACCCCCGGCCGTGGCCAGGCCCGCCGTCACGGCCTATCCCCCCGCACAGCACCTGCGCGCGCTCGAAGAACTGGTCACCCTCGGCTACTTCCGCGGCATCGTCAGCAAGCTCGACGAGATCGAAGCGGCCCATCCCGACAGCGCGGCTTTCGTGGACAAGCTGCGCCTGCTCGCACGCGGCTTCCAGCTCGAAGCCATGAGCACCCTCATCCAACAAGCCCTGCCCGATGTCGAACCGACTGCCTGACCGTTCGAATGCCGACGTGGTGCTCATCGTCGACGACGTGCCCGACAACCTGTCGGTGCTGCACGACGCGCTCGACGAGTCCGGCTACACCGTGCTGGTGGCCACCAGCGGCGAAACCGCGTTGCAGCGTGCCGCGCAGGCGCTGCCCGACGTGGTGCTGCTCGACGCGGTGATGCCCGGCATGAGCGGCTTCGAGGTGGCGCGGCGGCTCAAGGCCGAGGCCGCAACGGCGCACATTCCCATCATCTTCATGACCGGCCTCACCGACACCGAGCATGTGGTGGCCGCATTCGAAGCGGGCGGCGCCGACTACGTGACCAAGCCGATCCGGCCCAAGGAAGTGCTGGCGCGCATCGCGGCCCACGTGCAGAGCGCGCGCCACACGCGGCAGGCGCGCAATGCGCTCGATGCCTTCGGGCATGCCGCCGTGACGGTGCGCGCGGCCGACGGCCGCCTCGTGTGGCAGACGCCGCTGGCGCGCAGCCTGCTCACCCGCTACTTCGCAAGTGCCGAGCCGCAGCTGCCGGAAGCGGCAGCCGAATGGGTGCAGGCCCAGTCGCAGGCGCAGCTGGCAGGGCTGGGCACCTCCACCTTCACCGTGGCGCACGGCGCCAAGCGCCTGGTGCTGGCGCTGCACGAGCAGACCGGCGACGGCGAATGGCTGGTCGTGATGCGCGAGGCCTCGGACGCCGCGGTGGTCGAAGCCATGACCCACACCTTCCGGCTCACGCTGCGCGAGGCCGAAGTGCTCTACTGGGTGGTGAAGGGCAAGACCAACCGCGACATCGCCGACATCCTCGGCATGAGCGCGGCCACGGTGAAGAAGCACCTGGAGCACGTGTTCGAGAAGCTCGGCGTGGAAACGCGCACCGCGGCGGCGGGCCTGGCGATCGGCAAGGTGAGGCAGCTGGCGGCGAGCGGGTGAGTGCGCCTACCCTGCCTTCGGCCTGCGCAACATCACCAGCTCGAACAGCGCCTGCGCCGCCATCGAAAGCGACCGGTCGCGCCGGCGGATCACGAACAGCTCGCGCTTCAATCCGGGCGCGAACAACGGTCGTGTCACCAGCGCCGGGTGCTCGAAATGGAACAGCGTCAGCGCGGGCACGACGGTGATGCCCAGGCCTGCGCGCACCATGCCGGCCACGGTGCTCAGCTGCTCCAGCTCGAGCACCGAATGGATCTGCGCCGGCCGGATGGCGGTGTCGATGTGCTGGCGCACGCTGCTGTTGCGGGCGAGGTGAACGAAGGGCTGGCCGGGCAGGTCGGCCAGGCCGATGCGGCGCTTGTTCGCGAAAGGATGGTCGCCGCGGCACACCACGTGGAAGCGGTCTGAACAGAAAGGCTGCGCCAGCAGCTCCGGCGCGCTGGCGCGCACGGCGGCCAGCGCGAAGTCGGCCCGGCCTGCACGCACGCGCTCCACGCACTCGTCGGACAACGCGTCGGCCACGTCGAGTTCGATGTGCGGATGGCGCGCATGGAACTGCGCCAGCACCTCGGGCAGCCATCCCGCGGCCAGGGCCGGCAGCGCGGCCAGCGACACCCGGCCGCGCCGGCGCGCCACATGGTCGCCCAGGTCAGCCACCGTGACCTCCACGTCGCGCAGCAGGCGCAAGGCGCCGTCGAGGAAGAGGCTGCCTTCGGCCGTGAGCTCCACCGTGCGGGTGGTGCGGTCGAACAGCCGTGCGCCGAGGGCCGATTCCAGCGAGCGGATCAGCGCGCTGAAGGCCGGCTGCGACAAGTGGCACCGCGATGCGGCCCGGGTGAAGTTGCGCGTCTCGGCCAGCGCCGTGAAAGCGCGCAGCTGGCGCGTCGACAGGTTCGGCTCACTCATTTGTCAGGCAGATCAATTCATTCAAACAAACGAATTCTCCTTTCAACGTCGTACTCCTAGAGTGAGGTCCATCCCGCGCTTTTTTGGCCCGAAGCCTCATGACATCACCCCTGCTCGTCGGCAACGCGGCCGGCTTTTCCGGCGACCGCACCGACGCCGCCCGCCCGGTGGTGGACACGCTCATCGCCCGCGGCGGCCCGGCGGTGCTGATCTTCGAGACGC
This sequence comes from uncultured Rivibacter sp., assembly GCA_946481025.1. The sequence continues at coordinate 14,354 of CAMLNA010000065.1, forward strand.
TGGCCGAACGCACGCTGGCCCTGGCGCAACTGGCCCGGCAGGCCGACCCGCAAGCCGGTTACGAGCCGCTGCTGGTGGACATGCTGGCGCCCGTGCTGGCCGACTGCCTGGCCCACCGCATCCGCATCGTCGGCAACTTCGGCGCGGCCAACCCGCAGGCCGCGGCGCGCCGGCTGCTGCGGCTGGCCGGCGAGCTGCAGCTGCGCCGCCCCAAGGTCGCCGTGGTGAGCGGCGACGACCTGGCCGGGCCCGGGCACGAGGCCCCGCTGCGCGAGGCGCTGGGCCCGACCGCGGCCGGCCTGCAGATCGCCAGCGCCAACGCCTACCTGGGCGCGCAGGCCATCGCCGCCGCGCTGCGCGAGGGCGCCGACATCGTGGTCACCGGCAGGGTGGCCGACCCTTCGCTCACCGTGGGCCCGGCGCTCGCGCACTTCGGCTGGGCCGAAGACGACTGGGACCGCCTGGCCGGCGCCACCATGGCCGGCCACCTTCTCGAATGCGGCGCGCAGGTGTGCGGCGGCTACTACGCCGACCCCGGCTTCAAGGACGTCCCGGACCTGGCCCATGTGGGCTATCCCATCGCCGAGCTGTTCGACGACGGCAGCTGCCTCGTCGGCAAGGCCGCGGGCACGGGTGGCTGCGTCGATGAACACACGGTCAAGGAGCAGCTGCTGTACGAGCTGCACGACCCCTTGGCCTACCTCACGCCCGACGTGGTGGCCGACATCGGCGAGGCGCGCGTCGAAGCGGCCGGCCCCGACCTCGTGCGCCTGTGGGGCGTGCGCGGCCATGCCCGGCCGGCCACGCTGAAGGTCAACGTGTTCCACCCGCACGGCTGGCTGGCCGAAGGCGAGATCTCGTATGCCGGCCGCGGCGCCGAGGCGCGGGCCCGGCTGGCCGCCGAGGTGCTGCGGTCGCGGCTCGCCGGCTGCGGGCCGCTGCGCGTCGACCTGATCGGCGTCGCCAGCGTGTTCGCCGACGACGCCGGCCGCTGGCTCGCCACGCAGCCGCCGGGCGATGCACGCGACGTGCGCCTGCGCGTCGCGATGAACCACGACGACAAGCGCACCGCCGAGCGCCTGCTGCGCGAGGTGACGGCCCTCTACACCTGCGGGCCGGCCGGCGGCGGCGGCGTGCGCACCGCGCTGCGCCAGCGGCTGGGCACGGTGTCGTGCCTGGTGCCGCGCGAGCGCGTGCCGCAGACCTGGGAGTTCATCGAATGAAGGCGAACGAAACGCTGGCCGTGCCGCTGCACTGCCTGGCTCACGGCCGCACCGGCGACAAGGGCGATCGCTCCAACATCAGCGTCATCGCCTGGCACCCGGCGCTGTACCCGCTGCTGGCGGAGCAGGTCACCGAGGCAGCGGTGGCGCGCCAGTTCGCGCATCGCCGCCCGCAACGCGTGGTGCGCCACCTGCTGCCCCACCTGCACGCGATGAACTTCGTGCTCGACGGCGTGCTCGACGGCGGCGTGAACGACGCGCTCAACCTCGACAGCCACGGCAAGGCCCTGTCGTTCCTGCTGCTCGACCTGCCGGTGGCCGTGCCGCAGGCCCTGCGGCCGCTGCTCAAGAACCCCCCACCTTTCGCCTGATCGACCCACACCACAACGGAGACAACGCATGACCCCGCTCACCCGCCGCCCGCTGCTCGCGCTGGCCGCTGCCATGGCCTTTGGCCAGCCTTTCGCCGCGTTGGCGGCCTACCCCGAAAAGCCGATCACCTTCGTCGTGCCCTTCGCGGCCGCCAGCGCCACCGACCAGCTCGCACGCGCGCTGGGCCAATCCGTCACCGCGCAGACGAAGCAGTCCGTGGTGGTGGACAACAAGGCCGGCGCCAGCGGCATGCTGGCCGCGCAGCAGGCGGCCCGCGCACCGGCCGACGGCTACACCGTGCTCATCACCACCAACACCACGCAGGCGGCCAACCAGCACCTCTACAAGAAGCTGGCCTACGACCCGGTGAAGGACTTCGCGCCGGTCACCGGCCTGGGCAAGGGCGGGCAGGTGATGGTGGTGCGCGCCGATGCGCCGTTCAAGAACGTGGCCGACGTGGTGGCCCGGGCGAAGCAGCAGCCCGGCAAGCTGAGCTTCGGCAGCGGCAGTTCGTCGAGCCGGGTGGCCGGCGAGATGTTCCAGCAGCTCTCGGGCACCGAGATCCTGCACGTGCCCTACAAGAGCAACCCGCAGGCGCTGACCGACCTGATGGGCGGCCAGTTCGACTTCATGATCACCGACACGGCAACCGGCCTGCCGCAGGTGAAGGCCGGCAAGCTGAAGGCGCTGGGCTATTCGACGCAGAAGCGCAGCCCGCTGCTGCCCGACGTGCCCACCATCGCCGAAGCCGGCGTGCCCGGCTACGACATGGGCTACTGGTTCGCCGCCTACGTGCCGGCCGGCACGCCGCAGCCGGTGGTGGCGCGGCTGAACGAGCTGCTCACCCAGGCCGCGAAGAGCGCCGAGGCCCGGGCCTTCTTCGATGGCAGCGGCGTGGAGGCGTGGACCACCACGCCGGACGAGCTGGCGAAGTTCCAGGCGGCCGAAACGCAGAAGTGGGGCAAGGTCATCAAGGCCGCCGGCATCGAGCCCGAGTAAGCCGGCGCCTGACCCCCATTCCCTGAAAAGCCGGCGGCACAGCCGGCGGGGCGCAGCCATGCCCGAACGATCCTTCGAGAACACAGGAGACAACCATGAAGACACTGCATCGCAGCTCGGTCGGCGCCGCGGCGCTGGCCCTCGTGCTGGCCGCCTGTGGCGGCGACGACGACGCCCCCGCCACGCCCGCCGCGACCCCGCGCGTCACGCTGGCGATCACCGCGACCGAGGACTTCGCCGGCAGCTACGGCACCGTGGGCGCCTATGAGCGCGTCACCGGCACGCTGAGCGGCGAGGTGGATCCTCATGACCCGAAGAACGCGGTGATCCAGGACCTGAAGCTTGCTCCGGTCAATGCCCGCGGCATGGTCGAGTTCAAGGCCGACTTCGTGATGCTCAAGCCCAAGGACATGAGCCGCGCCAGCGGCGTGCTGCGCTATGACGCACCCAACCGCGGCAACATCCTCACCATGCCCAACCCCGCCGCATCGCCGAGCGACGCGGTGTACCTCGAGCGCGGCTACGTGCTGCTGTATTCCGCCTGGCAGGGCGACGTGCCCAAGAGCAACCCGAACCGCCTCACCGTCACCGTGCCGGTGGCGAAGAACCCGGACGGCTCGTCGATCACAGGCCCCTACAAGACCGAGCTCGTGCCGGCTGCGGCCACGCCGGTGATGAGCCTGCCCGGCGGGGTGTTCAACGGCAGCATGATTCCCTACGAGCCGGCCAGCCTCGACAACACCTTGCCCGGCCATTCGCTCACCCGCCGCCGCAACGAAACCGACCCGCGCATCGTCATCCCCGCGAGCGACTGGAAGTTCGCCAGCTGCGACACGGCGGCCGACCCCTTCCCCGGCACGGCCGACGCGACCAAGGTCTGCCTGAAGGGCGGCTTCGACCCGCAATACCTCTACGAACTCGTCTATGTGGCCAAGGACCCGAAGGTCATGGGCGTGGGCCTGGCGGCGCTGCGCGACACGGTGAGCTTCTTCCGCGGCAAGGCGGCCGACAGCGACGGCAACCCCAACCCGCTGGCCGGACGCATCACCCATGCCATCGGGCAGGGCACCTCGCAGTCCGGCAACGCGATGAAGACCTTCCTGCACCTGGGCTTCAACCAGGCGCTCGACGGCGGCAAGGTGTTCGACGGCGTCTATGCCCATGTGGCCGCGCGCCAGACCCACATCAACACCCGCTTCGCCGTGCCCGGCGGCGGCGGCGGCCTGCGCACCGACCACACTGCGTTCGGCCAGACCGCACCGCGCGCGCTCGCCGCCGACTATGTGGACGAGCTCACCGGCCGGCAGGGGGGCGTGATGAAGCGCTGCGCGGCCACCAGCACCTGCCCGAAGTTCTTTCTCGGCCTCTCGGGCACGGAGTTCTGGCAGCTGCAGGGCTCACCGGTGCTGACCGATGCCTTCGGCCAGCGCGACCTCGTGCAGCCGGACAACGCGCGCGTCTACTACTACGCCAGCACGCAGCACGGGGGCCCCGGAGGCACGGCCGGCATCAACTACACGCCCACGCGCAACGTGTACCCGGCCGGCACGGTGGTGCACTTCAACGACACCTTCCGCGCGCTGTTCATCGCGCTGGAGGACTGGGTGGTGCGCGACGTGGCGCCGCCCGCGAGCCAGGTGCCCAAGCTCGCCGACGGCACGCTGGCGCGGCCGGACCAGCTGGTGTTCCCCACCATGCGGGGCCTGGAGTGGCCGGTGAACGGCACGCCCACTTCGGTGCCCGAATTCGACTACCTCGCGCGCTACAACGGCTTCCCGCTGCTCGACTTCGGGCCGGAATACAAGCCGCAGGACGAGTCGGGCATCGCGACGCTGCTGCCGCCGGCGTATCTCAACAGGGACTACGCCATCCTCGTGCCGCAGGTGGATGCGAGCACCGGGCTCACCCGGGCCGGCATCCGCAGCGTGGAGGCGAGGGTGCCGCTGGGCACCAGCATCGAGTTCAACTACCCGGCGGCCGCCGGCGTGGTGGACCTGTCCAACCTCACCGGCGCCTTCATCCCCTTCCACAAGACCCGGGCCCAGCGGCTCGCGGCGGGTGACACGCGGCCTTCGCTCGAGGAGCTGTACGCCGACCAGGCGGGGTATGTGGCGGCGGTGACGGCCGCGGCCGACGAGCTGGTGGCGCAGCGGTTGTTGCTGAGAAGGGATGCGGATGCGATCGTGGTGCGCGCGGCGGGGCAGGTGGTGTTGCCTTGATTGAAAGAAGGCCGAGCCGCGACCGCACTTGACCAGCCTCGCCTGCATCCTCAGCACGAGGGATGTGCCGGTCCAGGCTCCTGGCACGATCTCCGCGGCGCCAACCGTGGGGTGGCGGATCGAGCCAGGAGAGGAAACATGGTCGCAGAACGCCTTCACGTGACGATGCTGCTTGTGCTGTCCTCGCTCGTTGCAGGGTGCAGCGCCCTGCCGGAGCTGGAAGGAGGGCGCGTCATCCTCATGTCGTCGTCTGCCGAACCGAGGCCGGCGGTCGACGAACTTGCCAAGATCGACATCGCTTACCAGCTCGACCCGAAGAAGAAGGGCTTCTGCCATCGCGCGGTCTTGAAACCGGACGCGCCTGCTGCGACCGGCGCACCAGGCGCCGAGCCGACCAAGAAGCCGATGGATCCCACAACGGAGATCCGCTGCGCCATGGACGGCTTCTACTCCCAGGATTACTTCGAAGAGCTGGGTGAGCGCGAAAGGCGGGCGCTCGAGGTTAGCAACGTGACGTTCGCCTACGCCGAAAAGCAGACAAATCGGATCGGTGATCTGTCGAAGAAGCTTGACGAGGCGGTCTCCAAGTTCGACATGCAATACCGGGCCACCCTTCAGAACAGGCTTCAGGCCGCGGTGATCGATACCCAAGTCACCGACCTGACGAATCGAGTTCAGCAGGCGACGGAGAGTTCAGCCTTTCTCGAGTTCCAGCGCCGAAGGAGAAATGGTGTGCAGTCCGCGTTCATCGCTGCCAGCGACGCTGCCTGTGACTTGTACAAGCGCAACCTCAACAACGTCTACAGCACTTCCAACTTTTCATTTGGCTCCGTCGCGACGGTCGCAGGTGGATTGGGAGCAGCCGTCACGGGAGAAAGTGCTGCGCGGGCACTGGCCGCGGTCGCGGGAATCACCAGCGGCATTCGCGCCGAGTACAACGACGCCTTCTTTCGCAACAAGGTCGTGGAGTTGCTGACGAAAGCCATGGACATCTCTCGCATGAGAAAGAAGGAGGAGATCCGCAGACGTACGGTGCAGATCCTGGCGGACTACAGCATGGAAGACGCACTCGGTGATGCGATCCTCTACAACTCTCAGTGCAGTCTGGTGGCAGGGCTGCAGGAAACCTCCGAGTCGCTGCAGACGGTCTCCGATCCAGGGCTGAAGTGGCTGGCCAATGCATTTGGTGGCGCGGCGTCGAACAAGGCCTTGACCACCAAGCTGTTCGAATCCCTGGGAGAGGCGGTGGGGACCGTACAGGCGATCCAGCGGACCACGGAAGACCAGAATGCGATCGTGGCCGGTACCGGGGACGGTGCAAAAAACGGAGTCAACGAAGTCGCGAAACCGAAATGAAGTAGGCCCGGTACGGGAGCGGCGACGCACGCCCGGGGCAAGCGAGGCTCGCTGGAGATTTCCGCCCGCGGATGGCAGAGTGCGAAGCGTTCCAACAACCGACTCGCCGGGCTTTCCCGCACCCGCTAGCGCCATGTCCCTCAGCACGCTGAAATCGCTGTTCGCCCACAAGGCCTGGGCCGACGCCGAACTGTTCGCACTCCTTGAAAGCCTGCCGGCCGCACACGAGAACGAACTGCACACCTGCATCCGCACGCTGAACCACATCCACGTGGTCGATCGCATCTTTCGCGCCCACCTGGCCGGCGAGCCGAGGCCGTTCGATGCCACCAACACGAAGGAGACGCCCTCGCTCGGCCAGCTGCAGGCGCAGGTGCGGGCCACCGACGCCTGGTACATGGAGCATGTGTCCCGCCTCACCGAGCCGGTGTTGGCCGAGACGGTGGCCTTCACCTTCACCGACGGTGACGCCGGCCGCATGACGCGCGAGGAAATCCTGCTGCACGTCATCACGCATGGCGGCTACCACCGGGGCAACGTGGGCCAGGTGCTCAAATCCATCTCGGTGGTGCCGCCGCGCGATCTCTACACCAAGTTCCTGCATGTGAGCGAACCGACCAGGCGCGGCGCCTGACCCTGGCGGCGCGGCACAGGGCTTCGACCCGCCGCCGCGACTCAGGCGTTGCGGCGATACAGCGCCAGCGAGCCCGCCAGCGCCAGCAGTGCGCCGCCGCACAGGCGGTCGAGCCACAGCACGCCCTTGGCACGAAGCGCACGAATCGCCTGGGCGCCCGCGGCGGCGTAGGCCAGCATCACCAGGAAGTCGATGCTGCCGAACACGGCTGCCAGCGCCACGTACTGCGGGACCTGCGGCTCGGAGGTGTCGATGAACTGCGGCAGGAACGCCGAGAAGAACAGGTAGCCCTTCGGGTTGGTGACGGCGACCAGGAAGCTGCGCAGGAAGATGGACTTGCGCAAGGCTGTCCCGTCGGCGGCTGGGGTGTCGTCGGCCGGCAGCGCCAGCGTGCCTCTGGAGCGCAGCATGCGCACGCCCAGCCAGGCCAGGTAGGCCACGCCCACCCATTTGACGGCTGAGAACCAGAATTCCGAAGCCGCCAGCAGGGCGCCCAGGCCGAGGGCCACCGCCGAGATGAGCACGAAGTCCGACAGCACCGCTCCCACCATGCCGGGCAGCGATGCCCTCACGCCGTAACGCGATCCGTTGCTCAGGGCCAGCAGCACGGTGGGCCCCGGCGTGGCGATCCCGATGAACGCAACGACGGCAAAGACGAGAAGGGTCTGCGACATGGTGGCGGGGTCCTCAGGGGGCGATGGATTTCTGCATGAACACGCTGAATGGGTCGTCGGGGTAGTCGCCGAACGGCGGCCTGCGGCGGAAGCCCCGGCTCTCGTAGAAGGCCAGGGCCTCGGGCTGCTTCGGCCCGGTCTCCAGCATCAACAGCCGGCAGCCGCCTTCCAGCGCTTGCGCCTCCAGGAGCGCGAGCAATTTCCCGGCAACGCCCTGGCCGCGGCTTTCAGGGTGCACGTACATGCGCTTGACCTCGCCGTATTGCAGGCCCAGCACGATCGCCCCGCAGCCGACCGCGCGGCCCGACGGCAGGCGCGCCACGGCAAACAGCACGTTGGGCTGCTTCAGCGAGGCGAGGTCCAGGGCGTACCGGCTTTCGGGCGGATAGAGGGTGTCCTGGTAGGCGTCCAGCTCGGCGATGAGCTGCAGCACCTCCGGCTGGTCGGGCGATTCGAGGGTCGTGAGCATGGCGGCGGCGACGCTACCACGGCTCGGCGGCCGGCGTGCCCTGTTGCCCCGGCGAGGTGGCGCCGTCACTGCGCCGCCACCGCCTCCACCTGGATGCGCAGCAGCACGTCCATCTTGAAGCCCCAGTCCTTGCCGGCGTCCAGGCCGAACTGGTCGCGCTGGATGGTGGCGCTCGCGTCGGCGCCACACAGGTCCCGCTTGTGCAGCGGATGCGGGATGCACTTGAGCGAATGCAGGGTCAGCGTGACGGGGCGCGTGACGCCGTGCAGCGAAAGATTGCCCACCACTTGCGTGGGGCCGCTGCCGTTGGGCACCTCGAAGCGGCCCTTGTAGGTGGCCTTCGGGTACTTCTTCACGTCGAAGAAGTCCTTGCCGCGCGCCCAGGCGTTGAGCTGGTCCTGGCCGAAGTCGATGCTGGCCAGGTCGATGGCAACGTCGACGCTGCCGGTGCCGCCCTGCTTGTCGAGGCTGATGCTGCCGCTGCTCTTGTTGAGCTTGCCGCGCCACACCGAGATGCCCATGTGGTCGGCCTCGAAGCTCGGGAAGGTGTGGGCGGGATCGATCTGGTAGGTGACCGGGGCGGCCGATGCGGTGGATGCGGCCATGGCCAGCCATGCGGTGGTGGCGAGGTGACTCATGTCGGTTTGCTTTCGATTCGGTTGATCTGACGGACACACGACGAACGGGCCGCGCCGGAATCGACACCGCTTTTCGAACGATCACGTGCCGCCGTTCGTGGCGAAGATAACCCGATGTCCTTCCAGGTCATCTACCTGTACCCGCATGCGCCGGCCAAGCCGCCCGAAGGGCAGGCGTGCAACGGTTGCGGCGTGTGCTGCGCGAGCGAACCGTGCCCCGCGGGCCGGCT
>CAMLNA010000066.1 GCA_946481025.1 uncultured Rivibacter sp.
GGCGTGGGTGTGGCGCCCGGAGACGGGGTTGGCGACGGCGACGGCGACTGCGATGCCGTGGTGTTGTCGCCGTCTTCGCCGCCGCACGCAGCAAGCAGGCCGAGGACAGTGGCCACCAGGGCGAGATGGAGAGTTCTGTTCATGGTTGTGTTGGAGGTTGGGCTTCGTACCGCATCGCGCCGCCGACCCGCTGCAGGTGGTGGCATGGACCGCGCGCGTGACACGCCGCAAGGGACGTGCCACCCCTCCGCGGCCCCACCCATGACCAAGCCATGACGATGCGCTGCCGCAAGCGCGACCCTGCGTCAGTTCCTGTCGCCTGAGCGACGCTTCGCGGCCGTCTTCGCTATCGAAGCGGCTGCTCCGGGCGCACCTCGCTCCAGCTACCAGCAGGCGTCGCGGCACTCCCGACAGCATTGACGGGCTCCAGGCGGAACCGCAGGCCCGGCTCGGCCCGCTCGGCTGTGAGGCTCCAGCCATGCGCGAGGGCGATCTCCTGGCAGATCGCCAGGCCCAGCCCGGCCCCGCGGTCGCGGCGATGCGGGCCGCGCCAGAAGCGCTCGAAGAGCAGCGGCAGCAGCTCGGCATCGACGCCCGGCCCCCGGTCGCGCACGATCAGCATGCCGCCGTCGATCTCCACACCGACCACGCTGCCCCTCGGAGCGTGCTCGATCGAGTTCTCCAGCAGGTTCTTCAGCAGGGTGAACAAGGCGCCGCGGTCGGCGTTCCACACCACCTTGTCGCTCGTCGCGCTCACCCGCAGGCGCACATCCGCGGCCTCGGCCATGCGCTGCAGGTAGGCGGCGGCTTCTTCGACGACCTCGCGCACGCCGACGGCCGCGATCTTGTAGTTGTGCGCCTCGCTGGCTTCGGCCAGGAGCAGCAGCTGCTGGACCTGCCGGCTCATGTAGCCGACATCGCTCAACAGCGAGGCCCGGTCGTTCTGGTCGGCGTCCTGCAGCTCGATCTGCGCGCGGATCAGCGCAAGGGGCGTCTTCAGCTCGTGAGCCGCGTTGCCGAGGAACTCCTGCTGCACGCGATAGCCCCGCTCGAGACGCTCCAGCGCCCGGTTGAAGCTCTCGACCAGCGGGGCGATCTCCGCGGGCACCCCGGCCGTCGTGAGGCGGGCATGCATCGACCGGGGCGAAATGGCGGCCGCCGACTCCGAGACCTCGCGAAGCGGGGCGAGCGTGTAGCGCAGGGTGAAGTAGGCGCACAGCCCGAAGGTGACGAGCAGCACGAGGCTGAACATCACGATGCCGGCGACCACGAGCGGCAGGGCCACGCGATGGAGGAGCGTCATCAGGCGCGTGCTGGCCGCGATCTGGAAGTACCAGGTCCGCCCCTCGTGGACGAACGGCTGCGTCGCGCCGTACAGCGTGGCGCCGCCCTGCTCGAACTCGAAGTGCACCCGCGCCAGTCGCACCGCTTCGCCGCTGGTCGGCCAGAACGCCGCCCCGGCGGGCGACAGGAACACCGCATGTCCGGCATCGTCGAGCAGGCGATACGCCGCTTCACGCCGCAGGCTGTCGAACACCCACGTGAGATCGTCATCGTCTTCGTCGTCGTCCGGATCCAGCCCGACGGGGCGGCCCTGGGCGTCGAACCTGACCAGGTTCGCCATGTCTTCGGCGGCACCGGCCAGGTCCATGCGCGCCAGCACGTCGGCCTGCAGCACCACGGCAGCGGCCGCCACGAGAAGCACGATGCTCAGCACCGTGCCGGCCAGGTAGGCCAGCACGACCTTCACGCTCAGGCTATTGAGCCGACCCGTCTTCGCGGAGCGCATAGCCGAGACCCCTCATGTTGACGATGCGCTGGCGCGACCCGATGGCGAGCAGCTTGCGGCGGATGCGGTGCAGCGCCACGTCGAGCGCGTTCGGCGTCACCGCCTCGCTCAGCCCCCAGGCGGCCGCCTCCAGCGCGCTGCGGCGCACCACCTCCTCGGGCTTGCGCATGAGCAGCAGCATGATGTGGAGCTCCGCCGGCGGCAGCGTCACCTTCTCCTGGCCGCAGCACAGCAGGCCGGCGGCGGCCTGCAGCGCCAGGTCGCCGAGCGTGGGGTCGAGCGCGCGAACCTCCACCGGCCGCCGCAGCAAGGCCCGCACGCGCGCCACCATCTCGTCCATCGCGAACGGCTTGGGGAGGTAGTCGTCGGCGCCCGCGTCCAGCCCTTCCACGCGGTCGTGCAGGGCATCGCGGGCCGTCAGCACGAGGCAAGGCGCGAGGAAGCCCGCGCCTCGCAGCTTCTGCAGCAGCAGGAGCCCGTCGCCGTCGGGCAGGCCCCGGTCGAGGACCAGGCCCTGGTAGGGCATCTGCTGGACGGCCGCCCAGGCGGCGTCCATGCGGTGGCTCACGTCCACGGCAATGCCTGCGGCCACCAGGCCCTTGCGTATCAGCTGCGCGAGCCGATCATGGTCCTCGATCAGGAGTATTCGGCTCATCGAAAGCGGTAGGTGTATCCGAGCAGCACGCGATTGTCGTTCGAGCGGTCCACCAGCGGGCTGTCCTTGGCCGCCTTCGCCAGGCTGGACACGGCCGCGTCGACGAACACCGAGTGCTGCGGGTCGAACATGTAGATCGCCCGCAGGCCGACCTCGCCGCTGGTGCCGGACTTTCCGGCGTAGGCCGGGCGGCCCGCCGCGGCTTCGCCGCTGCGAACGCCGAAGTAGTAGTCGACGTACTTCCTGTCCTGCCAGGTCGCCGCCACCCGGGGCGTCAGCATCACATGCCTGCCGACGTGCCAGGTCCTTTCCAGGCCGAGGCTGAACTGCTGCCCCTTGCTGTTGCTCGATGCGTCGGCCAGCCACTCGGCGCTCAGGTCGGCCACGTCGTTCTTCCACTCCACCTTGGCGCCTGCCCAGAAGCCGCCCTTGCGCCGGCTCATGCCGTTCAGGACGGGCGCGTCGCCGGGCTTGTAGCCGCTGCCGTCGTACTTGCCCACGATGCTGAACTCGAACCGTTGCGACTCGCCGAGGTCGAGGCTGGGCAGCTTGATGCCGACCTGGGGCCCGAAGACCTGCACGTATTCGTTCTCGAACCGCAGCACCGGCAGCACCTTGGTCTCCCGGTCGACGCCGGCGTAGGGCTTCTGCAGGCTGACGGCGCCGAGCCCCAGCGACCAGGACGACGTGGAAGGAGGTCCGTCGCCGGCCGGCTCCTGGGCGAATGCGGGAGCGCTGCAGGCCAGTGCGGCTGCGAGCGCGCAGACGCGAGCCGGGTTGACGGCGCTGGCCGGGGAGCGGGAGCGGGCGGCTGGGCACGCGGGCATAGGCGGGTTCCTCGTCGGGTGTTGAAAGGCGCGATGCTCCGCGCCGCCGACTTACCCGACACTTACCCGGGCCGTGGGGCCCGCCCGCCGCCGGCCGGCGCAGCGCCTACGGTCGGGCTTCGGCCGCGACTTGCGGCTGCGCTGCGGCGGCCGGCTGCAGCTCACGCCACCAGCGCCCGCCGGGCTGCGGTTGCCGAAGCGACAACCGCTCTCCCATCGCCGGGGTGGCCAGCGCGACGCCGCCTGCGGCCGCCAGTGCCTCGATTCGATCGAACGGCTCGTCCCAGGCATGCATGGCCAGGTCGAAGGTGCCGTTGTGCACCGGCATCAGCCAGCGGCCCTTGAGATCGCGATGCGCCTGCAGCGTCTGCTCGGGCTGCATGTGCACCTCGGGCCATTGCTCGTCATAGGCACCGGTCTCGAGGAACGTCACGTCGAACGGGCCGAAACGTTCGCCGATGGTCGCGAAGTCGGCGTGATAGCCGGTGTCGCCGCTGAAGAAGAGCCGCAGGTCGTCGGCCAGGATCACCCATGACGCCCACAAGGTGCGGTCGCCGTCGGTCAAGCCGCGACCCGAGAAGTGCTGCGCGGGCGCGGCGACCAGGCGAACGCCCGCCACCGAGGTCTCCTGCCACCAGTCGAGCTGGCGCACCTTGGCCGGGTCCACACCCCAGTCGATGAGGCGGTCCCCGACGCCCAGCGGCGTGATGAAGACCTCCACCTTGGGAGCCAGCTTCATGATGGCGGCGTGGTCGAGATGGTCGTAGTGGTCATGCGACAGGATCACGCCCTTGACCGGCGGCAGCTCGTCGATGCCGATGGGCGACTCGTGGAAGCGCTTCGGGCCCATCCATTGAAACGGCGAGGCGCGGTCCGAGAACACCGGATCGGTGAGCCACAGCTCGCCGCGCAGCTTGAGCAGCAGCGTCGAATGCCCCAGGCGGAACAGGCTCGCATCGGGCGCCTGGGCCAGCGCCGCGGCGGAGAGCGGCTGCACCGGCACCGGGGTGCGCGGCACGGTGGTGTCGGGCTTGCGCGTGAGGACGCGCCAGGCGATGGCGAGCGTCTTCGCGAAACCGGGTGCCTGCCGCGGCACGACGTTGTGGTACTTGCCGTCCCGCGCTTGCGGCGAATCGGCAGAGGCGACGGGCGTGCGGCTGAAGGCGCAAAGCGAGGCGGTGGCCATGGTGACGAGGACTCCGGCAACGAGGGAACGGGCGAGCGTGCGGTTCATTGGGGGGACTCTTGCGTTGGAAGCGCAGAAACTACACTGCACGGTGTAGTTTTGCAGTGTAGCGATCGACCGCCAAAAAGTAAACTGGCCGGTGTAATATTCTCTTAATGACCGAACAGCAACGACTCACCGACCGCAAGCGCGAGGCCATCGTCCAGGCGGCCATCGCCGAGTTCCGCACCCATGGCTTCGAGGCCACCAGCGTCGACAAGGTGGCCGCGCGCGCCGAGGTGTCCAAGCGCACGCTCTACAACCACTTCCCCAGCAAGGACGAGCTCTTCGCCGAGATCCTGCGGGTGCTGTGGGAAAGCAGCGCCACCCGCATGGACCTGCCCTACCGCCCCGACGCACCGCTGGACGAGCAGCTGCTCGAGCTGGTGATGCAGAAGATCGTGGTGATCTCCGACGACAACTTCGTCGACCTGGCGCGCGTGGCGATCTCCGCCGCCCTCCATTCGCCGGCCCGCGCGAAGGACATGGTCAGCCGGCTCGGCCAGAAGGAAGGCGGCATGCTCGCCTGGGTGCGCGCGGCACAGAAGGACGGCCGGCTCAAGCCCGGCGATGCGGCCCTGGCGGTGCAGCAGCTGGAGAGCCTGGTCAAGGGTGCGGCCTTCTGGCCGCAGGTGGCGATGGGCCAGCCCAGGCTGGCGCCGCGCGAGCAGCGCAGGCTGGCGGCCGAAACGGTGGCCCTGTTCCTCAGCCACCACGCGGCCTGAGCGCCGGGCAAGGCGCTTGCCCGCCCGAGGGGCGGGCCCCCGGCGGCACTTCGCTTGCCGGCAACCCACCATGGACCCCGCGCCTTTCTCCGACGCGCGATCTGCCGCGCTGCTGGGAGACTTTCTCGCCCGCAACCGGCAGTACGCGGTGATCGTGCTCGACCCGGACGGCCGCGTGCTGGACTGGCTCGGCGCGGCGGAATGGCTGCTGGGCTATTCAGCCGGCGAGATGCAGGGCGAGCCGATCGCGAGGATCTTCACCCCGTCGGATCGCGAGCGCGGCATGCCGGAATTCGAGCTCGCCGTCGCGGGCAGCACGGGCGCATCGGAGGACGACCGCCGGCACGTGCGCCGAGACGGCATGGCCATCTGGGTGACGGGCGCCGTGCACGCCGTGCGCCAGCACGGCCGCCTGGTGGGCTATGTGAAGGTCCTTCGCGACCGCAGCGACCTGAAGACCCACATCCAGATCCTCGAACGCCGGCTCGAGCAGGCACAGGAACGCTATCGCTCCCTCGAGCGCGCGCTCGCCATCCTGGGTCATGAAGTCCGCGGTCCGCTCGGCATCATCAAGAACAGCCTGTACCTCCTCACCCGCACCCAGGCGCCCGGCGCAGGGGCAGACCGGCAGCTGCCGATGATCGACCGGCAGGTCGGCCTGCTGCAACGGCTGGCCGACGACGCGATGGATGCCGTGCGTGCCGACACCGGCAAGCTCCGCCTCAACCTCGCCGAGCTGGACCTCAACCGGCTCGTGCAGGACGTCGCGCTGATGCTGGCTCCGGGGTTTGCGGCCCACGGCCTCGAGTTCGCGGCGCTCGTGCCGCCTTCGCCGACGATGGTGAGCGGCGACGAGGGACGGCTGCGCCAGGTGATCTCCAACCTGCTGGACAACGCCTTGAAGTACACGCCCGCCGGCGGCGTCGTCACGGTGACCGTGACGACCCAGGACGACGAGGCCCGGCTGCTGGTCCAGGACAACGGCATCGGCATCTCGGCACAGGCGCTGGCCAGGATCTTCGACCTGTTCGCGCAGGAAGACCGCGCCAGCCCGGTGTCGCATGGCGGCCTCGGCGTCGGCCTGGCGCTGGTGAAGCAGCTGACCGAGCTGCACGGCGGCAACGTGGAAGCCAGGAGCCCGGGCGAAGGCCAGGGCAGCGAGTTCTGCGTGCGCCTGCCCCTGCGGCGATAGGCGCGCGACTTGCCGCACACCACCCGGCGCCCCGACGCTTCCATCATGAACACGCGGCTGCAGAGATTCGCCTCACCCCACCCTGAAGTTCACGAACTGCCACGGGTCGCTGGGGTCGATCGGCTCGGTGAACAGGCTTTCTCGGTGCTCCAGCGGCGTCCAGTCCGAAAACACGCCGACCACCTCGCCGAGATAGGGGCGCGTCATCGCCAGCATCTCGTCGAACGGCAGGTCGTCGGGCTCGAGGACGCCCAGCCACGGGTGCTTCAGCGCCCAGGCCACGCCGGCCATGATGGGCGCGGCCACCTGCAGCGAGGTGGCGGTGTTGTAGGGGCACAGCGCGCGGGCCTCGTCGGTGGAAAGGCGCGAGCCGTACCAGTAGGCGCCGCGCTCGTGGCCCATCAGCAGCACGCCCAGCTCGTCGCGCCCGCCGGTGATCTCGTCGCGCATCACCCGCTGCCTTTCCTGCAGCCGCCACTCGCGCCCCGCCAGCTCGCGCAGCGACAGCACGGCGTCGTCGCAGGGGTGGTAGGCGTAGTGCACGGTGGGGCGGTATTGCGGCCGCGCCGGGTCGCCGAGGGTGAAGTGGTCGGCGATGGAGATCGACTCGGCATGCGTGACCAGGAAGGCCTGCAACGGTCCGGCCAGCGGCGTCCAGGTGCGCACCTGGGTGGCGGCGCCGGGCCGCTCGAGGTAGATGGCTGCGCGGCAGCCTTGCGAGTGCTGCCCTGCGTCGCGTGGCAGGTGCCGCTCGTGCGTGCCCCAGCCCAGCTCGGCCGGCTGCAGCGCCTCGGAGACGAAGCCGGCGACCGACCAGGTGTTGACGAACTCGCCGGCCTGCTTGCGGGTGGCGCTGATCTGGTCGTCGCGCTCCGCCACGTGGATCACGCGCACCCCGAGGCCTTGCGCCAGCTTCGCCCAGGCCTGCCGGCCGGCCGGCGCGGCGGCGCCCGGGCCGGCCAGGTCGAGGAGGGCCTGCTTCAGCAGGAACGACACCAGGCCCGGATTGGCGCCGAGGGTGATGAGCGCGGTGGCCTGCCGCTCGCCCGGCTGCCGCAGCGCCAGGGCCTGCTCGCGCATGTGGTAGTTGGTGCGCTCCGCGGGCGGCGTCGAGCGGTCGGTGTAGGTGCCCGGCCAGGGCTCGGTCGCCGCATCGATGTACAGCACCTCGTGCTCCCGGCACCACTGCATCAGCGCGACGCTGCTCACGTCGACCGACAGGTTGAGGAGGACGTCGCCCGGCTGCAGCCTGCGCTCGAGCTCGGCGGCGTGGTTGTCGCGGGTGAGCTTCAGCTCGGTGTGCGGCACGCCGTACTCGCGGGCAGCATCGAGGCCCGCCTTCGACGGCTTGAGGACCTCGATCTGCCGGGGCCGCATCGCGATGTGGCGCAGCAGCAGCGGAAGCACCGCCTGCCCGACGCTGCCGAAGCCCAGCATCACCAGGCGTCCGTCGAACCTTGCATGTACGTCGTGGGTGTCCATGCCGTCGCCGGGCAAACGCGGTGCCCGAGATGACGACCTACTACGAAGCCACCGCCTCGCCCGGGCCGCGCCTGTCGCCGCTCGAGGGCCCGGCCGAGGCCGACACGGTGATCGTGGGCGGCGGTTTCGCCGGCCTCGCCACCGCGCTGGGCCTGCACGAGCGCGGCCTGCATGACTGCATGCTGCTGGAGGCACGCACCATCGGTTTTGGCGCATCGGGGCGCAACGGCGGCTTCGTCTCGGGAGGCTTCAGCCTGGACGCGGCGAAGCTGCATCGCCGCGTCGGGCGGGACGAGGCCCGCCGGCTGTACCGGATGACGGAGGCCGCGGTGCAATGCATCCGCCATCGCATCGAGCGGCACGCGATCGACTGCGACGCGGTGTACGGCGGCGTCATCGTGGCGAGCTGGTTCGACGAAGACCACACGCTGCGCGAGCTGCAGCGGCTGATGCGCGACGAATTCGGCCTGCACTGGCAGTGGTTGTCGCGCGACGAGGTGCGCGAGCGCCTGCGCACGCAGCGCTACCACGCCGGCCTGCACGAGACCGGCGCCTTCCACTTCAACCCGCTGAAGTACGCGCTGGGCCTGGCGCGCGTGCTGCGGGCGGGCGGCGTGCGGCTGCACGAGATGACACATGTGCGCGACGTTCGCCGCTCGGGGAGCCACTGGGAGGTCGACACCGGCATCGCGACGGTGCGCTGCCGCCGCGTGGTGGTCTGCTGCGGCGGCTACCTCGACGGCCTGTGCCGCCCGCTGGCCCGCGCAGCCCTGCCCATCGCCACCTACGTCATGGCCACCGAGCCGCTCGGTGCGCGGCTGGCCGACGCGATGCGCACCCATGCCGCAGTGTTCGACACGCGGTTCGCGTTCGACTATTACCGCCCGCTGCCCGACACCCGGCTGCTCTGGGGCGGGCGCATGTCGATCCGCCAGCGCAGCCCGGCCGAGATCGAGCGGCTGCTGTACCACGACCTGCTGCGCGTGTACCCGCAGCTCGAGGGCGTGAAGGTCACGCACGCATGGAGCGGCCTCATGAGCTACGCGCGCCACAGCATGCCGCAGATCGGCCAGCTCGAAGAAGGCCTCTGGTACGCCTACGGCTTCGGCGGTCACGGCGTGGCGCCCACCACCCTGGGCGGCGAGGTGCTGGCACGCGCTATCACCGGGGAGGAGGAAATTCCCGCGGGCCTGAGGGCCTATGGCCTGGAGCCGGTCTACGGCAAGGCAGGCCTGCTGGCCGCGCAATGCCTCTACTGGAGCCTGCAGGCCCGCGACGCGCTGCTCGACTGGTGGCATTGAGGCCCTGCCCGTCTGCGCCACGGCGCTGTCGCCGCCGTTGTTGCACTCACTTGCAAACAAGAATTGTTCGCATTAAAGTCCCGCTCCGAAAACCTGCCTCATCCGTTCACGCACCAGCCAGCCGCAAGCCAGCACCGTGCCCTTCAAGGGACCTTCCCCGTGCTGGAAAACCGCCTGCAAGACGCGCACTCCCCTGCTCCTTTCGCTGCCGACACGCCGGCGCCTTCGCGCCATGAGCTGATGGCCCACCGCCGCGCCCGCAGCGTGTCGCTCGGCCCCGCCATGCGCCTCCAGTTCGAAGACACCTGGACGGTGCATCACCAGGTGCGGGAGATCCTGCGCGCCGAACGCATCAGCGACGCGGCCGGCATTGCCCATGAGACCGCCGCCTACGCCCACCTGCTGCCGGACGGCAGGCAATGGAAGGCCACGCTGCTGATCGAGCTGCCCGACGCCTCCCGGCGCGCAAGCGAGCTGCCGCGGCTCAACGAGGCGGCGCATCGCCTGTACGTCGGCTGCAAGGGCGAAAGCTGGTGCCACGCACAGGCGAACGAAGACCTGCCCGACCGGCATCTCGGCCGCCCCAGCGCCGTGCATTTCCTGCGCTTCGAGCTGCCGCCTTCGCTGCGCGAGCAGCTGCTCGGCGGCGCCCCGGCGTTCGTCGGCTGCGCACATGACGACTACCGCTGGCAGCGTCTCATTCCGCAGCAGATGCTGCGGCTGCTGCTGGCCGACCTGGAGCCCGCGGTGGCGCAGTCCATTGCGCTGCAGCGGCGGGCGCGGGCCTCGCGCCGGGCCCTGCATGCCAGCGCGCTGGCCGCGGCGCTGGCCGGCGGCTCCGCGCTCGCCCAGCCGCAGCCGGCCCCGGCCGTGGAGGCCGCCGAGCCGGTGGCCGAGACGGTGGTCACGGCCACCCGCAACGAAGCCGATGCGCACAAGGTGCCGGCCACCATCACCCGCGTCACCCGCGAATCGCTCGACCGCCGCGCACCGGCCGACGAGACCGAGCTGTTCGAGAACGAGCCCGACGTCGCCTTCGCCCGCGACGCCCGCCGCTTCGGCGCCACGCGGCCCAACATCCGCGGCATCGAGGACAACCGCGTGCTGCAGCTGGTGGACGGCATCCGCCTGCCGAACTACTTCAACGGCGGCGGCCCCACCAACTTCACGCTCAACGCCCCGCTGGGTACGTCGACCGAGTTCCTCAAGCGCGTCGAAGTGCTGCGCGGCCCGGCATCCAGCGTCTACGGCTCCGACGCCATCGGCGGCGTGGTGGGCTACCTGACCCTCGACCCTGCCGACCTGCTGGCCGCCGGCGCCTCGCTGGGCGGCAAGCTGGCCGCGGGCTACACCGGCGCCAACCACGGCCGCACCGGCACCGTGCTCGGCGCGGGCCGCGGCGAGCAGGCCGAGTGGCTGCTCGGCTACACCCAGACCGAAGCACACGGGTTCGAGAACCAGGGCAACGTCGACACCGTGTCGGCCAGCCGCACGACGCCGAACCCGCAGGACGTGCGCGACCGCAGCGCGATCGCCAAGTTCGTGCTGCGCCCTGCCGCCGGCCATCGGGTGGTGCTCACCACCGAGGCCCGCGACCAGGACGCCGACGTGCAGGTGCTGCGCCTCGCGTCTTCGCTGCCCAAGGTGACCGCGATGTCCGGCGCCGACAGCGCGCGCCGCGCCCGCGCCAGCCTCGAGTGGGAGCACAAGCCGGGCGCCGGCAGCTGGTACGACCGGCTCGACGCCCGCTTTTTCATGCAGGACGCGAAGACCTACAACTTCAACGAGCAGACCCGCACCAACACCTCGGCCGGCTGCTCCGCCTCCACCGGCACGGGCAACAACTGCCTGATCGGGCAGGACTTCCTGTTCCGCCAGCGTTCCACGGGCGGCAGCCTGCAGTTCGACAGCACGCCCGGCGAGCGGCAGCTGCTCACCTGGGGCGTGGATGCGATGCGGGTGCGCACCGAGGAGCAACGCGGCGCCACCGTGCGCAACCTCACCACCGGCACCACCACCAGCACGCTGGCCGGCGACGGCTTCCCGCTGCGCGACTTCGCCCCCGGCCATACCGACACGGTGGGCCTGTTCATGCAGGACGAGATCGACGGCCTGGCCGGCGGCGCGCTGTCGCTCACGCCGGGGCTGCGCTACGACTGGCGCGCGCTGCGGCCGGACACCGGCGACGCGCTGTCGCAGGCGGTGCTGGGTGCCATCGGCAAGCAGGCGGTGTCGCAGACCGACAGTGCGCTGTCGCCCAAGATCGCGGCCAACTGGCAGTTCACTCCCGCCCTGGCCGGCTACGGTCAGCTCGTGCGCGGCTTCCGTGCTCCCAGCTACGAGGAGGTGAACGGGCATTTCCGCAACCCGGCGCAAAGCTACGGCACCAGCCCCAACCCGGCGCTCGAACCGGAAACCAGCACCAGCGTCGAGCTGGGCCTGCGCTTCAACACCGAAACCCTGCGCGGCCAGGTGGCGGCCTTCGACAACCGGTATCGCAACTTCATCGCCACCGCGCGGCTCGACTGCCCGGCCGACCCGAACTGCATTGCCGCTCTGGGCTCCACCTTCATGTCGGTGAACCTGTCGAAGGTGCGCATCCATGGCGCCGAGGCCCGTGTCGCCTGGGACTTCCTGCCGCGCTGGCGCCTCGATGGCGCCGTGGCCATGGCCCGCGGCAGCGACCAGCAGACCGGCCAGCCGCTCGACACCGTCGAGCCGGCGCGCCTGTCGCTCGGCCTCGCGCACGAGGCCGGCCCCTGGGGCGCCGAGGCGCGCCTGCGGGCGGCCGAGCGGGTCAAGCGTGTCAACGACAACAGCGGCACCACGCCCTCCCCCTGGTTCCGCCCCGCCGGCTACGGCGTGGTGGACCTGGGCGCGTGGTGGCGGCCGTGGAAGGGCTCGCGCGTCTCGCTGTCGGTGAACAACCTGTTCGACAAGAAATACTGGTTGTGGGGCGACATCCGCCAGGCCGACGCGCGCAACCCGGCGGGCGTGGATTTCTATTCACAGCCCGGGCGCAACGTGGCAGCCCGCCTTGAACAGACCTTCTGAACCTGGACGACGACAAGGAGCACCCCATGAACCTTCTTTCACCATGGCGCTGGCCACGCTGGCTCGGCGCGCTGACGCTCGGCCTGTGCGCTGCGACGGGTGGCGTGAACGCCCAGCAGCCCCAGGCGCCGCGCCCTGCGGCGGCCTCCGACACGGCCTACCTCGCGGTGGCTGCCGATCGCGGCTTCCAGGGCAATGAAGAGATCCGCGACGCGCTCGACGGCTTTGCCGCGGGACGCCCCGCCGAGCTGGTGATCGCCACGGACGACCGCACCAAGGGCACGCTCGATGCGGCCGTCAGCCGGCTGGCGGCCGGCGGCGCGAAGCGGCTGGTCGTGCTGCCGGTGTTCATGTCGGGAGCCGACGCGAAGTGGCAGCAGGTGAAAACCATGCTGGCCAGGGGCGCCCTGCCCGCCGAATTCGCCCGGCCTTTCGGCGACAGCTACTTCGCTGTGGAGGCGCTGGCCGACCAGCTGCGCGGCGTGCACCACCCGCAGCAGGCTCGCGTGGTGGTGGTGGGCTACACCACCGACGCCGGCGCCGCGGCCCGGCGCACCCTCGCGCAGGACTGGCAGCGCATCGCGCAGAAGGCCTCCGAAGGTTTCGGGTTCGCACGCGTGCAGGCGGTGGTGTGGACCGACGCGCGCACGGGCGACCGCGAAGCGCTGCGCGCCGCGTCGCGCAAGGCGCTGCAGGACGCCGCGGCCGGCGGCGATGGACGCGTGGTCGTGGTGCCCTTCCATTTCGGCCGCCGGCTCGACGGCATGATGTCCTTCGATGCCGAGCTGAAGGGCGAGCTGCCCAAGGGTGCCGAACTGCTGCAGTCGCGCCGCGGCCCCGAACAGTGGCTCGCCACCTGGATGGCCCGCGAGGCGAACCGCCATGCCGCGCTGGCACCCGGCGAGCTGGGCGTGATCCTGCTCGCGCATGGCTCCGACTACCACTGGAACGAGACGATGCGCCAGGCGGTGGCGCCGCTCGAGGCGCGCTACCCGATGGAGTACGTGTTCTCGATGGCCGACCAGCCGCTGGTCGAGCGGGCCGTGCGCCGCCTTGAAAAGCGCGGCGCTCGTGCCGCGGTGATCGTGCGGGTGTTCGGGCTCGAGTCGTCGTTCAAGGGCGACGTCGAACGCATGATCGGCAGCGACGTCGAATCGGCCGCGGCGCCTGCGGCCGGCCATTCGCACGGCGGTCATGGCGGCGGTCATGCCGGTCATGGCGACGACCACGGCCACGGCGGCCACGATGCCGCCTTCCCGCCCGCACGCATCAACACGCCGCTGGCGCTGGCCACCGTCGGCGGCGTGGAAGCCGCACCGTTGTTCGCGGCCACCCTGCTCGAGCGCGCCCGCGCCCTCTCGCGCGAGCCGCGCAAGGAAACCGTGATCCTCGTCGCCCACGGCACCGGCAGCGACCAGCGCAACCAGCAGTGGGTCGGCATCCTGGAGCAGCTGGCAGCTCAGATGAAGGCGGCTCCCGGGGCACCGGCCTTCCGTGCGATCCGCTACGCCACCTGGCGCGAGGACTGGCCCGACAAGCGGGCGCCTTGGATCCAGCGGGTGCGCGACATGGTGCAGGAAGCCGGCAAGGACGGCGGCCGCGCGATCGTGATTCCTGCGCGAACGAATGGCACCGGCCCGGAGCGCCGCTTCCTCGAAGGCCTGTCGTTCGAGCTGGGCGAAGGTTTTGCGCCGCACCCGCTGTTCACCCGCTGGTTCGAGCAGCAGGTGCAAGCCGGCGCCGCGGCGCTGGCCAGCCCGGCGGCGGCCTCGCGCTGAGCGACAAAAAAGCCCCGGCTTCGCAAGGAAGCCGAGGCTGGAATGCCTCATCGCTGTCATCACGCTGAGGCACCTGCTCAGGGAGGAAAAGCAGGGGGCGTCATCCTTTCGAACTTCGCCCGCCCCCAATGTAGGGGTGACGGCCCGCTTGCGCATCCCCCCAATTCCCCTCATTTCCGGGGCCTCGCCCCGCCCGGCTGTGGAGCATTGCTCGAAGCGGCTGGCCAAAAGTCATCCCACCCCCCGATGGGAGGGAGCCTTCCCGCGACCGGTGGACTAAGTTTGTCTCGTGGTCCAGCCGGGCTCTTTGGGAGGCACCATGGCTTTTCTTCGACAGTGTCTGCAGGAGGTGCGAACGAGGCAGCACCTCCCCGGAGTGGTGGAAGCTGCTGCCCCGGTGCCTCGCCAGCGGATGGCCGTGTGGCCGGCCGGCCCGCGCGCCGGCGACGCCGGCAGCCGGGCCTATGCCGGCCTTCAGGAGTCGAAGGCGATGCGTGCGCCGGAACCCGGCGGCGTGCAGGTGTAGGTGACCTCCTGGCCGGGCGTGGACGCCAGTGCCCGCACGGCCGCTTCACTGCGCTGGCTGCCGTCGGCCGCCACGAACACGCGGCGCGCGCCGTCGTACATCAGGCCGCGCGACACACCGCCTTCCACCACCCGCGCCACCAGGCTGCACTCCGTCACCGCCCCGCCCAGCTCCTTCGACGTGAACGGCGTGCGTGCGCGCTGCATCAGCAGGTCGATGCGGGCCGACACCGCCGCAGCGTTGCCGCTCGTCAGCGTGACCTGCTGCCCCACGATGGGCGCGAGGTCGCTGTCGAAGGCCATCATGAAGTCGACCACGTCGCGCCGCGTGCCGTCGGGGTTGATGATCGGGAAGCCCACCGTGAGCTGCGGGTTGAACACCTTGGCGGTGAAGAAGCGGAACAGCGTGTCCACCGCGCCGTCGTGCACGAAGCCGAAGCCGCGCACCTGGTCGCCCAGGAAGCCGGTGTCGGGCGCGCCGAAGAAGTTCACCTTCGGCGAGCCGAACATGCCGACCTTCTGGTACATGTTGCGCAGCTGCGGGATCTTCACGATCTGCGTGATGCCCTCGAAGCTGGCCCGCCCGCCGGTGCCGAAGAAGCCGCTGGCCGGGTCGAGCCGGTGGCAGCCTTCGCAGTTGAAGGCGGTCTGCCCCGAGACGAAGCTTCCCAGCGGCCCGAGGTCGATGCCGTCCGAAGGCCGCGAGCCGACGTAGAAGTTGCGGCCCCGCTGCTGCGGCGCGGTGAGCGAGTTGTCGAGCCTGCGGATCGGGTTGGGCGGCATCATCACCGGGATCTGGAAGTCGGCGAACTTCTGCATCTCGGCTTCGGACAGCGGCGCCGTGCCGCCCAGCAGCCCCTCGAACGCCACCGCGAAGTTCTTGAACGACAGCACGCTGTCGGTGCCGCTGCTGCCGAACAGGCCGGTGGCCCGGTCGCCGCGCCAGTGCATCGCGCCGGAGTTGCGCATGCCGCGCAGGGTCTGCGTGGTCATGGGCCCTTTCATCGGATGGAACTCGTTGGCGTTGTCGCTGCCGTTGACGGGCGACTTCACGCCGAACAGGATCTTGCCCAGCGCGATCTCGGTGGGCGACGCCAGGTTCTTGGTGATCGGGTTGTTGGTGACCCGGTCGTCCGGGTTGCCCAGGTCCCAGGCCAGGTCGTCCATGTCGCCGAAGATGTGGCAGCTCGCGCACGAGGCTTCGCCGTTGGCCGAGAAGCGCCGCGCGTCATACAGGAATGGCCGGCCGGTGGTCACGGAGGCGGGCTCCGGGTTCTTCATCGCCACCGACGACGTGGTGCCGCGCGTGGCCAGGTCCACCACCTTCACCGCGTTGTCGAAACGCGTGCTCACGTACAGCCGTCCGCGGGCTTCGTCGAGCACGAGGCCGCTCGGTCCGCCGCCGCCCACTTCGATGTAGCGGGCGCTCGCGGTGCGCGGGTTGAAGCTGTCGTTCTCGAGTTCGGCGGTGTCGAACACGCCGATGCGGCTGGAGCCGAAGGCCGCCACGTAGAGCGTGCGGCCGTCGGCGGTGACCGCCATGTCCAGCGGCGTGGCCAGCGAATGCTGCTTCATGGTCCAGTCGAACGACGGGTTGCCCGGCAGCTTCGAATAGTCGATGTGCTTGTTGAGGTGGCGCGGCGCCACGGTGTTGCCCGAGATCACCGTGATGCGGGTCTGGGCCAGCCTGCCCTGCACGGTGTGGCCGGCATAGGTGCCAGGGCCTTCGAAGCGCACCTCGTTCACCGCTTCGGTGTTGGACACGTACACCTTGCCGGTCACCGGGTTGGTCACCATGTTGAAGAGCACCGTGCCCACGCCGGCATGGGCCGCCTTGGTGGCCAGTGAATTGGCGTCCACCGCGAACACGTCCAGGTCGGGCAGGCGGAACTGCACCGCGTTGTTCCAGTTGCGGCGCAGCTCGTCTTCCCACTTGCCGCTGGCCTTGTTGTACTTGACGATCAAGGCCACCTCGGGCGCCTTCCTGCCTTCGAAGTTGGTCTTCGGCCCGGGGTTGCCGCCGGGCATGATCTTGCCGTTCTCGCCGATGCAGGGCAGGTTCGGGTTGAACCCGGTGCACACCAGGGGCTGCAGCACCGAAGTCGTCTGGTTGCCGGACTTGAACGCCGCCACATAGACGGTGGCCCGGTCGGGGCTCACCGCCAGCGCGCGCGGCGTGTCGGCAAAGAAGCTGAGGATGCGCTGCGGCACGCCACCCACGGCGGCGCCCAGGCTCGCCGGGTTGAACACCCACACGTCGGCCCGCCCGATGCTCGGCGTGGTGAGCTGCGGGTCGCCCGCGCCGGGCACGCCGGCGATCGACGGGTCGCTGCGGTGCTGGCCGCGATGCGCCGTGGTGATGAACGCACGTTCGGGGCTGCCGGCGAACACGACGTCGCGCGGCTCGTCCCCCACCAGCAGGGTGCGCACCACCCGCGGCGTGCCGCCGAGCTCGACGATGCTCACGCTGTCGGACAGGTGGTTCACCACCCACACCTCGGTGCTGCTGCGCGCGGCCACGGCCACCGGCTCCAGTCCCACCGGCACCCGTGCGGCCAGCTGCAGGCCTGCATCGGTGATGTTGAAGACCTCCAGCGTGTTGTTGGGCGTGTTGGCCACGAACAGCTTCGTGCGGTCGGGGGACAGGGCCATCGGCCGCACCGGGCCGCTTTCGAACTGCACGAAGGAAGGTGACTGGGCGGCCGCCGGGCCGTGCGCAAGGGCAGCGGCCAGGGCCAGAAGCAGAAGCAGCAGCAGGTTCACCGAGGCGAAGCCCCGGCACCGCGGCATGGGAAGCGAGTGCATGGTGTCTCCTTGTCTCTCTTGTGGTGGGGTGGAGCCGACGGACGCCCGTGCGGGGCCCGGCTGCCCGGCGGGCATCGTAGGGAGGGGCCCCGGGCGGCGCCCCCTCCCAAGGGAGGGGCCGCACGTGTGCACCCCGGCCCCGCCGGCGGCTGCGTCCATCGCATCCGTGGCCGCCGCGGGCCTCCGCTACACTCGCGCCCCACCCCGGCCGGCGGCCCAGCGTTCCCCCGGCCCGGACACGATCGGTTGCACCTTCCGCTCGCCCGCGATGCCGAGATGAAGACCGAGCCCCCGCTGCTGGCCCTTTCGAGCGTGACGCGCCCGGCCCTGATGGCGCGGCTGGACGCCGCCTCCAAGCTGCGGCTGGTGGTGGTGGCGGCTCCCGCCGGCTCCGGCAAGACGACGCTGCTCACCCAGTGGTTCCGCCACAGCCGGCAACGCCGGCTGGCGGTGTGGCTTTCGCTGGAACACCCGCCCGTGGCCGCGCACGCGCTGGCCGCCCGGCTGCTGGACGGCCTGGCAGAAGCGGACCCGCAGACCCCGGCCCTGCCCGCTGCGCCGGACGATCCGGAGCAAGCCCTGGCCGCCCTGCTCGCGCAGCGCGGCGGCGACCTGGTGTTCGTGATCGACGACTTCCACCGCGTGCAGGACCCGCAGTGCCTGCGGCTGGTGGATGCCCTGCTGGCCGCTTCGTCACCCGGGGTGCACTGGGTGCTGGCCGGGCGCTGCCTGCCCGGGCTGCACCTGTCGGCCTGGCGCCTGCGCGACCAGCTCGAGGTGCTGGACGGCGGTGACCTTGCCTTCGACGCCGCGCAGCTGGCCCAGCTGGGCCGCAAGCTGATGGGTGAGGCACCCAGCCGCGCCGAGGCCGAGCGCCTGCTCGACGCCACCCTGGGCTGGGCGGCCGGCGTGAAGCTGGGGCTGCTGGCGATGGCCCGCCGGCCGGGCGCGTTGGCCGCCGCTGACGGCGACTTCGACGGCGGGCATGTGGAGGTGGCCACCTACCTCGACGGCGAGGTGCTGCGCGAGCAGCCGCCGCGGCTGCAGGACTTCCTGGTCGCCACCAGCGTGGTCGACCTCATGACCGGCGAGCTGTGTGATGCGCTGATGGCTCGCGACGGCTCGCAGGCCGTGCTGGAGCAGCTGGAGCGCGGGCAGCTTTTCGTGACGGCGCAGGACCAGCACGGCCTCGCCTTCCGCTACCACCCGCTGTTTCACGGCTTCCTGCGCAGCCGCCTTGCTGCCGACCCGGCGCGCAAGCGAACGCTGCACGAGCGTGCGAGCCGCTGGTATGCCGGGCAGCAGCGTTTTGCCGAGGCGCTGCCGCATGCCTTTGCCTCCGGCCGGCCGAGCTGGTGTGCGGAACTGATGGAGCGCGCCGCCCAGCGCTGGCAGGAAACCGGCGACATCGCAGAGGTGCTGCGCTGGTGCGAGAAACTGCCGAGCGAGCAGTTCGCCGCCCGGCCCGCACTCGGCGTGAGCTACGCCACCTGCCTGACCCTCGCCCGCCGATTCGACCAGGCCCGCGCGATGCTGCGCCTGCTGGAACAGGCACATGCCCGCACCGGCGCGCCCTCGGCGTTCCAGCTGCGCACGCTGCAGCAGATCCTGCAGGTGCTGAGCGGCGAACCTGAAGCCCTGCCCGACGAAGGCCCTGCCGCGGACGATGGCGACGGCGAGGCCGGCCTGCGCGGCCTGCAGCTGGTGAGCCGCGCCTATGCCATGTTCTGCCGCCACCGCTTCGACGCCGCGTGGCGCCAGGCCATGCACGCGAAGGAGATCCTTGCGCCGATGAGCCCGTATGGGGTGGGATATGCCAGCAGCGTGCTCGCGCTGGTGGAACGCGCCAAGGGCGACTTCGGCTCGGCCTCGCGGCGGGTCGAGCAGCTGTGGGCCGGGGCGCGCAACGGGCCGCGCAATGCCGCCTGGGCCAACGCGGCCACCGCGCTGGCGCTGGTGCGCTACGAGACCAACCGCCTGGCCGAGGCCCGCAGCCTGTGCGAGGAGGTCCTGCCGCTGCTCGAAGCCGGCGGCACCTATGAAACGCTCGCCACTGCCGCCCGCACGCTGGCCCGCGTGCGCGCCGCCGATGGCGACCATGACGGCGCGATGCGCCTGCTGGACTTCCTGCACGGCGTGCTCGAAGGCAGCCGCGAACGGCGTTTCGCGGCACAGGTGTGCGCCGACAAGGTCCGCCTGTGGCTGGCGATGGGCGAGCCCGCACGGGCGCGCCGGTGCGCCGCGGAGTTCGGCGTGCACGATGCGTCGGAGTGGTCGGAGGCGCGCCCTTACGACGAGGCCTGGGAGCGCCGCGGCATGGCGCTGGCGGCCATCCTGTCGCATGAGTGGCGGCACAACGAGGCGCGGGCCGTGCTGGAGCAGTTGCGCGACAGCGCCCAGGCCGCCGGCCATGTGCTGCGCCTGCATGCGGTGGAGGCCTCGTTGGCCAGCTGCCTGTGGGACGCGGGCGCCCGGGACGAGGCGCTGCTCTGCCTGCACCAGTCGCTGGTGCGTGCGCGGGGCCATGCGCCCTCGCGCAGCTGGTTCGACGACAACCCGCGATTCCACCAGGTGCTGGTGGCCGCGCTGGACGTGCCGCAGATGCGCCGGCTCATGCCCGAACGGGTGCTACGGGTGTTCGGCGCGGCGCTGGGGCGCGGGCATGCCAGGGCTGCGGCCGGCGCGGCCGATGCGCTGACCACCCGCGAACTCGAAGTGCTGGTGCTGCTCGCCCAGGGCCTCACCAACCAGCAGATCAGCACGCGCGCGCAGATCTCGCTCACCACGGTGAAGTGGCATGTGAAGAACATCTTCGGCAAGCTGGGTGCGAGTACCCGGGTGGGCGCGGTGGTGCGGGCGCGGGAGCTGAAGCTGATCGACTGGGAGCAGCACAAGACACCGGCTCCTGCGGGCCGGGCGCCGCCACGCCCGGCCTCACGCGGTTGAACACCGAAACCGTTCAAGCCTGAAAAACCGCTGTTCAACCGGCCCGCACTGCAGCCTGCCAGGCTGGCGGCACCGCCCGCCGCGGGGTTCGACAACCATGTCGCCTCCAAGTTCGAACAGCACTTCAGGAGGAAGCCATGACCACAGGAAGGATCTCGCGATTCAGGGCGGCGCTGTGCGCCTGGGCAGCACCATGCCTGATGCTCGCCGCATGCGGCGGGTCATCGCCGGACGAGCATGCGCAGGCCGCAGGCGCCCAGCAGGCCAAGGAATCGCTCGCCGCATCCGCCCCTGCCGTTTCATACGAGCGCAGCTTCGTCATCACCGACCCGCAGGTGCTCGACAGGATCGCACCCGACTTCAAGCTCGGCGCCCTGCTGTATGCCGTCAGCCGGAACCTGAACCAGCTCGCGCTGGACCACCCGGACTGGGGCAAGGAGCAGCGCGACCCGAAGTTCTTTGCCCTGCACCCCTTCAAGGGAGGTGCCCGGGACGTGGACACGCACAACGCGCTGGGCGCCACCGACCCGGACGAGGCCAAGGTCGGCACGGTGCCGGTCATCTACAACACCTTCAGGAACATGATCCTTGCCGACGGCGCCTTCGAGCCCGACCGCGGCATCGAGCCGTTCCGCCTGATCGCGGTGGTCAACCGGCTGGACCTGGCCGGCGACTTCGACATGCGCGGCGGCGGCATCCTCGGCGGCGCCGAGCGCCGGTGGTTCGGCGAGGCGCGCCTCGTGTTTGCGGTGGACCGCACGCTGCCCGACGGCTCGCCGGTGCCGATGACGATCTCGGCTGAGTACCGGCTGCCGGCCCTGAAGAGAGGCGCCAACGGCGCGATCACCCTGGACAACGGCTTCGTGTTTGCGAACGGCCCGGTCGACGAAGCCGACTGGCGCCAGCGCCGCCAGCTGTGGGCCCAGGTGTGGCACGAGCTGTCGGCCCACCCGCTGAACTCGCCGGAGTACCTCGCGCGGCTGCGCACCATCCTCAGCTGGACCGCCTACGGCGTGCGATTCGACCGCGCCCTCATCAATGCCAGCACCAATGCCTCGCACAACCTGGCGTTCCGCACCGGCGAGCGCGTGCGTGTCGGCCTGGGCGCTGGCGGCGACCAGCAAGGCGGCCTGACCGATGAATTCGAGTACCGCGAGTTCTACCTGAACGACAACTGGATGCTGAGCACCCGCAAGCTCCGGCGAGAACCCTTCGACTGCGCCAGCCGGTCGGCCACGCTGGCCGACCGCATCGTCGAAGAGTGGTGGAGCAGCACGAACTCGATGGCATGGCGCTACACGCTGGGCGAGCGCAACCTCGAAGACACCGAGCTCGCCGAGCTGAAGGCGATCTGCGGCAGGCTGCCCTACGGCCAGGTCGACGATGACGGCAACACGCAGCTGCGGGCCAAGTTCGCGCGCTTCACGGCAGCGAGCGTGTGGCGCACGCGAAAGTCCTTGAGCGAGGCCCAGGTCCACAGCTTCGCGCTGGGCAGCTGCTCCGGCTGCCATGCGGGTGAAACCGGCACACAAGGCTTCCACGTCGCCCCGGCGCCGGCGGGCCAGCCCGCCCGGCTGTCGGCCTTCCTCTCACCCGCGCAGCAGCCCGTGACGAGCGCTCCGCGCGGCACGCCCCACGGCTTCGACGAGCCCGGCAGGCGCATGCGGCTGGTGGCCCGCTTCGCCGACGGCGATCCGAACATGACCGACGAGCCGCTGCTCTACGACATCGGCTGCAAGCACGTGGACGTGCCGTGCAGGCCGCAGCCGTAGGCATGCGCCCTCAGGCGGCCGGCGTCGCCATGCGCTCGAGCACCCGATCCACCATGACACCCGACTGTCCCAGGTAGTTGGCAGGGTCGAGCATGCGTTCGAGCTCGGCCCGGCCGACGTGGCAGCGGATCTCCGGGTGCGCTTCCAGCAGGTCGATCAGGGGCGTGCGCTTCGCCAGCGATTCGCGGCACAGGTCGTACACCAGGTCGTGCGCGTATTCGCGGCCGATGCAGGGGCCCAGCCCCATCATCACCGCCTCGCTCATCACCAGCCCGCCGGTCATTTCGATGTTGCGCCTCATCGCGCCTGCATCGACCTCCAGGCCTTCGAGCACGGCGCGCGACTGCTTCAGGGCGCCCGCGATCAGGCAGAAGGCCTCGGGCAGCACGATCCACTCGATCTCCCAGGGGCCGGTCGAGCGCTCGTGGTCGGCCACCATCGCGTCCATCAGCGCGGCGGCATGCTGGCGCACGACGCTGATGGCGGCATGGACGTAGCAGCTGGCGATCGGGTTGCGCTTCTGCGGCATGGTGCTGCTGCTGCCCCGGCCATGGTGATACGGCTCGAACACCTCGGCGACTTCGGTCTGCATCATCAGCTTGACGTCCATGCTGAGCTTGCCCAGCGTGCCGCCGATGAGGCCCAGCAGCGCCCCGGTCTCGGCGATGTTGTCGCGGATGGTGTGCCAGGCGATCGCGGGCTGCTTCAGGCCCAGCTCGGCGCACAGCGCGGCCTGCGTTTCCATCGCGCCGGTTTGCAGCGATGCCAGCGTGCCGGCGGCGCCCGCGAACTCGCCGACCAGCACCCGCTCCTTCAATTGCGCCAGGCGCTCGCGGTGCCGAAGGATCGCCGACAGCAGGCCCGCCATCTTGTAGCCGAAGGTGACCGGGATGGCCTGCTGCAGGTTGCTGCGGCCGA
>CAMLNA010000067.1 GCA_946481025.1 uncultured Rivibacter sp.
CACGCCATGGACTTTCGCAACAACAAGGCCATCGCCGTCTGGGCGCTGCTGGGCCTGGCCGCCTTTGCGCTGCTGCCCTGGTACCAGCTGCCCGAGGGGCTGTTCGCCCTGAGCCCGGGTGAGCTGGCCGGCGGCCACGACACCTCCTCGGCGCTGGCCCAGGTGCTGCTGCATCGCCGCGGCTGGCTGGCCTGGGGCGCCGCGGCACTGGTCATCGGCCTGGCCGCGGCCGCGCTCGCGCCGGGGCGCATGCAGGGGCAGGTGCTGCTCGCCAGCGGCGTGCTGGGCCTCATCGCGGAGCTGGCCCAGGGCTTTGCCATCGGGCTGCAGGGCAGCGGCATCGCCTGGCTCGCGCCGTGGTTCGCCGGCGCCGAGCCGGCCACACAGCCCGGCTTCGGCTGGGGCGCGACGCTGGTGCTGGCGGCGCTGCTGCTGCAGATCGCCTTCGGCCTCGCGCGCCTGGGCGCTTTCCGGGGCGACCTGTTCGTCTCGGGCGCGGTGGTCGCCAGCGGCAGCCTGCTGCTGCTGTTCGTGGCCTTTCCGGTGACGCGCGCGCTGGCCGGTGCCTTCGTCGAAGAGGGCGGCCAGTGGAGCTTCACCGCCGGCTGGTCGCGCATCGCCAACGAGCGCATCTGGGGCCTGGGCTGCGTGACCACCGGCGCAGCCTGCGGCGTGGCCTGGAACACGCTGTTCCTGGCGGTGCTCACCGGCGCCAGCACCACGGTGCTGGGCACCTTGCTCGCGCTGATCGAAGACCGCAGCGACTCGCGCGTGCGCCGGGTGCTGCGGCTGCTCGCGCCGCTGCCGATCATCACGCCGCCGTTCGTGGTCGGGCTCGGGCTCATCCTGCTGTTCGGCCGCGCCGGGCTCGTGAACCAGTTCCTCGAATGGGCCTTCGGCATCACGCCGGGGCGCTGGTTCTACGGCTGGTTCGGGGTGTGGCTCGCGCAGCTGTTCGCCTTCACGCCGATCGCCTTCCTCATCGTGCGCGGCGTGGTGCAAGGCATCAGCCCCTCGCTCGAGGAAGCCTCGCAGACGCTGCGCGCGAGTCCGTGGCGCACCTTCCGCCATGTGACCTTTCCTCTGATGCTGCCGGGGCTGGCCAACGCCTTCCTGGTGGGCTTCATCGAGAGCATTGCCGACTTCGGCAACCCCATCGTGGCCGGCGGGCAGTTCTCGGTGCTTTCCACCGAGATCTTCTTCGCCATCGTGGGCGCGCAGTTCGACCAGGGGCGTGCCGCGGCGCTGGCGTGGATCCTCACGCTGTTCGCGCTGGGCGTGTTCGCGCTGCAGCGCGGCGTGCTCGGCAAGCGCAACTTCACCACCGTGTCGGGCAAGGGCGATGCGGGCATCTCGATGCGGCTGCCCGACGGCCTGCGTCGCGTGGCGCTGGCGGTGGCCATCCCGTGGCTGGCCTTCACCCTGGTGGTCTACCTGTTCGCCTTCAGCGGCGGCTTCGTGCAGACCTGGGGGCGCAACTACTCGCCCACGCTGGCGCACTTCCAGAATGCGTTCGGCATCGCCGTCGAGGGCGGCTCGCTCGTCTGGCAGGGCATCGCCTGGGACTCGCTGTTCACCACGGTGAAGCTGGCCGCCGCCGCCGCGCCGCTGACCGCCGGGCTGGGCCTGCTGATCGCCTGGCTGCTGGCGCGGCTGCAGTTCCGCGGGCAGGGCGCGTTCGAGTTTTCTGCGCTGATGGCGTTTGCCATTCCGGGCACGGTGCTGGGCGTGAGCTACGTCCTCGCCTTCAACGTACCGCCGTTCGAGCTCACCGGCAGCGGGCTCATCATCGTGATGTGTTTCATGTTCCGCAACCTGCCGGTGGGCGTGCGCGCCGGCTCGGCCGCCTTCAGGCAGCTGGACAAGTCGCTCGACGAGGCCTCGCTGATGCTGCGCGCCTCCACCGTGCGCACGTTGTGGAACGTGGTGCTGCCGCTGCTCAAGCCGGCGGTGGCGGCCTCGCTGATCTACAGCTTCGTGCGGGCCATGACCACCGTATCGGCGGTGATCTTCCTGGTCACCGCGCAGACCGAGCTGGCCACCACCTTCATCATCGGCCGCGTGGGGCAGGGCGACTACGGCGTGGCGCTGGCGTACAGCACGGCGCTCATCGTGCTGATGGCGCTCGCCACCGCCGCCATCCAATGGCTCGTGGGCGACCGCAAGCTCGGCCGGCGCGAGGTGGCCGCCGCCGAAACCGCCCCGGCACAGCCGGCGCTCGCGCCGCAGCGCGCACTCTGACTGACTCCCAGGAAGGAACGACAACGATGTACGGCATCGAATTCCGCAACGTCTCCAAACGCTACGGCTCCTCGGTGGACTCGCCGCTGGCCGTGCGCAACATCAGTTTCGGGGTGGAAAAGGGCAGCCTCACCACCATCCTCGGGCCGTCGGGCTGCGGCAAGACCACCACCCTGCGCATGATCGCGGGGCTGGAGTCGCCCACGTCGGGGCAGATCTTCATCGACGGCCGCGACGTCACCACGCTCGGGCCGGCGCAGCGCAACGTGAGCCTGGTGTTCCAGAGCTATGCGCTGTTCCCGCACATGAACGTGATCGAGAACGTGTCGTACGGGCTGCGCATGTCGGGGTTGCCGGTGGACCAGGCCCGCGCCAAGGCCGCGGTGATGCTCGAGACGGTGGGCCTGCGCGGGCTCGACGCCCGCATGCCGAGCGAGCTTTCGGGCGGCCAGCAGCAGCGTGTGGCGCTGGCCCGCGCGCTGGCGCTGGAGCCGGCGGTGCTGCTGTTCGACGAACCGCTGTCGAACCTCGACGCGCGGCTGCGCCGCTCGATGCGGGAGGAGATCCGCTCGCTGCAGCAGCGCCTGTCGCTCACCGTGGCCTACGTCACCCACGACCAGAGCGAGGCCCTGGCGGTGAGCGACCAGATCATCGTGATGGACCAGGGCGTGATCGCACAGTCGGGCACGCCGCATGAGCTGTACGAGTCGCCGCAGTCCGAGTTCGTGGCCGGCTTCATGGGCGAGGCGATGCTGTTCGACGGCGTGTGCCAGCCCGATGGCCAGGTGTCGCTCGGGTCGCTGTCGATCCGGCCTGCCACACCGGTGCAACCCGGCCCGGTGAAGATCGCGGTGCGGCCCGAGGCCTGGGTCATCGGGCCGGTGAGCAACTCGGGACTCGCGGCGCGGGTCGTCAAGCAGACCTACGTGGGCAGCGTCATGGAGTACACCCTCGGCAGCCTGCTGGGTGACATCTTCGTCGTGTCGCCCGACGTGAAGCAGCCGCTCTCGCGCGGGGCGCCGGTGAGCCTGCATCTCGCCGACCACGGCGTCTCCGTCGTGGCCGTCCGGAGCTGACCTTGTTCTTCTGAATCCTCATCCGAAAGGCGGGCAGCCATGAAAGGCGAAGACTTGACCTTCTGCGCATCGGCCACGCCGGTGTTGTATGCGGAGCAGGACCTGTTGTCGCCGCCGCACGGCGGCGCGCAACGGCCCCGCATGCCGAGCGTGGTGAACGACCTGCTGTGTGCCAGCAGCGGCGAGGAACGGCAGCGCCTGGTGCGCGCGATGCTGCATGCCATCGGCTTCGAGTGGCTGGGCTACGGCACCGTGTGCCAGCACCGCTCGCGCTCGGTGCCGCAGAGCTTCTTCACCAGCTATGGCCATCCGGCATGGACGCGTCGTTATTTCGACGAGCGCCACTACGAGGTCGATTCGCGCCACCAGGACGCGCCGTGCTCCAGCCTGCCACTGCTGTGGGACATCGACCACCTCGCGACGCCGGTCAACAGCGTGCCGCTGACTGCGCACCGGCGCCGTTTCCTCGACGACTTCCGCGACAGCGGCATCAGGAGCGGCGTGTTCTTCAGCCTCGCGTCACCGGCGCGCCCCCACGAACGCACGGTGATCAGCCTGATGTCGAGTTCGCCGAACCGGCAGTGGATCGTCGACAGCGTGCTCGGCCAGGCCCTCACGCTGGCGCTGAGCGTGCACGAATGCCTGGCGCACCGCGGCCCCGCGCCGACGGCAAAGCCCGGCAACGTTGCCGGCATGCCGCGCACGCAGCAGCACATCCTCAACTACCTGATCCAGGGCCGCAGCGACAAGGAGATCGCCTATCACCTGAAGCTGTCGGAGCACACGGTGGACTACCACATGCGCCAGCTGCGGCGGCGTTTCGCCGCGCGCAACCGGGTGCAGCTGGTGAATGCGGTGCGGGAGGTGGAGAGCCTGGCGGCCTGACCAGCGGCGAATCCGGTGCGAGGCGCCGGAACCGGCCCGACCGGCCCCCGCGTCACTGCGCCAGCGCTGCGACCTGCACGGCGCTCAGCGCGCCCGAGTACACGCGGAAGTCCTGGATGCGGCCGTTGAACGACGGAAGCCCCCAGCCTCGCCCGAGGAAGGCCACCTGATCTCCCACCTGACGCGGCGACAGCCGCATGTGTTCTGACTTGACCACCTCCGTGCCGTCGACGTACAGCCGCCCGATGTTGCCGCGCAGCGTGACCGCCACGTGGACCCAGCGGCGGATAGGCATGAACCAAGGTGCTTCGAGGACCTGCGGGTTCTCGTCGTTGGGGGAGGTGGCGCCGCAGATCCCGAAGCGCATTCCGCGGCCCGCCTTCGGCGTGATGCGCATGAAGGAATAGGCGTCGTTCCCGGCGAAGAGCAGGCAGGTGTTCCAGGGCACCGGCGGATTCGAAAAGGCCCACATCGAGACGGTGAAGTCGTCCAGGTCCCTGAACACGCCCGCGGGCAACTGCAAGCCCGACTCCTTGCCGTCGAAGACGATGGCCTTGTCGTTGCGGCGCCCCTCGCCCCAGGTGGCGCCGCCCAGCAGCAGGCCCTCCACCGCCATGCTGGTGCCAGCGGGGGTCAGCAGCGCGCCGACGGTGCCGGTGCCATTCGGGTCGTTCAGCGGCATCGACAGCCGGGCCTCGCCGGGCACCGCGACGCGAACCACGTTGGAGCCGGCCCTCGGGGCGCCTGGGCCCTGCGCCGTGATCTGGTAGAACCACACGCCGTCGGGCGGCGCATCGGTGAAGGTGAGCAACTCGTTGGCCGCCACCGTGGCCAGGTGCATGAAGGAACCGTTGGCCCGGGAACTGCGCCTGACCGCATACGCCGTCGCCCCCACGCTGCCCCACCACGACAGCAGAACGCGGCCATCGTGCAGATGGCCCGTGAGGCCAGAGGGCGGCTTCATCGGCCCGGCATAGGCCGGCCGACGGTGGATGAGCGTCGGGTACGCGACGTCGTCGCTGTTGCCTCCGTAGTTCGGCTCGCACCAAACCACCATGCGCGCGACGTTCGGCGCAGCCAGCCCCATGCGGTTGACGTAGTGGTTGTAGATCGGCTCCCAGGCGTTGCGCCGGTGCTGGAACGACTGGTTCACCTGCGTCCACAACGCCGTGTGGGGCTGCGTCGGATTGTGTTCGGGCACGTACGGCATCGGGTAGGTCTTGCCGTTCTCGTCGAGCAGGTTGGAGCGCGCCACGTACTCGGCCGCCGCCAGGAAACGGTTGTTGTGCAGCCCGTAGAGATCGTCGCCCTGGTTCCAGGCCATCTCCATCAGGCTGCCGCCCAGCGAGATGCCCAGCGTCGAGTGTCCCTGGTCGCGGCCGCTTTCCTCCCACTGCCCCAGGTGGCCCGGGTGCATGTAGTACACCCCGTGCACCAGGGAGGCGTTGCCGAAGCTCATGAGCCGGCCGCGGTTGTTGCCGGCGAAGTAGTCGCAGGCCTGCCGGTACAGCTCAGGCTTGTCGCAGAACACGCCGATGGACAGCGCGCCGCACAGCGAGGCCATGTCCCAGTTCGCATGCGATCCGATGGGGGCCTTGCTGAGCATCGCCGACGAGATCGGGGCAAAGACGGTGAGCAGCATTTCCTGGAAACGCTTCAGGTTCGCCGGTGCCCAGCCCTTGTAGGTGCGCAGGATCTCGCCAATTTGCGCCCACTGATGGCCTTGTATGCCGGCCATGATGATGAAGGTGTGGTCGTCGGAGGCGGTCGATCCGGGCGGCACCGTTCCGACCACTTTCAGCGTGTTGGCCCAGGCGTCCAGGAACTCCACCGCCTTGTCGGCGTAGCGCGTGTCTTGCGGGTCGGACAGCTTCCAGCGCAGCGTCAGGTACCAGGCGCGCCGGATGTCCACATACATCGCATGCTTGCTGTTGTCGAGCCGGTAGACGGCCGGCAGCGGGAAGGGCCGGGCGTCCAGGCTGGAGAAGCGATCGGCGCACAGCGTGTTCCACCAGGTCGTCCAAGGCTCCTTGCCTGCCTTGATGTGCGCGCGGATGCGTGTGAAGTCGTCTTCGGTGACCAGCAGCCCAGGGTGGCGGAAGACGCCGCTGACGGAGGCAGGAGTGGAACCGGCAGGCGCGGCTGTCGCCTCCATCGAAGCACCGCCGTCCTCGCCTTGCCCCAGCATTCTCGGCGGCTGGCCGAGTTCATCGTCGGCCCCGCCGCAACCCGGCAGCAGCGGAAGCATCGGGAACAGCCCCAGCCCCAGGGACAGTGCTCGCCTCGAGGGGTCGGGAGTTCCTTCGCGGTTCATGCTCTCGGTGATTTTCTTGTTCACGTCCACACCCTGGTCATCGTTGCGGTGCGGCAAGGTAGTGCGGACAGGTCAATGTGTCATGGCGGAAACATGACGTCGCCAATGGCGCCACAGGGGTTTACCAACCGTTACCCCATCCCCCGGGCAGTTCCGCAGCGCGGGCAGCGCTGAAGAGCGGGGTCGGGAGTCCACACGCGGCCGTGCAGGCCTGGCGAATGCGACCGTGGCTTCAAGCCGCGCCAGGCGCCGAAAGATCGAGGTTCTGCGCGGCCTGCATCAGCTGCACCCGGTTGCGCACCGCAAAACGCCGCCGCAGCTGGCGCATGTGGTAGTCCACGTTGTGCAGCGTGAGGCTCAGGCGCGCGGCGATTTCCTTGTCGCCCATGCCGAGCGACACGCACGCCAGGATGTCGCGCTGGATCGGCGTGAGCTTGGGGGACTGCACGGCGGGCGCCTCGGCGGCCTGCGGCGCGCCGGCATAGCGCGAATAGAACTCATGCAGGCACAGCGACAGCGTGAGCACCTGGCCGAGCAGCCCGTCACCCATCCAGGCCGCACCGGGCGTGCGCGACAGCAGGCTGATGAAGTGGCGTTCGGGTCCCGAGGCCGCAGGCAGCGCGAACAGCACACCGCTGCGCATGCCGGTCTCGGCCAGCTCGGCCACGAAACGCCGCAGCCGCGACTCGGCCACGCTGCCCGCGGCCTGCGCGGCCAGCTGGTCGATGCACCACACGGCCGGCAGGCTGGAGCGCAAGGCGACCGACAGGCGCGGGTCTTCTTCGTGGTAGCGCTCGCCGAAGTAGCGCTCGGCCCAGCGCCGGTCGGCGTAGGTCGTGCAGAACGACAGCGGCACGGCATGCGTGCCCAGCTGGATGAGCCGGCCATAGCCGAGCCATTCGAACCCCAGCGAATGCACCAGCGTGCTGACCGCCCGGCGGCGTTCGGTGGTGCTTTCGGCGGCCAGCAGCGAAGCCAGCAGCGAAGGCTGCGCCGGCACGCTGCCCGGCGGCAGGCCTGCCGATGCGGGCTCCTCGTGCAGCATGACCGGCGAAGCTGTTTTCATGCCCGGCTTGCTGGTTGTCGATGCGACGGTCTTGCGCGCGGCTGCCATCTGCCGCTGGGGCAGGACCGCGTCGTACCACATGACGATTCCCACTGCGACCTCCTGTCGCTCCTACGCTCGATACCTTTCATATGCGGAAATCGAAACGTGAAAAGCTCACGAAGTTGCAGTTCGATACGCCTGCGTGCGGACGGGTCGTTGTCCGAACGCGTGTTCTCGGGCGAACCGCCGCTCAGGCGCAGCGCTTCAGCGCATCGCGCACCGTCTGCGGGCCGTCGCGGTCGTCGGGAATCGCCTGCCGTTCATGGTTGGCCTGGAGCACCGGCAGCGCCTCGCGCCATCGCTGGCAGGCTGCGCGCAGGTCGGCCTGCCTGTGTGCGGGCTCCCGACCCTGCCGGGCACGCAGGTGCAGTGCGTTGCCGGCGACGTAGAGTGCCCAGCCGACGTAGTACTCGGTGCGCACGCTCTGCAGTTCGGTCGGCGGCAGCCGCCCATGCACCCGCACCGCGGCCTCGGCTGCGGCCACGGCGCCGTCGGCGTCACCGATGTCGATCAAGGTTTCGGCCAGCGAAGCCTGCGCCTCGCCGACGCCCTTGATGGAGCGCACGTCGTTGGGGCTGCGCAGCAGCAGCCGCTGCTCGATCTCGAGGGACCGGCGCTGGAATTCGACCGCCTCGGCCCGACGGCCCATGCGCAGCAGCGCGTCTCCGGCGTGGCCCAGCATCTTGGCGTAGTTGGGCGCGAGCACGAGGTGGTCGGGGTTGCGCTCGTAGGCGGGAGCCATCGCGGCGATGCCCTTGCGGATCTCGGCCAGGCCCCTGGCCTGCTGCTCGGGGGCCAGGTCCTCGCCCATCAGCTGCAGGCCGCGCAAGCCGTACACCGCGGCCAGGTTGGCCACCACGTCGACGTCCTGCGGCATCAGCGAGAGCACCGTCTTCAGCTGCTCTTCGGCCAGCTTCGAGGTTTCGTGGAAGCGGGTGTCGTCGTCGTTGTGGAAGTACATCTGCGCGAGGTAGATGTACTGGTTGCCGAGCGCACGCTGGTAGGCGGCGTTTGCCGGCGCGGCCGCGGTGAGCGCGCGCGCGATGCGCACGCCTTCTTCGTGCGTGGCCTGTGCCTCGGCGAACTTGGCCTCGTCGTCCAGCAGGCCGCCGATGCGGGTGTGCAGCAGCACCAGCTCGTGCATGGCGCTCAGGCGGTGCGGGTTGCCCGCAACGGCGAGGGCGCCGGCCAGCTGCTGGGCGTGCCTGTAGCTTTCCATCGCCTTCGGACGCTGGCCGAAGTTGGACATGCTGGAGGCGCCCTGGATGTCGCCCACCTGCCGGTACCCGGCCGCCAGCTCCAGCTGCAGCGCCGGGTCGGCGCTGGCATCGGGCCGCAGCTCCTCGAGGTAGTTGATGGCGGTGTCCAGCAGCTTCTTGCGCGCCACCAGCGAGCCGGGCACCCGCTCGATGGCCTTGTACACGTCGAAGATGAAGACGTTGGCCAGCTTGCGCACGCTGGCGAAGTGCCGCTCGGCGCGCGCGCGCTGGTGGGTCGCTTCATAGGCCTGGTAGGCGGCAAAGCTCAACCCTGCCACCAGTGCCAGGTTGGCCACGAGCGCCGCGCCCACGGCCGCGCGGTGCCGCAGCACGAAGCGCCCGGCGCGGTAGCTCCAGGCGCCGCGGCGGGCCTGCACCGGCAACCCTTCGAGATGGCGGAACACGTCGTCGGCCAGGGCTTCGGCGCTGGGGTAGCGGTGTGCCGGGTTCTTGCGCAGCGCCATCAGGGCCACCGCGTCCAGGTCACCGCGCAGACGCTTGCGCAGCGGCCGCTCGGAGGCCCTCTGGCTCGGCGGCGCGGGCTCGGTTTCGCAGATCGCCTTTGAAAGCTCGTAGTCGCTGCCGGCGGCGCCCGCAGGGTAGGGGCCGGTGCCGCTGAGCAGCCTGTACAGCACCACGCCGAGCGAAAAAACGTCGCTGGCGGGCGTGGCCGGTTCGGCGCGCACCTGCTCCGGACTGGCGTATTCGAGGGTCATGACCCGGGGCAGCGCGACGGTCTCCGGCGCCGGTGCGGTGATCTGCCTTGCGATGCCGAAGTCCACCAGCTTGAGCACGCCGTCCCGCGTGACCAGGATGTTGGCCGGCTTCAGGTCGCGGTGGACCACGCCCTGTCGGTGCGCGTAGTGCACCACCTGGCACACCGTGCGGAACAGGCGCAACCGCTCCTCCACGGGCAAGGACCGCGCATGGCAATAGGCGTCGATGGGCTCCCCGGCCACCAGCTCCATCACGAAGTAGGGCACGCCGTCGTCGGTGATGCCGCCGTCCATCACCTTGGCCAGGTGCGGGTGGTCCAGGCTGGCCAGGATGCGCCGCTCGGCCTTGAAGCGCGCCTCCAGCCCGGCTCGCTCGAGCCCCTGGTGCATGAGCTTCACCGCCACCTGCTGGTGGTACTGGCCGTCGGCCCGCTCGGCCTGGTAGACCTGCCCCATGCCGCCGCTGCCCAGCAGCGACAGCAGGCGGTAGGCACCGACGCGGCGGCCGATGCCGGGCGGCGCCGGCTGGTGCGGCGGTGCCTCGACGGCGGTGTCGGCAGCAGGTTCGTCGAGCAGGCTCTCCGCCGCGCCGGCGGCGGCCACCAGGGTGCCGAGTTCGGCGCGCAGCGCCGGGTCGCCCGCCGAAGCCCGCTCGATGAAGGCCTGGCGCTCGTGCGGTGGCTGCTCCAGCGCTGCGGCCAGCAGGGCTTTCACGCGTTCCCAGCGAGCCATGTCGTGCGACGCCTTCATCCGCGCGCCCCTGCTGCGGCGTCCGCGCCGCAGCGCCGCAGCGCCTGCTGCACCGTCTCGGGTGTCACGTCGGTGCGGTTCAGGCCGTTGCGGCTGCTCACCTCTTCGAGGATCGGCAGGCTGCGCCGGTAGCTTGCACAGGCTGCGGCACGGTCTGCCCGGGCCCGTGACGGCGCGAGGCCCCGGCGGTCGGCACGTGCCTGCAGGGCCTGACCGAGCAGGTAGTGGGCCACGCCCTGCTT
The DNA here is from genome assembly GCA_946481025.1 of uncultured Rivibacter sp. Next base: position 10,592 of record CAMLNA010000067.1, read on the forward strand.
GTAGCGGGTGTTCATGAAGCTGCGTGACCCCTCCGGCAGGCTTGCATAGCGATCGATCGCCGCCTGCGCACTGTCCACCGCGCCTGCGACGTCTCCATTGGCCAGCAGCGCCCGGCTCAGGGACCCGGTGACGATGGCCAGTTCGGCGCGCAGCTGAGCGTTGCCCGGGTCCTGCGAGCTCAGGCCCGCGATGATCTCCTGCGCGCGCCGGTAGGCCGCGGCCGCCTCGTGCAGGCGTGGCGTGCGCATCAATGCCGCGGCCAGGTTGGCATGGTGCGCCGCAAGGTTGCGGACGACGCGCGCGTCGGTCGGGTGCCGCGCCGCCAGCGGCTCCTGCAGCTGCAGCGCCTGCTGGAACGACTGCACGGCCATGTTCACCGTCTGCGGCCCGGTGTCGCGGTCGAAGTAGTAGCTGCCCTGCTCGAGGTAGGTGTTGGCGAGCCCGGAGGTGGCGACCTTGTCCTCCGGAGCCTGCGCCAGCACGGCGCGGTAGATGCGCTGCGCGGTGGCCGAGGCGTTGAAGAAGGCCTCGGGCTTGTCCAGGAAACGCACGATCTGGCCCAGCTGGGCGTACATGGTGGCGTGCGTGAGCTGCTGCTCGCGGCTCAGGGGGCTGCGCGTCGCCAGGTCGTCCATCAGCGCCACCGCTTGCGAGGCCCACTGTTCGGCCTGTGCGTCCTCGCCTTGCGCGCCCAGGAGGCCGCCCTTGCGCTGGTAGAGCAGGGCGAGCGTCTCCTGCGCACGCAGGCGCACGGCCGCCGGTGTCGTCGCGCCTTCGAGGGCCTGCTTCGCCAGCGCGATGCCGCGTTCGTAGCTGTCGCGTGCGCCGTCTGTGTCGCCGATGTTGGGCGCATATGGCCGGCCCTGGATGTCGCCGATGTTGCGCAGCCCGTGCGCGATCTCCACCTGCAGTGCGGGATCGTCGCGGTGCTCGGCGTCGAGCTGCTGCAGGTAGGTCAGCCCGGTGCGCACCATCAGCTGAAGGGCCGCGGTGGTGCCCGGCAGGTCGCGCACGCTGTCGTGCACGTCGGCGATGAACACGTTGGCCAGCTTGCGTACGCTCGCGAAGTGGTGCTCGGCCCGCTCGCGCTGCCGGTTGGCCTCGTAGGCCTGGTAGGCCGCGAAGCTCACGCCCGCCACCAGCGCCAGGTTGGCCAGCAGCGCCGCCCCCATGGCCGCGCGGTGCCGCAGCACGAAGCGCCCGGCGCGGTAGCTCCAGGCGCCGCGGCGGGCCTGCACCGGCAGCCCCTCGAGATGGCGGAACACGTCGTCGGCCAGGGCTTCGGCGCTGGGGTAGCGATGCTGCGGCTCGTTGCGCAAGGCCATCAGCAGCACGGCGTCGAGGTCGCCCTTGAGGCGCCTGCGCAGTGCCCGCGCGCCCGGCTGTGCCGCCTTCACCGCGTCGCTGGGGCGGGTGGGCTCGGTTTCGACGATGGAACGCGCCAGCGCATAGGCATCCGAGGCGGTGGCGGCGTGCGGGCTCGCGCCGACCAGCAGGCGGTACAGCACCACGCCCAGCGAATAGATGTCCGAGGCCGGCGTGACCGGCGCGCCGCGCAGCTGCTCCGGGCTTGCGTATTCGGGCGTGAGCGCGCGGTAGAGGGTGGCGGTGCGGTCGGCGGACTGGCCTGACGGCGCCAACTGCTTGGCGATGCCGAAGTCCACGAGCTTCACGACGCCGTCGGCGGTGACCAGGATGTTCGAGGGTTTCAGGTCGCGGTGCACCACCCCCTGGCGATGGGCGTAGTGCACCACCTGGCAGACGGTGCGGAACAGCTGCAGGCGCTCGTCGACGGAAAGCCGCAGCCGCTCGCAGTAGGCCACGATGGACTCGCCGTGCACCAGCTCCATCACGAAGTAGGGCAGGCCGGCTTCGGTGACGCCGCCGTCCAGCAGCTTGGCGAGGTTGGGGTGGTCCAGGCTGGCGAGGATCTGCCGCTCGGCGCGGAACCGCGCCATCAACACCTGCGGCGCCATGTCGGGCCGCATCAGCTTGAGCGCGGCCTCCTGCTCGTATTGCCCGTCGGCCCGTTCGGCGCGGTACACCTCGCCCATGCCACCGGCAGCAATGAGCGACACCACCCGCCAGGGACCAAAGCGCCGGCCGACGGTGCGCCGGCCGGCCAGGGCATCCAGGGCCTCGAGCGCACGGACGGCGGGCATCGCATCGAGGCTGGCGTCGTCGCTGGCGGAGGCGGCCAGCAGCGACAGGAGCTCGCGCCCGAGCTCCGTGTCGTCGCCGCACAGGCGCAAGGCGGCCGCATTGCGCTCGTCGGGCGGCAGCTCCAGGCAGTCCGCCAGCAGGCGCTTCACCTGCTGCCAGCGTTGTGGGTCCATGCGTTCGCCTTCCCTGGTTCTTCTGCTGGAAGCGGAAAAGCCCGGCTGCACGGCTCAGCTGTTGCAAGCGGAAACGTTACGCCCGGGTGTCAGCCGCACTCGCAGCACCGGCAACCCGACCGGGCAGCGTCATTCGCCGGCTGGCGGCACGTGGCCGAGCTCGCGCAGCAGCCAGGCGCGCGCGGTGGCCCACTCGCGCTTGACGGTCGCGGGCGAGATCTGCAGGGTCTCGGCGGTTTCCTCGACGCTCAGCCCCCCGAAGAAGCGAAGCTCCACCACCCGGCTTTGCTGCGCGTCGAGCGCCTCGAGGCGCTTCAACGCATGGTCCAGGGCAATGAAGTCGAGCAGTTCGTCGGCGTCTGTCTGCAGTGCGGCAGGCGGCGTGGCGGCGGCGCCCGTGTCGCTGGCTTCCTGCAAGGCGTCGAGGCTTTGCACCGGCGCGCCGCTGCCGCGCTTCTTGGCCAGCCGGGCGCGGGCGTGGTCCACCAGGATGTGGCGCATCAAGGTGGAAGCCCAGCCGAAGAAGTGCGCCCGTGACTCCCAGCGCACCGGCCCCTGTTGTGCGAGGCGGATGAAAGCCTCGTGCACGAGGCCCGTGCCTTCGAGGGTGTGCCCGGTGCGTTCCTGGCGCAGGTGCCGGTGCGCGAGCCGGCGCAGCTCTTCGTAGACCATCGGCAACAGCCGGTTGAGCGCGGCCTCGTCGCCTTGCGACCAGCTGTGCAGCAGCTGTGTCACGGCCCCGGGGGCGGAGGCCCCGGCAGCCGGCGCGAACGATGCGTTGTCGACGGAGCACATCAGCGAACGAACCTCCCACGAACAGCCATTGCAGCCCTTGCTGCCGCCTTCGCACCTGTCGCCCCGGCGCGAGGGAGGGGCGATGTTAGACCGTCATCCATGAATGGCAAGCGACAAATCGTGAATGCCAGGGACCGGCCTTCACTTCTTGCGGCTGCGGCTGGCAGATGGTGCTGCACCGCCTTGCAGGCCTTCGGACATGCCGATGAGCACGCCGCTCACCAATGCCGCGTAGCTGTCCATCAGCGCTTGCGCAGCGCGTGCGCCCATCAGGCGGCTGTCGCGCAGGGCGGTCTGCGCCTGCGTCATGAGCTGCTCGACCGCGTCGGCGGCCTGCGCCCCGGAAACCGTGCCCTTGAGCTGCATGGATTCGAGCACCTGCCCCCACGGCGCCTGCAGCTGCTCGCCGGCGGCCTGCGCCGCCTTGCTCACGGTGGAGACGAACACGTCCTCGAGCTTCTCGAGGTCCTGCAAGGCGCCGCGCAGGCGCTCTTCCTGCAGGCCCACGCCCTGGTCGACGAACTGCTGCAGCGCGCGGCGGTTGGCTTCCACCGCCTGCAGCAAGGCGCCGTCCATGCCGGCGATGGCCTTCGACAGGAGGGCCTCCGGGTCCACCGACGGGCTGGCGTTCTGCAGCACCCCGGTCGACGCCGCCTGGGTCACCGTCTTGAGCACCTTGCGGATGTTCTCGAGCGTCAGCTCCCGCCCTTGCAGCGCCTTCAGCGTGGCGTCGCCCACCGCCTTGCGCAGCGCCTCGCCCTGCTTGGCACCGGCCTGCGAAAACATCTCGATCAGCGCAGCCTGATCGATACCCGCCTTGATCATGTGAGTCTCCTCGTCGTTGGTTGGTGAGGTGGGCGCGTTCGGACCCGGCGCATCTTAGTTTTCCGTCGTGCGCTGCGCCACCACCCGAAGGAGCGGCCCTGGTCGCGGGGATGGCGCCGTGTTGTGGCAGCTGCTGGAAAAGCCTAAGCTGGGCCCGGACCCTTCTTGCACGACCCGCCAGGAGAACGCCATGAGCGAGCACGTCTACAAGCTGCTGGAACTCACCGGTTCATCGACCAAGAGCATCGAGGACGCCGTGGAGCGCGCCATTGCGAAAGCCCACCAGACCGTGCGCAACATCAACTGGTTCCAGGTGACCGAGACGCGCGGCCACGTGGTCGACGGCAAGGTGGCGCACTGGCAGGTGTCCCTCAAGATCGGCTTCACGCTCGAGTAGCGAGCGCGCGAGATCCTTCCGGTCGAAGCACGCGGGTGCCGGGCCATGCTGCTGTACCGCTACTTCTTCTTCAGCTGGCTGTTTCGCGACGTGAATCGCGGCAACATGTTCGAGCGCGCTGCCGCCTGGCGGCACAACCAGGAGCAGGCCCGCTGGCTGCCGACCTACATGCGCCGCTGGTTCTGGAGCGGCGCCATGCTGTACGGCGTGGGCTGGTTCGTGGAGCTCGTGCTCGGAGCACCGCTCCTGTCTGCGTTCTTCTACGTGCCGGGCGCGTTGAGCGTGCCGATGAACGCGGTGATCGTCGTCATCTGGCTCGGCCTGCGCATGCTGCCGGCGCCCTTCTAGCGCTCAGTAGGAGGCCAGTCGCGGGGCGGCCGGCACTTCCGGCGGCTTGGCGAAGGTCGTCCACAGCGCGGCGGCGGCCTCCGGCTCCATGAGCCGCCAGCGTCGCTCACGCCAGAGCTCGAGGGTGAGCTGGTTCACGTCAACGCCGGCGTCGCGAGGCCAGAGCTCGTCGAGCTTCGCTGCACAGCGGTCGATCCATTCCGTGGCGTCCATGCTTCCATCATCGGCCGCTCGTGTGCAACGCAAAAGGCACTGCACCCTGCCAGACGCAAAAACCGCGCGATTCCCGGCAAGAGTTCTCGGCCGGCCAGCGTTCTTTGCGCGACACCTTGCACCTTCACCTTCATGTAACAGCGGCGCAGGGCATCGCAGCTGGACTAGAGTCGCCATCTGCATGCCCCTCTCCGCGCCTGCACGGCGCCACGCACAGGGGCAGCAAGGGATGCAGCGGGGGGAGAAGGCTTATGCCTGGAGCAGGGGTATCGCATCAGCGGCATGCAGCCGAAGGCGTGCCGGATTTCTTGCAGGGCGAGGGCACTGCAAAGGCACTGATGCGCGGCGCCGACTGGCATGCCTCGCCGCTGGGGCCGGTGGCGCGGTGGCCGCAAAGCCTCAAGACCACGCTCGGCATCCTGCTGCATTCCAAGCATCCGATGTTGCTGCTGTGGGGGCCGCAGCTGCTGCGCTTCTACAACGACGCCTTCCTGCCCAGCCTCGGTCACGAACGTGAGCCGCCGCCCATCGGCCAGCCGGCCGCGGAGTCGTGGCGCGACATCTGGCCGCTGGTGTGGCCGCAGATCGACGAAGTCATGCGGCACGGCAAGTCCTCATGGAGCGAAGACCGCCTCGTGCCGATCTCGCGCAACGGCCGGGTCGAGGACGTCTACTGGAGCTATGGGCCCTCGCCGGTGTTCGACGAGGCGGGCGCCATTGCCGGGACGCTCATCGTCTGCACCGAGACCACCGAGCGCGTGCTGGCCGACCGACGCCAGCAGGCCCTGCACCGGCTGGTCGAGGCCACCGTGGGCTGTGCCGACGCGCTCGAGGTGATCCGCCAGGCGGGCCGTGTGCTCGAGGAGGCCGCGGCCGACATCCCATTCTCGGCTGTCTACGCCGGCCAGGGCGGCGATGCTCCTGCGCTGACGGTCCACGCCTGCGGCCTGGACGACGCTGCCGCACGGCAGGTCGATGCGGCGGTGCAGGCAGGCCTGAACAACACCCCGGCTGCCCCGGCCGATGGCGAGAACGGCCGCCCGCTGGCAGCCCGTGGTGTTGTCGTCGAGCTGCCGGAGGCTGCAGGGTTGCCGTCGCATGCGATGTATGTGGTCAGCGCCGCGGGCGGCACGGGCCGCCGGGGCGATGCCATCGCGTTCGGACTCAGCGCCAGGCTCCCCTTCGATGATGCGTACCGCAATTTTCTCGACCAGTTCGCCACCAACTTCGGTCTGGCCCTGGTGCGGGTGCAGGCGGCACGGCTGCGCGCCAGCTCGCACAACGAGCGCGACAAGCTGCTGCTGCAGGCTCCGGTGGCCGCTGCGGTGCTGGCCGGCCCGAAGCACGTGCTCCAGCTGGCCAACAAGCCGTTCTGCGACGTGCTGGGCCGCCATGACGTGGTGGGGCGCCCCTACCTGGAGGCCTTTCCCGAGCAGGCCGGCACGCCGCTCGTGCTGGCGATGGACGGCGTCTATGCCGGCGGCAGGCGCCACATCACCGGGGAAACGCCTGTGCGGTTGGCGCGGCGCGACGGCGGGCTGCCGGAAGACTGCTACTTCAGGTTCCATCTGGAGCCGGTGCGCAACTCGCTCGGCCGCGTGTTCGGCATGATGGTGATCGCAGTCGACATCACCGAGCAGGTGAGGGCGCGACAGGTGCTCGAACACACCGATCGCGAACGCACGCGGATGGTGGCCGAGCTCGAATCGGCTTCACGCGCCAAGGACGAATTCCTGGCCATGCTGGGCCATGAGCTGCGCAACCCGCTGTCTCCCATCGTCATGGCGCTTCAGCTGATGCGGCTGCGCGGCGACACCGGCACCGGCCGCGAGCAGGCCATCATCCAGCGCCAGGTGGACCACCTGATCCGCCTCGTCGACGACCTGCTCGATGTGTCGAAGATCACCCGCGGCAAGGTGGAGCTGCGGTGCGAAGACCTCGAGATCGCCGACGTGCTGGCCAAGGCTGTCGAGATGGCCAGCGTGCTGCTCGAGCAGCGCAACCACCAGCTTTCCATCGAAGTGAACCGGCAGGGCCTGCCGTGGCGTGGCGACGGCGTCCGACTGGCGCAGGTGGTGGCCAACCTGCTCACCAACGCGGCGCGCTACACGCCGAGCGGCGGCCGCATCGCCTTGCGCGCCTGGCGCGACGCCAGCGAGATCTGCATCAGCGTCGGCGACAACGGCATCGGCATCGCCCCCGACCTGTTGCCTCGCATCTTCGATCTCTTCGTGCAGGGCCACCGTGGTGCCGACCGCTCGGAAGGGGGCCTGGGCATCGGCCTCGCCCTGGTGAAGAACCTCGTGACGCTGCATGGCGGCACCGTGCATGCGCACAGCGATGGAGCGGGCTGCGGCAGCACGTTCACCATCCGTCTTCCCGGCATGACGCCGCCGGCCCTCGGCCTGGCGGCGCCAACCGATGCCCCGGCGAGCCCGCCGGTGACGCGGGTGCAGGCGAAGCGCGTGCTCGTCGTCGACGACAACCGCGACGCCGGCGACTCGCTGGCCGACGTGCTGCGAGTCCTGGGCCACAGCGTCTGCGTCGCCACCGATCCGCTGGAGGGCCTGGCGCTGGCGGGTGAGTTCGAACCGCAGGTTGCAGTGCTCGACATCGGCCTGCCCGGCATGGACGGCTACGAACTCGCAGGACGCATGCGCGCGCGGCTGGGCGCGGCGGGCTGCCGGCTCATCGCGCTGACCGGCTATGGACAGGACCACGACCGCCAGCGCAGCCACGACGCAGGGTTCGACGCCCACCTCGTGAAGCCGGCCGACATGGCACAGCTTGGCAGGCTGCTCGATGACCTGGCAGCGCCTTGAGGTCTGAGGTAGGTGTCGACGGGTCACACCCCACCGGGATGTGACCCGTCGACGGTGCCGATGCCAGGATGGACGTCCGGAACCAACCCGGTCATGCCTTGCGGCATTGCGCCCAACCACACCGTACGTCCGCATCGGCACGAAACTGTGCAGTGCGCACACTCTATGGTTTGGGACTTTGGCGATAAACGGCCGTATCGCCAATCCACCGTTGCCGATTCAGGAATGAACCTGAATCCGAGAACGTGACATGTTGCGCACTGTGCCGATCGCTTGCGGTTCGTGGCACGGCGGGGCGCGGCGCTCGGGCGGCGCTCGAATAGCATCCACCGGGGAAGGGCCCACATCACGCCGTCGATGACCACGACCACGATGCCGAACAGACAACGAACCGAGAACCTGCGCACCACCGTGCGCCAGTTGGGCGCCGGACTGGTAGGCAAGGACCTTTCCATCCAGGCGTTTCGGGCTGGCCTGTGCGAGGCACTGCAGCGCGGCTTCAAATGCTCGCAGGCCAGCCTGTGGCGCTTCGTCGGCGAGCCCGGCGACCTGGTGCTGCGTTGTGTGGGCATGCATTCCGAAGCGCGCGGCGGCGAGGAAAGCCGGGCCGAGTTGCGGGAGCACGAATACGACGTCTACTTCAGCGAGCTGCTCAAGCGCGGCGTCTACGCAAGCCCGGACGTGTTGAACGACCCCAATCTGCAAGGCCTGGTCGAGCCGTACTTCAAGCACACGGGCGTGCGCTCGTTGCTCGACGTGGCCTTCCAGGCCAACGGCAAGGCCTTCGGAGTGCTGTGCATCGAGCAGGTCGGCGAATGTCGCGAGTGGACTCCGGCCGAACATGCATTGGCCCGGCAGGTTGCCGCGCTGATCAGCCTCGCGGTGGCCAGGCTGCCTCCGACGTTCGAGTTTCACCAGGGGTAGCCGGGCGTGCGGCCCGTCGGGAGGCTTGCACGCAAACGTAAGGGGGCATTGCCGCTTACAGATGTGGGTCCTCCCGGCGCCTAAAGTGCTTCGCAGAGTGGCTGGCACCCAGGGAGACCACCGTCATGCGAACCTCGGCACGACCCCGCTGCGCGGCCTTCGCCGCCGTCTGCTGCATGTTGACCGCGGCGCCTGTCGCGCTTGCGGATCCGCCGCCCGAGTGGACGGTGCAGAGGCTGCCGGCCCTCGGCGCGCAGCCGGGTTGGACGGGCTTGGCGTTCAACAACCGTGGCCAGGTGGCTGGATGGGTCATTGACGAGGCGCGCACCTTGCCGGTGTGGTTCGACGGCACGACCACCCGCCTGCTCCCCAGCCCGCCGGGGGCGCAGGGCGGCAGGGCGGTCGACATCAATGATGCGGGGCAGATCCTCGCCGACCACCGGTTCGCCGGCGGGACCACCCTCACGATCCATCAGGGTGGCCAAGCCAGCGCCCTGAACATTCCGCCCGGCTGGAACATGTCTGCGCAGGCGATGAACGGGCAGGGGACGGTGATCGCCAACGGCTACAGCCTCGACGGTCGAAGACAGGCCATGGTGTACGAGGGCGGCAGGGCACGCCTGCTCGGCACTGACTCGGAGGCGATCGCCATCAACGACCGCGGGCAGGTGCTCTATGCCGACGAAACCGGCGCCAGCTACCTGGACACCCACGGCGAAACCAGCCGGCTCGGTGGTGCTCGCCAAGGTGTGCGCGGGGAGTCGCTCAACGACCACGGGTTGGTGGGCGGCATCTACGACGCCGGTGCGACCGGCATGCCCGTGCTGGGACGAGCGGTCTTGCTCGATGGCGTCGAGATGACCGAACTGGGCGGCTCGCGTTCGGGCCATGTCCGTTTCGTCAACAACCGGGGTCAGGCCGCAGCGGACATGTCCGTGTCGTTCGGCTCGCACGCGCACCTGTATGACAACGGCAGCTTCACCAACCTGACGCCCGATCTCGGCGAACGTGACTCCAGCTGGATCCTCGACCTCAACGACCGCGGCCAGGTCCTGTACCTGGTCGAACTCTTCGACGCCCCTCAGAGCCGGCGCATCGAACTCTGGGACAACGGCGTCGTGACGGACATCACCGCGCTGATCAACCGTCACCTCGGGGAGGGCGCTGCGGATCCGTACTTCAGCTCGTTCAACCAGCAGCTCAACGACGCAGGCCAGATCCTGCTCAACACGCTCCATGGCGGCGCGGGCACTCCGCTGCTGCTGACGCCCATACCGGAGCCTGCCACCTATGCCTTGCTGCTCGTCGGCCTGTGTCTGTTGACCTGGCGGCGGCTGCGGCCGCACAAGCCGGGCGTGCTGCTGCTGGCGCTGTTCGCCGGCGGCGGGGCGGCCGCCGAGGACTGGCGGGTCGAATGGCTGCCGGCCTTTGGCGGGAGCAACCTGGAGCTCAACGCGTTGAACGATCGAGGACAGCTCATCGGTCTGGACCGCAGCGGCCCCTACGGCGGCAGTTCGCGAGCGTTCCTGTACGGCAGCGGCACGTTGACCGACCTGAGCCCGGTATTGGGCGTGGCCAGCAATGCGACGGCCATCAACAACCACGGACAGATCGCAGGGAGCATCGGTGATGACGTGTTCTTGTACAGCGGCGGCACCGTGACCCGGTACAACGTGCCCGGCGTCCGTGCGGGCACCCGCCACCTCAACGAACGCGGGCAGATCCTTGCGTCGAGCATCGAGCCGAACGTGCATTCGTTCCTGATCACCGACGGACAGATCACTCCGATCGGTCCCGTCACCGGCATGCTGGGAGCCTCGGGTTCCGCATTGAACGACCGCGGCGACGTGGCCGGGCAGCTTGCCCAGTTCGGCGACCCAACACGCCAGGCGTTCTTCCAGCGCGACGGTCAGATGACGCTGCTGATGCCGCAGTCGCCCAACAGCCATGTCGCCGACATGGACCGGCGCGGCCGCGTCCTCTTCTTCTATGAACGTGCGGACGGCCAGCTCCAGAACGCCATCTGGCACGACGGTGTTGTCAGCGACCTTTCCACGCCGGGCGGGTCTCCATCCTGGCTCAGCCAGATCAACGATGCCGGCCAGATGCTCGGCTCGACCACGAGGCCCGACGGCAGCGGGATGCACTTTCTGATGAGCCACGGATCGACCATCGACCTCAACGCGCTGGCTGGAGGTGACGTGCATGCCACGCACCTCACCGAACAGGGCATCGTGGCCGGTACCTTCGTCCCGGACGGGACGACCGACCGGCATGTGTTCGTCTATGTCGATGGCCAGGTGATCGATCTGACGCGCTGGATGCTGGCCTCGTTCGATGACGTGGCGAACCTTCAGACGCGGGGCCTGCACATGGCCCTCAACGACGTCGGGCAACTCGCGGGCACCGCCGTGATGGAGGACGGCAGCACGCGGATGTTCATCGTGTCGTCCATTCCCGAGCCGCCGGCCGTGATGCTGCTGCTGAGCGGCACGCTGGCGGTGTGGGCGCTGCGGCGGCGCAGGAGCCCGAGACAGGGCGTTAGCGGCGGCTGAGCATCGCCTCCATCTGCGCGATCTCTTCCGTCTGCGACTTGATGATCCCGGCGCACAGCGCCTTGATATCGGGATCGGTGATCCGGGCCTCGCGACACATCAGGATGGCGCCCGAATGATGCGGGATCATCGCGCGCAGGAATTCCTCGTCGTCGACTCCGGCCTGCGTGCGCATGGCCACGAAGCTGGCCGCGAAGACGGCGAGCGCCGCTGCAATGAGCGCCCGGTTGGCGTGCCTGCTCGGGAACATCGAGCGCATCGACACCAGCATGACGATGGCCATGGGCGCCACCATCATGAGCGTCATGTACAGGTTGTTGACGTTGAGCCGGAAGTGCCGAGCCGTCGCGATCATCGTGTACATGACCAAGTACATCACCACGAAGTCGATCGCGAGCTCGACGGCCAGCCTGGCGTAATGGTTCGAGGGGGCCGGAGTGCTGTGGGATTGCATGGCGGACGTGCTGTGAGGGGCTGAGCGTTTTCGGCAAAGGCTGTGCCTGTGGAGGCGTTCTTGGCTCCCCCAAAAAACGCGACAATGTGCATTATGTTAAATAACATCCGCCGGTTCCTGGCTCCCGACACCGCCGA
>CAMLNA010000068.1 GCA_946481025.1 uncultured Rivibacter sp.
CCAACCCGCGCACCGAGTGCTGTTCGAGCAGTTCAGTGCGCACGGAGATGGCCACAACCACTGAACCGCGTCCAGGCCTTTGCCTCGGCCGGGGCGCGGACATAGACTTCTCCAGGCGATGGGAAGGGTGGTGGACATGGAGCGGCCGGCAGACCTATCAGCCCCCTCGCCCGAGGGGCGACCGTCGACGATCCTCGTCGTCGACGACGTACCGCGCAACCTCGACATCACGGCGCAGCACCTCGAGCAGCGCGGCCACGAGGTGCTCGTGGCGCAGGACGGCGAAGAAGCCATTGCGCGCGCCGGCCTCGTGCACCCCGACCTCATCCTGCTCGACGTGGTGATGCGAGGGGTCGACGGCCTGGAGACCTGCCGGCGCCTGAAGGCTGCGCCCGCGACCGCCGACATCCCGGTGATCTTCATGAGCGCCATGACCGAGTCGGTCGACAAGCTCGCCGGCTTCGCGGCCGGCGGCGTGGACTACATCACCAAGCCCATCGACGGGCCCGAGCTCCTGGCGCGGGTGGACACCCACCTGGCCCTGCACGCGCTGCGCCGGCAGCTGGCCATGCGCAACGCGGAGCTCCAGCAGGAAATCGCGATCCGCGAAGAGACGCAGGCCGCACTCGAGCGCTCCAACAAGGAGCTCGAGCAGCTGGCCTACGTGGCCTCCCACGACATGCAGGAGCCGCTTCGCATGGTGGCCAGCTACCTGCAGCTGGTGGCCAAGCGCTACCAGGGCCAACTCGATGCCGAAGCCGACGAGTTCATCGGCTATGCGGTCGATGGCGCCAAGCGCATGCAGACGCTGATCAACGACCTGCTGGCCTATTCCCGCCTGGGCACCAAGGCTCGTCCGTTCGAGCCGACCGACTGCGATGCGCTCATGGCCACCGTGCGGCGCAACCTGCAGGTCGCCATCGAGGAAAGCGGCGCCCACATCGAATGCGGCCCGCTGCCGCTCGTCGAGGGCGACCCCACGCAACTGCTGCAGCTCTTCCAGAACCTGGTCGGCAACGCCATCAAGTTCCGCCGCAAGGGCGAGCCCGTGCGGGTGCAGGTGCAGGCACGGCGGGGCGACGAGCACTGGCACTTCTCCGTGCAGGACGACGGCATCGGCATCGCGCCCGAGTACTTCGAGCGCATCTTCGTGTTGTTCCAGCGGCTGCACGGACACGGCGCATACCCCGGCACGGGCATCGGGCTGGCCCTGTGCAAGCGGATCGTCGAGCGGCACGGCGGGCACATCGGCGTCGAGTCGTCTCCCGGCCACGGGTCGACGTTCTGGTTCACCCTTCCCCCGGCCTGAGGACAGGCCCAGGTTCGCGCTCCGGTGCCGGCGTGCCCGCTGCGTCCGGCTGAAGCGACCGCAGCAGCGCCAGGATCGCGGCCGACTCGAAGCCGTCCGCCAGCCGGCACAGGCGCACGGCCAACGGACGGAAGCGCTCGTCCTGCGCCACCAGGTGCTGCGCATGGGCGTGGATCTTGCGCATGTTGCCCAGTCGTGCCAGGTGCAGCAGCACCTCCATCTCCTCTTCGGGGGGCGCGACCAGCGGGCCGGTGTCGGCCATGCCCGCCAAGGGGTCCAGGTCGCGACGCATCCACTCCAGCTCGAGCAGGGCCGCCAGCTCGGGCAGCAGGCGATCGAAATCGATCGGCTTGGACAGGAAGGCATTGGCGCCGGCAGCCAGGCTCTCCTGGCGGTCCGCGCCCGAGGCATTGGCCGACACCACGATGACCGGCAGGTCGGGCCGGCCCTCGGTGCTTCGAAGCCGCCGGATGGCCTCGAGCCCGTCCATCACCGGCATCACGCTGTCCATCAGCACGACATCGGGCTCGTGCACGTGCACGCTGCGCAACGCCGCGGCACCGTCTTCAGCTTCCAGCACCTCGAATCCCAGCCCGCCCAGGAACTCGATAACCGGCGCGCGGTTGGCTTCGATGTCGTCGACCACCAGCACCTTGCGGCGCCGCCCGGCATAGCCGGTGATGTGCTCGGCCGCCCCGGCCTGCGCCAGCGCTTCCTGCCGCGTCACCGGCAGCTCGAGCTCGAACCAGAAGCGGCTGCCGGCACCCACCCGGCTGTCGACGTGGATGTCGCTGCCCATCAGCATGACCAGCTGGCGGCTGATGGGCAGGCCCAGCCCCGTGCCGCCGAAACGCCGCTGCACGTCGCGCGCCTGCTCGAACGGCCTGAAGATCCGCTCGAGCTGGTCGTGCGCGATGCCGATGCCCGAGTCTTCCACCTCGAAGCGCAGGCGCGCCTTCTGAGCGCCGGTCTCGACCACCCGCACGAGCAGCCTGACGCACCCGCGTTCGGTGAATTTCACGGCATTGTTCAGCAGGTTCAGCAGCACCTGCCTCAGCCGCTTCTCGTCGACCAGCACGACCGTGGGCAGGTCAGCCGCGATGTCGTGGTCGAACTGCAGCTGCTTGCGCTGCGCCTCGACGCCCACGATGTCCGCCACGCTGCGAAGCAGGGCCGCGAGGTCCAGGTGGTCCGGATACAGCTCGACCTTTCCTGCCTCGATGCGCGCCAGGTCGAGCATGTCGTTGATCAGCATCAGCAGGTGCTCGCCGCTGTGCTGGATGGTTTCCACGCCGGCCGCGTCGCGCGGCGCCAGCCGGTTGGCGCGTCGCAGGATCTGCGCGTAGCCGAGGATCGCATTGAGCGGCGTGCGCAGCTCATGGCTCATGTTGGCCAGGAAGCTGCTCTTCGCATCGTTGGCCGCCTCGGCCGCGCTTCTCGCCTGTTGCGCTTCGGCATAGGCGGCCTCGAGGTTCGCAATGGTCTGCGCCAGCCGGGCCGTCATGGTGTTGAAGCTGGAAGCCAGCATGCCGATCTCGTCGCGCGCGTCCGCCGGCGCGCGGGCCTGCAGGTCGCCGGCGGCGATCCGGCCGGCCACGCTGGTGAGCCGCTGTACCGGCCCCACGATGCTGCGCCGGAGCACGAAGGCCATTGCGACACCGAGCGCCAGCGCCAGCAGGCCGCCGGCGACCGTCTGGGTGCGCGAGCGCGCGAGGCTCTCCTTGGCGCGCGCCAGGTCGGTCTGGAGCTGCGCCTGCTGCCTCGCGGTGATCTGCTGCAGCACGTCGAGCAGCGTGCGCGCCTGCGGCACGACCTCGGTGCGGTAGAGGTACAGGTCTTCGTAGGCCCGCTCGCTGTCCACGATGGCCCGTACCTGCAGCGCCAGCTCGGTGAGCTCGGCACGCGCCTGCGCAATGCGGTCGAAGTGCTCGCGCTGTTTCGGCGTCAGCTGCGGGCGGCGCGCCAGCAACGCGTCCCAGAAGGCCGCGTTGGCCACCAGCTGTGGGCTGTAGGTGAGCCTGAAGGTGCTGTCGCCCGAGGCGCCGAACGCCATCACGTTGGTGGCCAGGGCATCGAACGAACTCTGGAAGGTGAGCAGCAGCGCCAGCGTCTCGCGTGCCGCCGGGTCCGTCGCCCGTGCCTTCTGCAGCTCGATCATGGCCTCGGTCTCGGCCAGCACGCGCACTCGCCGCGCCTGCACGTCCACGCGCGACAGGCGCAGGGCCGGCCGGTTGCGCAAGGTGTCCTCATGCAGCGCGAACAGCAACGGCGGCAGGCGCTTCCAGCGGCCGTAGCCTTCGGTCAGTGCCTGCACCCGCTGCCGGTCGCCTGCCTCCCAGCCACGCGCCAGTTCCTGCAGCGACGCCAGTGCCGTCTCGAACAACTGCTGCGCGCGCCGATACTGCTCCACGTCTTCTGTCCCGCTGAGTACGAGATATCCGCGCAGGTGCAGCTGCATGCGAAGCAGCGCCTCCTGCGCCTGCGCGGAGGCCAGCGAAGCGGGCGCGCGCACGGCCTCGGTGACCTCGATGTCGCGTGTCGCCTCCCGCCCGGCCACGAAGGCCAGCGCCACCACCAGCAACGTCAGCCCGACGAGCACCCCGAAGCCGACCGTCAGGCGGGTGCCGATGCCGGCCTGCACAGTGGCGGGAAGGAGTCGCCGCATCGGCGCGCTCGCTCAGAAGCCGAGCGACGTCCGGTAGGCTTCGCGCTGCCGCTCCCGTCCGAGGCGGATGGTGATTTCCTCGAAGTCGACGACGGTCGCCTTGAGCGCTGCCTCCGGCGTGAGCTGCCCGCCTGCCGCTTCCATGAGGTGCAGGTCGAGCGCCAGCCAGTAGCTGTAGGCCCCCGGGATGCGCAGGTAAGGAAACTGCTGCCGGTCACTGAAGGTGCGCTGGAAGGCCACCAGGTAGTCGCGCACGTCGGCCTCGTCCCAGCCCGCGCTCAGATAGGGCTCCACCGTCCCGGTGCCCTCGGGAGGCAGGAAGTGGAAGCGGCGTCCGGGGTCGATGCCGTCCCAACCCCGGGCGGCATAGACGAGCGACTTCTCCCTGGCGGCCAGCAGGGCCAGCAGGTAGTACGTCGCCTCGGGAGCCTTGGAATATTTCGAGATCACACCGGCCCACGAGGCGCCGGTGGTATTGCCCACGCGGTTGACGGCCTCGGTCTTGACCCACCGGCGCTGCCCGAGGTCGTAGTACTCGTGCGTGCCCGGCATCTGCGCCGCGCCGGTCCTGCCCTTCACCTTGCTGCCCGGCTGCTGCGCCAGCGCGCCCAGGTCGCCCCAGGTCAGCGCGAAGGCTGCTCGTCCCGCCAGGAAGTGGTCCCAGCCGCGGCCATGGTCCCAGCCCAGCATCTCGCGCGGGCCGAACTTCACCAGGTCGACGAAAGTCTCCAGCGCACGCAGGTGCCCGGGGCTGTCCACCAGGGGTTTCATGGTCTGCGGATCGAACCAGTACAGCCGCGTGTTGGCCGGGCCGATCAGGAACGAAGCCGACAGCGACATGAAATTGAACATGCCTTGGCTGCCCGGCTTGAGGGCCAGCACGATGCCGTGGTCCGGCGTGCCGTCGCCGTTGAGGTCCTGGCCGGTGAAGTGCTCCACGGCATCGCGGAACTGCGCCCAGGTCTGCGGCACCCCGAGCGCATAGCCGTACTTCTGGCGGAATGCCGCCTGGTGCCGCGCGTCGTTGAGCAGGTCGCGCCGGAAGTACATCACCTGGCCATCGTGGTCGTAGGCCACCATGTACTTGCGCCCGCCGTAGCTCAGCAGGTTGCGCGGCCCGGGCAGCACGTCTTCCACGCTCCACCTGGGGAAGCGCGGATCCTCGTAGAACTTGTCGTAGGGCAACAGGTGGCCGCCGGCCACCATGTCGCCGACCCACCAACCGCCTGCGATCGACGCGTCATACCGGCCAACCCGGTTGGTCATGTCGGAAATGATGGTGGGGAAGTGCTCCACCCCCGGCTGGCGCACGATCTCCAGCTGCGCGCCGGTGGCCGCCTCGTATTCGTCCTTCACCTCGAGCAGTGCCAGGCTGATCGCGCTCTTGGTGGCGATCACGGTGACCTTCTGCCCGGCGAACAGGCACTTGCCCGGCGCGCAGGGCGCCAGCACGCGCGGGACCGGCAGCTCGTTCGGCTGCACCACCGTGACCGTGGTGCTTTCGGGTCTGGCGGGCGCCTTGGCGTCTTCGGCGGAACGCGAGGGCATGCTCCAGCCGGCCATCAGCACCAGCGATGCGAGGGCAAGGTGATATCGCGACATCTCCGATCTCCTCCGCGCTTCCCGCGCACGACGACGGCCGCAGGACGACGTACGAGCTCAGGCCGTGCCGCCCGCCCTGCGCGCATCGACCTCGAAAGAAAACGTCGTGCCGGCCCCCGGCCGGCTCGAGACTTGCAAGTCGCCTCCCATCAGTTGCACGAACTTGCGGCTGATCACGAGGCCCAGCCCCGTCCCGGCGCCGCGCCGCTGCAGCCCCCCCACCTGCTCGAACGGCTGGAAGATCCGCGCCAGCTCTTCTTCGCCCATGCCCACGCCGGTGTCTTCGACCTGCACGCACAGGCGCGAGGGCGAGCGGTGCTCCACGCACAGGCGCACATGGCCTGTGTCGGTGAACTTGACCGCGTTGTCCAGCAGGTTCAGCACCACCTGCCGCAGCCGGCGTTCATCGACGTTCAGCTTCGTCGGAAGCCCCGGCGACAGCTCGCACAGGACGCGCAGCCCGTTCCTCTGCGCCGCCTTCATGCGGATGAGCTCCACGGCCGTCTCGAAGAGGCGCCGCGGCTCCACCTCGGCGGGCACGAGCTCCACCTTGCCGGCCTCGATCTTGGCGAGGTCGAGGATGTCGTTGATCAGCGCCAGCAGGTGCTCGCCGGAGTCGCGGATGGCCCGCACCGCGGTCATCTGCCGCGCGTCGAGCGCCCCGTCCATCTGCAACAGCTGCGCAAACCCGAGGATGCCGTTGAGCGGCGTCCGCAGGTCGTGGCTCATGCACGCCAGGAAGGTGCTCTTGGCCCTGTTGGCGATCTCCGCGCGCTCCTTCGCTTCGCTGAGCTCCTGGGTTCGTCGCCTCAGCGCCTCTTCGGTCTGGAAGCGCCCGAGCGCATAGCGGATCGACCGCGCCAGCTGGGGCCCGTCCACCTGCCCCTTCACCAGGTAGTCCTGCGCTCCCGACTGCAGCGCCTGCACCGCCACCCCTTCGTCGGTGAGTCCGCTGAACACCACCAGCGTGGGCAGCGGCGTGCTGGCGCGCAGCCGCTCCAGCGTGTCGAGCCCGGTGCTTTCGGGCAACCCGAGGTCGAGCAGCACCACGTCGAACTCGCCCGCCTGCAGCGCCCGCACCCCGTCGGTCAGGTTGCCCGCCCAGGTGAGCCTGAAGTCCAGCGCGGTGGATTCCGCCAGCATCACCTCGATGAACCGCGCGTCTGCCGGGTTGTCCTCGATCAGGAGGACCCTGATGGGACCGTGTGTCATTTGGGCGGCAGCGTGACGATGGTCAGCCAGAACTCTTCGATGGCCTGAACGATGCGAATGAACTGGTCGAAGTCCACGGGCTTGGTCACGTAGCAGTTGGCGCTCAGGCTGTAGGCGCGCAACACGTCTTCCTCGGCCTGGGACGTGGTGAGGATGACCACGGGGATCGACTTGAGCGATGCATCGGCCTTGATGCTGGACAAGACCTCGCGGCCGTCCTTGCGAGGCAGATTGAGGTCGAGCAGCACCAGGTCGGGCCGCGTGGCGGCCTGGTATGGCGGGCGCCTGTACAGGTAGTCGAGCGCGGCCTCGCCATCGCTGACGACGTTGAGCTGGTGCAGCACCTTCGCGCCCTTGAGCGCCTCGCGGGTGAGCCGAACGTCGCCCGGGTTGTCTTCAACCATCAGGATGTCGATCATCCTCAGCGCACCCGGATTGCCCACTTCGTGCTCCTTGCCGCCGTCAGAAGCAAGCTCACTATAGACCCACCCCCTGCAGCGCCGAAGTCTGGGTAAACACCAACCGGGGCAGGCACGACGAGGCGGTCGAACGCGGGTCGCACCTCGCCTGCGGGTGCCGGTAAGTGTCTGGAAAGTCGGGCCGCCGGACAGTGCGGCCCATTCAAGACACGGGCGTTTCGCCGCCGCCATGCCATGACGGGCCACCCGCAGAAGCTCGCAGTAGTTGCCGCCGGCATTGCCCTTGCCGGCGCCGCCGTCACGGTCGCGCTGGCCACGGCCGAGCGTGATGCACCACCCGGCCAGGCCGCAACGCCCTCGGCCGCACCGCCTGCCCTGGCGGTGGCCGTGGCCAGCCCGCGGCCTGCCATGCTCCCGGTCCGGGTGCTGGCCAGCGGCAACATCACGGCATGGCAGGAGGCCAGCATCGGCACCGAGGCCGACGGCCTGCGCCTCGCCGGCGTCCGGGCCGACGTGGGAGACACGGTGCGCCGCGGGCAAACGCTGGCGACGTTCGCCGCCGAGCCGGTCGAAGCCGAGCTGGCCCGCAGCCTCGCGGCGGTCGCCGAGGCCGAAGCGGCGCTGGCCGAAGCCGCGGCCAACGCCCAGCGGGCCCGCGCGCTGCAGGCCAGCGGCGCCTTGTCGGCGCAGCAGATCGGGCAGTACCTGGCCGCCGAGCGCACCGCGCTGGCGCGGCTGGACGCGGCCAGGGCCTCCGAAAAGTCACAGCGGCTGCGCCTGGCCCAGACCCGGGTCGTCGCACCGGATGACGGCGTCATTTCGGCGCGCGCGGCGACGGTCGGGGCCGTGGTGCCCGCCGGCCAGGAGCTGTTCCGCCTCATCCGGGGCGGGCGGCTCGAATGGCGCGCCGAAGTGCCGGCGGCCGAGCTGGCAAGGCTTCGACCCGGCCAGAGGGTCTGGGTCAAGGCGACCGCGGGCCAGCCCATCGAGGGACGGCTGCGCAAGCTCGGCGCCGTGGTCGACATCCCCACGCGCAATGGCCTGGCCTATGTGGACCTGCCTCGGGGCGACGACGCGCTGCGCGCCGGCATGTTCGCGCGAGGGGAGTTCGAGATCGGATCGAGCGAGGCCATGACGCTGCCCCAGGGCGCGGTGCAGGTGCGCGAGGGCTTCAGCTACGTGCTGCGCGTGGGGCCCGGCTCCCGGGTCCTCCAGACCAAGGTGACGCCCGGTCGCCGCTCGGGCGACCGTGTCGAGATCATCAGCGGGCTCGCGGCGGACGATCGCGTCGTCGCGTCCGGGGCGGCCTTCCTCGCCGATGGCGATCCGGTGCGCGTCGTCGAAGGCGCACGATGAACCTGAACGTCTCTTCGTGGGCGATCCGCCACCCGGTTCCCGTCATCCTGTTGTTCGTGCTGCTGACCCTCGCGGGGCTGATGGCCTTCCCGGCCATGAAGGTCCAGGGCTTTCCGGACATCGACGTGCCCACGGTCACGGTGACGGCCGCGCTACCCGGCGCCTCGCCGTCGCAGCTCGAAAGCGAGGTCGTCCGAAAGATCGAGAACGCCCTGGCCACGCTGCCGGGCGTCAGGCACATCAAGAGCAGCCTGGGCGAGGGCGAGGCGAGCATCAGCGTCGAGTTCCGCATCGACAAGCCGCCGCAGGAGGCCATGGACGGCGTGCGCGACGCCGTCTCGCGCGTGCGCTCCGACCTCCCGGCCAACCTGCGCGACCCCGTGATCAAGCGGGCCGAGATCGCGGATTCGGCGATCCTGACCTACACCGTCGCCTCCGCGCGCATGGACGACGAGGCGCTGTCCTGGTTCGTCGACAACGAAGTCGCGAAGACGCTGCTCGCCGTGCCCGGCGTCGGCGCGGTGACGCGCGTCGGGGGCGTGAGCCGCGAAGTGCGCGTCGACCTCGATCCGGACCGGCTGCTCGCGCTGCGCACCACGGCAGCCGACATCTCGCGGCAGTTGCAGCAGGTGCAGCAGGAAGCGTCTGGGGGGCGCGTCACCTTCGGCGGGACCGAGCAGTCCGTGCGCACGCTCGCCACGGTGCGCACCGCCGAGGAGGTGGGCGCCATCGAGCTGGCGCTGGGCGACGGGCGCAGGATCCGGCTCGACCAGGTGGCGGCGGTGAAGGACTCGGTGGCCGAGCCGCGACAGGCAGCCTTCCTCGACGGCGTGCCGGTGGTCGGCTTCGAGATCGCCCGCGCAAGGGGAGCCGGCGAACTCGACGTCGCGAAGGGCGTGCGCCGGGCGTTGGCTCGGCTGCAGGCCGCGCATCCGGAGATCGGCGTCACCGAGGCCTTCGACGTCATCGACCAGGTGGCCGAGAACTACGACGTGTCGACGGGCCTCTTCCTCGAAGGGGCCGCGCTCGCGGTGCTGGTGGTGTTCCTGTTCCTGCGCGACTGGCGGGCCACGCTGGTGGCCGCGGTGGCGCTGCCGCTGTCGGTGATCCCCAGCTTTGCGGTCATGCACTGGATGGGCTTCAGCCTCAACATCGTGACGCTGCTGTCGCTGTCGCTCGTGATCGGCGTGCTGGTCGACGATGCGATCGTCGAGGTCGAGAACATCGAGCGCCACCTGCTGATGGGCAAGGCACCCTTCCAGGCATCGATGGACGCTGCCGCCGAGATCGGGCTCGCGGTGATCGCCACCACGTTCACGCTCGTGGCCGTGTTCCTGCCCACCGCCTTCATGGGCGGCGTGCCCGGCAGGTTCTTCGTGCAGTTCGGCTGGACGGCCGCCATCTCGGTGTGCTTCTCGCTCGCCGTGGCCCGCCTGCTCACGCCCATGATGGCGGCCTACCTGCTGAAGTCGCCGACCGGGGGGCACGCCGTCGAGCCGTCGTGGATGCCCCGCTACCTGGGCATGGCGCGCTGGTGCCTGCGGCACCGCGGCGCCACCACCGCAGGCGCCGCGGCCGCCTTCATCGGCGGGCTGGCGCTTGCGGGGCTGCTGCCCGCGACCTTCATGCCGCCGGACGATGACCCGCAGACCCAGGTCACGCTCACCCTCGCGCCCGGCAGCACACTGGCCGACACGGTGGCCATGGCCGAGCAGGCGCGCCTGAAGCTCGTGCAGAACCCGCACGTGCGCCTGGTGTATGCCGCCATCGGCGGCGGCAGCAGCGGCGGCGACGGCGGCCCATCCGACGGGGCGGCCGCATCGGCCGCGAACGTACGCACCGCCACGCTCACGCTGAAGCTGACGCCCCGCGAGCAGCGCCGCGGGGTCACGCGCCAGGACATCGAAGGCCGGATCCGCGAGTCGCTCGCCGCCTTGCCGGGTGTTCGCGTCGCCGTCGGGGCGGGCGGCTCCAGCAGCTACGTGCTGGTGCTGGCCGGCGACGATGGCCGGGCACTCGAGCGGCACGCGCTGCAGGTCGAGCGGGAACTGCGCACCGTCGCGGGTGTCGGTGCGGTGACCTCCACCGCCAGCCTGGTGCGGCCCGAGCTGACGGTGCGGCCCGACTTCGCGCGTGCGGCCGACCTGGGGGTCACCTCCGCCACCATTGCGCAGACGCTGCGCGTGGCCACGGTGGGCGACGATTCGCAGGAGCTTGCCAAGCTCAACCTGGGCGAGCGCCAGGTGCCCGTGGTGGTGCGGTTGGACGAAGCGGCGCGCCACGACATCGAGACGCTCAAGCGCCTGCCGGTGCCCGGAGCGCGCGGGCCGGTGGCGCTGGAGAACGTCGCCACGCTGGACGCGGGCAGCGGGCCGTCCGAGATCACCCGGCAGGACCGCAGGCGCAACATCAACATCGAGGTGCAGCTCGACGGCCTGGCCCTCGGCGACGTGGAGCAGGCCATTTCCGCGCTGCCCAGCCTGCAGCGCCTGCCCCCGGGCATCGAACGCGGCGCGCTGGGCGACGCCGAGGAATTCTCCGAACTGGCCACCGGCTTCGGCCTGGCCATGCTGACCGGCGTGCTGTGCATCTACATGCTGCTGGTGCTGCTGCTCAACGACTTCGCGCAGCCCGGGACCATCCTGGGGGCCCTCGTGCTGTCGGTGCCCGGCGCGACCCTGGCGCTGTTCCTCACCGGATCGGCGCTGTCGATGCCGTCCATGATCGGCCTGATCATGCTGATGGGCATCGCGACGAAGAACTCGATCCTGCTGGTGGACTACATCGTCATCGCGCGGCGCGACCATGGCCTCGACCGCGCGTCGGCCGTGATCGACGCCTGCCGCAAGCGAGCCCGGCCGATCCTCATGACCACGATCGCGATGGGCGCCGGCATGGCACCCATCGCCATGGGCTGGTCCGGCGATCCCGCCTTCCGCGCGCCGATGGCCATCGTGGTGATCGGCGGGCTCGTCACCTCGACGGTGCTGAGCCTGCTCGTCGTGCCCGTCCTGTATTGCCACGTGGACGACGCCGTCGGCTGGCTGAGGACACGCAGGCCCCGCAGGTGGGTAAGTGTCCGGTAAGACGGGGCGGCCGAGCATGCGCCCCACCCCAACCCCTTCCGAGGACCTTCATGCGAGCCGCCTCCCTGCCTGCCCCCACGCCCCGCCGCCGCGTCCGCGGCCCGGCCATGCTGCTTCCTGCCGTGGCCGCGCTGCTGTTCGGCACGCCGGCCGGCGCCCAGGGAATCGGGCCAGGGGACGATGACGACGACGAGTCGTCGTGGGGGCTGGGCATCGGCGTGGCGAACAGCCAGAAGCCCTACGCCGGCATTGCGCGGCAGACCCGGGCGATCCCGATGATCCAGTTCGAGAACAGGTACGTTCGCATCATGGGTCCGGGCGTTGAAGTGAAGCTGCCGAGCCTCGCACTCAGCGACACGCAGGCGCTCAAGTTCAGCCTCGTCGGCCGTCGCAACATGGGCGGCGGCTACGAAGCGGACGACGCGCCCATCCTGGCCGGCATGGCCGAACGCAAGGGCGGCTTCTGGGTCGGCGCCAAGGTCGAATGGAAGACCGACCTCCTCAACCTCGGCGCCGAGGCGAGCGCCGATGCGTCGGGGCACAGCAAGGGCCGCAAGTTCGGCCTGGGCGTGAGCAAGCCCTGGCACCTGGGCCGGCAGTTCATGCTCGTTCCGCGCCTGGGCCTCACCTGGCACGACCGCAAGCACAACGACTACTACTTCGGCGTGCGCGATGCCGAGGCCCGGCCCGGCCGCCCGGCCTACCGCGCCGGCGCGGGCACGAACGTCGAGGTCGGCCTCAACGGCCTGTACATGTTCGACCGGCACCACTCCGCCATGCTGGGGGTCAGCGCGAACAGCCTGTCCAGGCCGGTGAAGGACAGCCCGCTGGTGGGCCGTTCCAGCGAGAGCCGCGTCTTCCTCGCCTACGTCCATCGCTTCTGACCGGGGTCGCGGCCCGTCTCTCAAGGAAGCGCCGGGCCGCCCCAAGATTTCCTTGCCCCCGGGAGGCGGGCTGGGCGTAGCCCGGGCCTGGGGGGCTCTCAGAACAACGCGGCGGGCGCGGAGAAGTCGGCGGTTCGCCGGGCGCATTGCCGCATCAGCGACACCAGCGGGCGGGAGTCGTCGCGGCGCCATTGGTATGAATAAGGCAGCGGCGCCAGCGCCGGCTCGGAGCGCAGCGACCTCAGCAGGCCGCGCTGCTGCAAGGCCTTGACCACGCCTTCGGGCAGGAGACCCAGGCCGATCCCGTCGGCCAGCATGCCGGCCACGGCACCCCAGTGGTTGCAGATGATGCGCCGGTGCACCAGCGCCTGGGCGCCTTGCGCGGCCAGCCAGTCATCGAGGATGCGGGTCGTGCCCGCGCCCGCGGGCAGCGTGACGAGCGGCCACTGCTCGAACATGGCCGGAGTCAGCGTGCGACTTCGCGGCGCCAGGCGCGCCGCCACGCACCAGGTGAACCGGGCCTGCGCGATGGGCTGGGACGCAATGCCGCTGCGCGAGGAGCGCCCGGCCACGATCGCGAAGTCGAGCTCCCCGGCCTCCACGCGCCGCTCGAGCACTTCGCCGATGTCCACGTGGGGCTCCGGCGTCAGGCCCGGGTGTTCCTCCAGCATGGCGGCCACCAGCCTGGGCAGCCAGGTGACGGCGCTCAGCTCGCCCACCCCGAAGCGGCACACGCCGTGCAGCCGCCCTGCCGGGCGCACCTCGAGCTTGAGCTCGTCGGCGACCTGAAGCAGCTCGCGCACGCGAGGCACCAGCCGGCTGCCCGCATCGGTGAGCGTGGCGCGGTGTCCTGTACGGTCGAACAGCGGCTCGCCCAGCGAGTCTTCCAGCTCGGCAATGCGCTTCGACAGCGATGAGAGCGACAGGTGCAGGCGCTGCGCTGCCACGGCAAAGCTGGCACAGGTGGCGGCCCAGTAGAAGGCTTCGAGCTGCTTGAGCGTCATGGCATGGGCGTCACGGCAGGGGGTGGCATGGTCTGCGCCGGTTTCCTGAAAGCGAACGACACACGCGAAATCTATTCGCTTTTTTCCGCCCAAGGAAGCCGATAGATTGAGCGCCGAAGCCCCCTCCGTCCATCGGTGCCCATGCCTGCAGCCACATCCATGCCGTCCCGCCGCCTGCGGCGCCTCCTCAGCCTCGAGGACTTCGAAGCCGCGGCGCGCCGCCACCTGCCGCGGCCCATCTTCGGCTACGTGTGCGGCGCCGCCGAGGACAACCGTTCGCTGAAGGAGAACCGCGCCTGCTTCGACGACTACGCGCTGCGCCCCCGGGTGCTGGTCGACGTGTCGGGCCGCACCCAGCGCGCCGAGCTCTTCGGCACGACCTGGTCGTCGCCCTTCGGCATCGCGCCCATGGGCCTGAGCGCGCTGTCGGCCTATCGCGGCGACATCGTGCAGGCGCGCGCCGCGCAGCAGGCCGGCATCCCGATGATCCTGAGCGGCTCTTCGCTCATCCGGATGGAAGAAGTCATCGCCGCGGCGCCGGACGCCTGGTTCCAGGCCTACCTTCCCGGCCGGGCCGACCGCATCGACGCGCTGCTCGACCGCGTGGCCGCCGCCGGGTTTCGCACGCTGGTGGTGACCGTGGACATCCCGGTGTCGGGCAACCGCGAGAACAACGTGCGCGCGGGCTTCTCGACGCCCCTGCGTCCGTCGCTGCGCCTCGCGCTGGACGGGCTGCTGCGGCCGCGCTGGCTCCTGGGTACCTTCGCCCGCACCCTGCTTCGGCATGGCATGCCGCACTTCGAGAACTCCTTCGCCGAACGCGGCGCCCCCATCCTTTCGGCCACGGTGCTGCGCGACTTCTCGGGCCGCGAGCACCTCGGCTGGGAGCAACTGGCACAGGTGCGCAGGCGCTGGCGCGGCCGCCTGGTGGTGAAGGGCATCCTCGACCCGCGCGACGCCCGCCTCGCCCGCGACCACGGTGCCGACGGCGTGATCGTGTCGAACCATGCCGGCCGGCAGCTGGATGGCGCAGTGGCGCCGCTGCGGGCGCTGCCCGAGATCGTGGCGGCCGTCGCAGACTTGCCGGTGATGATGGACAGCGGCATCCGCCGCGGCACCGACGTGCTGAAGGCGCTGGCGCTTGGTGCCAGGTTCGTGTTCGTGGGGCGGCCGTTCAACTACGCCGCGTCGATCGCCGGCGAAGCCGGCGTGGCGCACGCCATCGGCCTGCTGCGCGACGAGATCGACCGCGACATGGCCATGCTGGGCATCACCAGCCTGGCCGAACTCTCGGCGCAGTTCCTCGTGCGCCGCTGAGGCAGCCGGGCCTGCACGGATCGCTCAGCCGTGCAGCACGGCCAGCGCGTTCTGTGCGGCAGCCACGCCCATCTTCACGTAGGCATCGGCCGTGACGCCGCCGACGTGCGGGCTGAGGATGATTCGCGCCTCGCCGAGAAACGGGTGGTGCGCGCTCATCGGCTCGACGGCAAAGCTGTCGAGTCCGGCGCTGTGCACCTGCCCGCTGCGAACCGCCTCCAGCAGTGCCGGCTCGTCGATCAGGCCGCCACGGGCCGTGTTGACGATGATCACGCCCTTCCTGCAGGCCGCCAGCGTCTGGCCGTTCAGCAGCTTCGCGTTGTCGGCCGTCAGCGGACAGTGCAGCGAAATGACGTCCGACGCGCGCCAGATCGCCCCGAGGTCGGCGCGCTCGACGCAGGCCGGCACTTCCTTCGCGAAGGGGTCGTGGCCCAGCACCCGCATGCCCATCGCGTCGGCGATGCGCGCAAAGCGCTGGCCGATGGCGCCCAGGCCGATCAGGCCCACCGTGCGGCCTTCGAGTTCCACGCTCTTGTGGGTCGCCTTGTCCCAATGGCCCGCGCGCATGCGCCCGTCGAGAGCCACCACCGACTTGGCGCAGGCCAGCAGCAAGGCCATCGCATGCTCCGCCACGGCGGCCGCATTGGCACCCGAGGCCGCCACGACCCGGATGCGGCGGGCCTCGGCCGCCTGCTTGTCGATGGTGTCGGTGCCGCTGCCGTGCTTGGAGATCACCCTGAGCCCGGGCGCCGCCTCCATCGCCGCGGCGCCCACCTTGCCGTAGCGCACGATGATCGCCACCGGGTCGTGCCGGCGGCACAGCGCGACGATGTCGTCTTCGGTCGGCGCCTTGCCGGCGTAGATGACCTCGTAGTCCTGCAGCAGGGCCAGCGCGGCCTCGGCGAGGTCGTTGCCGGTGACGAGGAAAACAGGCTTCTTCATGGCGTCGGGGTGGCCTGGCGCACTCACAGCGTCTCGCCTTCGCCGATCACGCCGGCGGCGCGCAGCGCACCGTCCAGCCAGGCCGGGCGCAGCGCCTTGCGGCTCCTGATGTCGGCGATGCGCCTGGTTTCGGCAGCCACCTTTTCCGCAGCCAGCGGCAGCATCGCGGCGGCCTTCTCGCGCTCGATGACGGTGACGCCGTCGGCGTCGCCGACCACGAGGTCGCCCGCTCGCACGGTGACGCCGCCGACCGAGACCGGGTGGTTCAGGCGGCCGGGCACGTTCTTGGTCGGGCCGTTCGGGTTGAGGCCGGCGGCAAACATCGGCAGGCCGAGCGCGCGGATCGCCTCGCTGTCGCGCACCGCGCCGTCGATCACGACGGCGGCGACGCCGATGGCCGCGCACTGCTGGCACATGATCTCGCCCATCAGCGCGCTGCCCAGGTCGCCCTTGCCGTCGACCACGATCACATCACCCGGCTTCGCGATCGCCATGGCGGCGTGGATCATCAGGTTGTCGCCGGGGCGCACCTCGACGGTCAGCGCAGGACCGGCGAACTTCATCGAGGGCGACAGCGGCGAGATGCGGCCGTGCAGCGCGCCCCGGCGGCCGGCCACGTCGGCCAGGACCGACGACGGGAACTGCGCGGCCTGGTCGACGGTGCCGGCATCCACGCGCTCGAAATCCCGAACCACGTCGGGCAGCGCAGCAGCTTGACTCATGCGTATCTCCTTGGAACGGTACGGCGCCGCCGATCAGTCGATCCGGGCGCCGGATTCCTTGACGACCTTGCCCCAGCGCGGGATCTCGTCCCGGATCAGCGCGGCGAACTGCTCCGGCGTCCCGCCGGCGGCATCGGCGCCCTCGTCGCCCAGCTTCTTGCGCAGCTCCGGGTGCTGCAGCGCCTTGTTGAATTCGGCGTTCAGCTTCGCGATCACGTCCCTGGGCGTACCGGCCGGGGCCAGCAACCCGAACCAGGTGACGGCGTCGAAACCCTGGTAGCCCGACTCGTTGATCGTCGGCACGTTCGGCAGGTCATCCACCCGCTTGGCCGAGGTGACCGCGAGCGCCCGCAGCTTGTTGTTGCGGATCTGGCCGATCAGCGTCGGCACCGAGGACATGTAGAGCTCCACGCCGCCGCTGATCACGTCCGTCAGCGCCTGTGCAGCGCCCTTGTACGGAATGTGCTGCGTCCTGAAGCCCGCGGCCTTCTGGAACATCTCGCTGGTCAGGTGGGCGACCGTGCCGTTGCCGGGCGAGGCGAAGTTCAGCTGGCCCGGCCTGGCCTTGGCGGCGTTCACCGCATCGGCCAGCGTCTTGTACGGGGTGCCCACGCCCGTGACCATGACCAGCGGGGCATTCGCCAGCAGCACCACCGGCGCCAGGTCCTTCTGCGAGTCGTAGGGCATCTTGGCGTACAGCGTCGGGTTGATCGCCAGGTTGCTGGTCTGCCCCAGCGCCAGCGTGTAGCCGTCGGCCGGCGACTTGGCCACCGCATCGACGCCCAGGTTGCCGCCGGCGCCCGGCTTGTTGTCGATCACGAAGGTCCATCCGGTGGCGGCCGAGACGCGCTGGCTCGTTTCGCGCGCGATCGTGTCGGTGCCGCCGCCGGCCGGAAACGGCACGACGAGGCGTATCGGCTTGGCCGGCCAGGCCTGCGCGAAGGCCGTGCAGCTCAGGGTGGTCGCGGCCAGCGCCAGCACGAGGCGTCGAATCGAGGGCATGGGTGTCTCCGTTTGTCTGTGGCAACCAGTATTGAGGCGCCCGCCCATCGGGTCCAATCGATACTTTCTTCGGATCCATCCACGGAGCTTTTGCAATGGACCTGCGAGACCTGCGCTACTTCGAGACCATCGCCGAGCTGCAGCACCTGGGACGCGCCTCGGCACGGCTGCATCGCACGCAGCCGGCCCTCACCAGCAGCATCCGCCGGCTCGAGGCCGACTGCGGCGCGGCGTTGTTCGAGAAGGCGGGGCGCGGGATCCGGCTCACCGAGGCCGGCAGGGTGCTGCAGAAGTGGGCGCAGCGCATGCGCTTCGACGTGGAGGATGCCCGTCGCGAACTCCAGGCGATCGGTGCCGGGCTGACCGGCCACGTGCGCATCGGCATCGTGCCCACCGCGGCCCAGTTCCTGCTGCCTCCGGTGGCCCGGCAGCTGCTGCAGGAGGCGCCGGACGTCACCCTGCGCACGGTGGTCGGCCTGATCGACACCCTCAAGCCGCAGCTGCGCGCCGGCGAGCTCGACATGGTGGTCGGCACCGAAACCGCCGCCGAGCCGGGCTGGGTCTCCAGGCCGCTGGCCCAGGACGACATCGTGGTCGCCGCCAGCGATCGCCACCCGGTCTTCCGCAAGCGCGCCGGCCTCAGGGACCTGACCGGCTACCCGTGGGCGCTGCAGCCCCCGGGCGCTCCCACGCGCGACTGGCTCGACCACACCTTCGACCGCCAGGGCCTGCCGCGGCCGCACGTGCAGGTCGAAACCACGATGCTGCTGATGCTGCCGACGCTGATCGTGCAGACCGGGCTGCTGAGCTTCATCTCGCGGCACCACCTGCAAGGCCGCGGGCGCATCGCCGGGCTCAAGGAGGTGCCGGTGAAAGGCGCGACCATGCACCGCCGGCTGGTCGTCACCTATCGGGCCAACAGCTTCCTGTCGCCGGCCGCCAGGCGCCTGCTCGAGCTGTTCGTCGCGTCGACGAAGGACGCCTGAAGCCCGCCCGTCAGAGCCCGGCCGCGGCCAGGCTCGCGATGAACTGCTCGCCCGGCTGGTAGCCGATCACGCGCGCCGCCTCGATCTCGCGCCCCTGCCCGTCGAAAAACATGATGCCGGGCGGGCCGAACAGGCCGAAGCGACGCAGCAGTGCCTTGTCCTGTGCGCTGTTGGCCGTCACGTCGGCCTGCAGCAGCACGGCCTGGCCGAGCTTGCGTCGCACCTGCGGGTCCTTGAAGGTGAAGCGCTCGTATTCCTTGCACGAGACGCACCAGTCGGCATAGAAGTCGAGCATCGCCGGCCGGCCGCCGGCCGCCTTGAGCGCCGCGTCGAGTTCCTCGACGCTGCCCACGCGGCGGAAGGCCAGGTGATCGGCCGTGGCGGCCACGGCTTCGCCGCTGCCGGCGCGGGCCAGGTGCGCGAGCGGCTGCAGCGGATCGCGCCCGCCGGACAGCACGCCGGCGAACTGGGCCGCCCCCACCAGCGCCAGCAGCACGCCCACGCCCTTGAAGAGTCGCTGCATGCCGCGGGCGCCTTCGGGCAGACGGTCGAAGGCATGCAGGAACACGGCCACGACGAGCAGCAGGCTGCCCCAGGCCAGCATCACCGTCCACGCGGGCAGCACCGGCGACACGAGCCAGATCGCCACCGCCAGCAGGGCCACGCCGAACACGTGCTTCACCGATTCCATCCAGGCGCCGGCACGGGGCAGCAGCGAGCCGGCCGACAACCCGGCCAGCAGCAGCGGCACGCTCATGCCGCAGGCCAGCGCAAACAGCGCCAGGCCGCCGATCACCACGTCGCGCGTCTGGCTGATGTAGACCAGCGCCCCGGCCAGCGGTGCGGCCACGCAGGGCCCGACGATGAGCGCCGACAGCCCGCCCATCACGAACACGCCGGCCAGCGTGCCGCCTTGCAGGCGGCCCGACGCTTCGCTCACCCGGCTTTGCACCACGCCCGGCATCTGCAGCTCGTAGAAGCCGAACATCGACAGCGACAGCGCCACCAGCATCGCCGCGAAGGCGCCCAGCACCCAGGGGTTCTGCAGCGCGGCCGCCAGGCCCTCGCCCAGCAGCCCGGCCACCACGCCGAAAGCGGTGTAGACCAGCGCCATGCCGAGCGAGTAGCTCGCCGACAACAGGAATCCGCGGCCGCGCGAGACCCGGCCGCCCTGCCCCACGATGATGGACGAGAGGATGGGCAGCATCGGCAGCACGCAGGGCGTGAACGACAGCAGCAGGCCGGCCAGCAGGAACACGCCGCCGATGGCGATCAGGTTGCCCGACTGCAATGCCGCCTGGATCCGGGCCGTTTCACCCGCGGGTGCCGGGGTGGCGGGCGCGGCAGAGGCCGGCGGCGCGACCGGCTGCTGCGACGCAGCCGCCAGCGAGACGGAGACGATGGCCGCATCGGCCACGTCCACCTTCAGCTCGCGCGTGAGCGGCGGATAGCACAGCCCCTTGTCGGCGCAGCCCTGGCTGGTCACCGCCAGCGTGAAAGGCCCGCCGGCCCGGCTGACGGGCAGCCGCACCGTCAGCTCGCCGCGGTAGGTCTCGACCTCCTTCCCGAAGTTCTCGTCGAACTTCACCTTGCCCGCAGGCAGCACCGCCTCGCCGAGCGCCACGCCGGGCTGCTGCGCCACCTCGAAGGCGAAGCGCTCGCGGTACATGTAGTAGCCGGGCTCGATGTCGAAACGCAGCTCGAGGGTGTGCGCGTCGGCCCGTTGCGCGCTCAGCCGAAAGGCCTGTTCGGGGTCGAGGAAGTCGCCATTGCCCGCGTGGGCGGGGCTCATGGCCGCGAAGGCGGCCAGCGCCGAGAGCAGCAGGCCGGTTGCTAGCGAAAGGATGCGTTGTTGCATAAGCACTGGAAAGAAGCGCGGCTCAAGGCCGCCATGAATACGGGCCGGGTGCCGTGACCTCCACCGGCGGTGCGGTGAGCGCGGCGCCGAAGGCGGGGTCGTTCACCACGCCGGCGTCGATGAGCCCATGGAACACGCCCTTGGAGATCGACACGCCGTAGATCTCGGCGTCGCCGAGCACCTGCGCGGTGCCCGACAGCACGACGCTGCGCTGGAATGCCCCCGGGCCCTTGAACACGGTGGCCACCCGTGCCGAGTCGGTGACCACGGTGCCGCCGCTCAGCACGGTGAGGCCGCCGACCACGGCATTGCCGGACACGTTCGCATCGAGCACCAGGGCATGCCCCTCGATGCGCGCGTTGCCGCTCACCGTGCCGCCCAGCACGCGGGCATGCGGCCCGACGTAGGCGGTGGCCGCCACGTTCGCGCCGTCGGCCACCCAGCCGCCGCCATTGGCATGGCGCCGGCCGGCAGCAGACGGCTGCGGCGCGCCGGCCTCGAAGCCGTCGGGCACGGCGCCCTGCAGCTGCACCATCCACGGGTAGCGGTAGAGCGAGTAGTAGTTCTGGTCCCACTGGACCTTGTGGATCTTGCCGGGCGTGCCCATGACCACGAGCCACAGCGACCGGTCGCCCGCCTGCAGGCAGAAGCGCAGCTCGCCGTCGGCCCCGCGCTGCAGCGCGCTGTGGCGTGCATTGCCGCCGGCGTCGACCGCCACCACGCCCCAGCGCCAGTCGGAATCCGGGGCGGGCACGCTGGCCGGGTCGTTGCGCAGGCCGCCGAAGCTGGTGGCCGCCGGCGCGGCCTGCACCACGCCGCGGAAGGTGACCACCACCTCCTGCGCCGTCGCGTCGGGCCGCAGCCGCACGACGTTGTAGCCCCAGCGCTGCGGCGCCCAGGCCGCCGGCACGGCGTAGCGACGGCGGGCCGCATCGAGCGCCTCGAGCCGCGTGTAGCGCAGCTCGCGGTCGCCCGGCGCATAGGGCGCGGAGTCGTTGTACTTGGCGCGGTAGACCACGCCCTGGTCGGTGCCGTCGAGGTTGCGGTAGTCCCAGTGCACGTTGTGCGTGGCCCATTCGCCGAAGACGTCGTTGAGCTGCTGGACGCTCCAGCCCATGTTGCGCGCCAGCACGCTGAACGGGTCTTCCTCGCGCCAGCCCTCCTCGCCCGGTCGTTTCGAGCGGGTCCAGATGTCGTTGACGGCCGCGTAGCAGTACTTGTCCTTCAGGAACTCCCAGAACTGCCAGTTGCAGTAGCGGTCGCGGGTGGAGCCGTAGTAGAGGTGCGGGTAGTCGTCCAGCATCACCGAACAGTGGGTCTCACCGCGGTGCTCGTCGAGCTGGTGGGCCATCCAGTTGGCATGGCTTTCCCACATCCAGCCCACGTAGGGCGAGTCACGCAGGCCCATCGACGACCCCTGCAGGGCATGCGCGAACTCGTGCGCCAGGCCCCAGCGGTCGGCCAGCGCCCCGGGACCGATCCACATGCCCATGTCGCGCACGCCGGTGGCGCCGCCGTTCAACCCGAAGGTCGGGTCGATGTGGACGTTGACCTTGTACTTGGTGGTGGTGTCGCAGTACGGCGGCCTGAAGCCGACCTTGCCCATGTAGGTGTCCCACACCTTCTCGAGCGTCTGCCCGGCCTGCTGCGCCTGCGCGGCCGTGACGATCGTGCCATTCCAGCGCAGCGCGAAATGGGCGGTCTGGTACTGCACGGCCGGCAAGCCGGCGAGGTCGAGCACCGCCCAGGATCCGTCGACGCAGGCGGCCGGCGGCGTGCTGCAGGCGGAGGCCCAGCGTGTTGCCACGCCGCCGGAGCACGCGGCCGTCGGTGTCGGTGTCGGTGTCGGTGTCGGTGTCGGTGTCGGTGTCGGTGTCGGTGTCGGTG
>CAMLNA010000069.1 GCA_946481025.1 uncultured Rivibacter sp.
CCCGGCACCAGCGGCGTGGCGCCCGGCAGCGGCGTGATCATGTGGCCGCCGGTCTCGGTCTGCCACCAGGTGTCGACGATGGGGCAACGGCCGCCGCCGATGTTCTGGTGGTACCACTCCCAGGCCGCCGGGTTGATGGGCTCGCCCACCGAGCCGAGCAGGCGCAGGCTGGACAGGTCGTAGTTCTTCGGGTGCACCGCCGGGTTGGTCTCGGCCGCCTTGATGAGCGAGCGGATGGCCGTGGGCGCGGTGTAGAAGATCGTGACCTTGTGGTCCTGGATCATCTTCCAGAAGCGGCCGGCGTCCGGATAGGTGGGAATGCCCTCGAAGACGATCTCGGTGCCGCCCAGCGCCAGAGGACCGTAGGTGATGTACGTGTGGCCGGTGACCCAGCCGATGTCGGCCGTGCACCAGAAGATGTCGTCGTCCTTCAGGTCGAAGGTCCACTTGGTGGTCAGCGCCGCATGCAGCAGGTAGCCGCCGGTGGCGTGCTGCACGCCCTTGGGCTTGCCGGTCGACCCCGAGGTGTAGAGCAGGAACAGCGGGTGTTCGGCCTCCACCCATTCCGGCTCGCAGGTGGCCGGCTGGCCGGCCATCACTTCATGCAGCCACCTGTCGCGCGCGCCGTTCCAGGCCACGTTGCCGCCGGTGCGCCGGTAGACGATGACGTTCTTGATGGAGTCGCAGCCGCCCAGCGAGAGCGCCTCGTCGACGATGGCCTTGAGCGGCAGCGCCTTGCCGCCGCGCATCTGCTCGTCGGCGGTGATGACCATCACCGCGCCGGCGTCCTCGATGCGGTCGCGCAGGCTTTGCGCCGAGAAGCCGCCGAACACCACCGAGTGGGTGGCGCCGATGCGGGCACAGGCCTGCATGGCCACCACGCCTTCCACCGACATGGGCATGTAGATGACGACGCGGTCGCCCTTCCTCACGCCTTGCGCCTTCAGCGCATTGGCCAGCTGGCTGGTGCGGGCGAGCAGCTCCTGGTAGGTGACCCGGGTGACCTTGCCGTCGTCGGCCTCGAAGATGATGGCGGTCTTGCTGCCCAGGCCGCGCTCGACGTTGCGGTCGAGGCAGTTGTACGAAACGTTGAGCTTGCCGTCCTCGAACCACTTGAAGAACGGCGCATCGGATTCGTCGAGCACCTTGGTGAAAGGCTGCTTCCAGGCGATGAACTCGCGCGCGAGCCGGGCCCAATAGCCCTCGTAGTCGGCTTCGGCTTCGGCCTCGAGCTTCCTGTAGGCCTCCATCCCCGACACATGGGCGCCTTTCACGGCGGCGTCGGGCGGCGAGTAGAGCTTCAGCTCGTGGGCGTCTTGGGTGGACATGCTGTCTCCTCGGTAGTGGCGATTTGAGAATGATCTGGACGCTCGAATTGCCCTGCACCTTAGAAAGGCGCTCTTACGAACCCCTTACTGTGGCAGCGCGCGGGCGGGCTGTCACGGGGCGGCGCCTAGAATCCGCGCTTCCGTTTGCGCCAAACACCCAAGATGTCCCAGACCCCCACCCAGGGCAGTGCCCGCCTGCGCCTGCTGCCCAACCTGATCTTCAGCAGCCGCTGGCTGCAACTGCCGCTGTACCTGGGGCTGATCCTCGCGCAGTGCGTCTACGTGTTCCATTTCTGGGTCGAGCTCGTCCACCTCATCGAGGCCGCCTTCGGCGACAGGCACGCCCTCGACATCCTCATCAAGAGCATCGGCTACGCCAGCGAGGCGGAGCCCAAGCTCAACGAGACGGTGATCATGCTGGTGGTCCTGGGTCTCATCGACGTGGTGATGATCTCGAACCTGCTGATCATGGTGATCGTCGGCGGCTACGAGACCTTCGTGTCGCGCATGGACCTCGAAGGCCACCCCGACCAGCCCGAATGGCTGAGCCATGTGAACGCCTCGGTGCTCAAGGTGAAGCTGGCCACGGCCATCATCGGCATCAGCTCGATCCACCTGCTCAAGACCTTCATCAACGCGGCCAACTACAGCGACAAGGTGCTGCTGTGGCAGACGGCCATCCACATCGCCTTCCTGCTGTCGGCCATGGCCATCGCCGCCACCGATCGCATCCTGGCCGGCGGCGCCAAGGCACCCAACGGCCACTGAGCCGGCGCGCCGGCCCGCGCCGTCATGCCGGTCCCTTGCCGCGCAGCAGGATCAGCGTGCCCAGCACCCCGGCCACGATGGAGCCCCCCAGTACGCCCAGCTTGAGCTGGGTCTCGTACAGCGGCCCCTGCCCTTCGAACGCCAGGCCGCCGATGAACAGGCTCATGGTGAAGCCGATGCCGCACAGCACGCACACGCCGAACAGCTGCATCCAGCTCGCGCCGCCGGGTGGCGCGGCCCAGCCCAGGCGCACCAGCAGCCATGAGGTGCCGAACACGCCGATCGCCTTGCCGGCCACCAGGCCGACCGCGATGCCCAGCGGCAGCGGCGACAGCAGCGTCTGCAGCGACACGCCCGCCAGCGACACGCCGGCATTGGCGAACGCGAACATGGGCAGCACGAGGAAGGCGACCCAGGGGTGCAGGCCGTGCTCCAGCGCCTCGAGCGGCGAATCGCCCCGCGCGTCGCGCATGGGGATCGCCAGCGCCGTGACCACGCCGGCCAGCGTGGCATGCACGCCGGACTTCAGCACGCACACCCACATCACCAGGCCCGCCACGATGTAGAGGTCGGCCCGCATCACCTTCTGCCGGTTCAGCACCACCAGCAGCAGGCCGGCGAGCCCCGCGCCCAGCAGCATCGCCCCGGAGAGCTCGTGCGTGTAGAAGAGCGCGATCACGACGATGGCGCCCAGGTCGTCGATGATGGCCACGGCCGTGAGGAACACCTTCAGCGACGCCGGCACGCGCGAGCCCAGCAGCATGACGATGCCGATGGCGAATGCGATGTCGGTGGCCGCCGGGATCGCCCAGCCGCGCAGGGCCACCGGGTCGCCGGCATTGATGGCGGCATAGATGAGCGCCGGCACCACCATGCCGCCCAGCGCAGCGGCCGCCGGCAGCACCGCCTGGGCGCGCGAGGCGAGCTCCCCCTCGACGAACTCGCGCTTGATCTCGAGCCCCACGAGGAAGAAGAACACCGCCATCCACAGGTCGTTGACCCACAGGATGAGGGGCTTGGCCAGCACCAGGGCCTCGCCGCCGATGCGCACTTCGCCGGTGAAGGCGAGGAAGCGCTGGTACCAGCCGCCCAGCGCGGAATTGCTCACGACGAGCGCCAGCACCGCGGCAACGGCGAGCACGATGCCGCCGGCGGACTCGCTGGCGATAAAGCGCATGAAGGCGCCGTCCGGGCTCTTGTGTGGGTACCCCTCAGCCATGCGTCAGCCTCCCTTCACTAAAATCGCATTCTTGCCCGGATCGGCGTGCGGCCTGCGCGCACAAAGGGCAAGCCCCACGAGCCCGCTGCGAGAACCCTCCTCATGACGACCACGACGATCCGCTACAACGACCTGGTGGAAAGCGTTGCCGCTGCCCTGCAGTACATCAGCTACTACCACCCCGCCGACTACATCGCCCACCTGGCCCGCGCCTACGAGCGCGAGGAAAGCGCCGCCGCGAAAGACGCGATCGCGCAGATCCTCACCAACTCCAAGATGAGCGCCGAAGGCCGGCGGCCCATCTGCCAGGACACCGGCATCGTCAACGTGTTCCTGAAGATCGGCATGGACGTGAAGTGGGAAGGCTTCGCCGGCTCCATCGCCGACGCGGTGAACGAAGGCGTGCGCCAGGGCTACCTCAACCCCGACAACAAACTGCGGGCCTCGGTGCTCGACGACCCGCACTTCCTGCGCAAGAACACCAAGGACAACACGCCCGCCGTCATCCACATGGAAGTGGTGCCGGGCAACACGGTCGACGTGACCGTGGCCGCCAAAGGCGGCGGCTCCGAGAACAAGAGCAAGTTCGTGATGATGAACCCGAGCGACTCGCTGGTGGACTGGGTGCTCAAGACGGTTCCCACCATGGGCGCCGGCTGGTGCCCGCCGGGCATGCTGGGCATCGGCATCGGCGGCACCGCCGAGAAGGCGATGCTGCTGGCCAAGGAGTCGTTGATGGAAGACATCGACATGTACGAGCTGCTCCAGCGCGGCCCGCAGAACAAGCTCGAGGAGCTGCGCGTCGAGCTCTACGAGAAGGTCAACGCGCTGGGCATCGGTGCGCAGGGCCTGGGCGGCCTCACCACCGTGCTCGACATCAAGATCAAGACCTACCCGACGCATGCCGCGTCCAAGCCGGTGGCGATGATCCCCAACTGCGCGGCCACCCGCCATGCGCACTTCGTGCTTGACGGCTCCGGGCCGGCCTACCTCGAGCCGCCCCGCCTCGACCTGTGGCCCGACGTGCACTGGGCCCCCGACTACAACAAGAGCAAGCGCGTCAACCTCGACAACCTCACCCGCGAGGAAGTGGCGAGCTGGAAGCCGGGCGACACGCTGCTGCTCAACGGCAAGATGCTCACCGGCCGCGACGCCGCGCACAAGCGCATCCAGGACATGCTGGCCAAGGGCGAGAAGCTGCCGGTGGACTTCACCAACCGCGTCATCTACTACGTGGGCCCGGTGGATCCCGTGCGCGACGAAGTGATGGGCCCTGCCGGCCCCACCACCGCCACCCGCATGGACAAGTTCACCGACATGATGCTCAGCACCACCGGCCTCATCGCGATGATCGGCAAGGCCGAGC
Source organism: uncultured Rivibacter sp. (assembly GCA_946481025.1). The sequence goes on from CAMLNA010000069.1 coordinate 4,682, forward strand.
GCGGCCCGGTGGCCATCGAGGCGATCAAGAAGCACAAGAGCGCCTACCTCATGGCGGTGGGCGGCGCGGCCTACCTCGTGTCGAAGGCCATCAAGGGCGCCAAGGTGGTCGGCTTCGAAGACCTCGGCATGGAGGCCATCTACGAGTTCGACGTGACCGACATGCCGGTGACGGTGGCGGTGGACGCCGGCGGCACCTCGGCCCACGTCACCGGCCCGCGCGAGTGGCAGGCGAAGATCGGGAAGATCCCGCTCGTGCCTGCCTGAAGCGGCAGCACCGCAGAGCCATGAAGAAGAGGCCCCGAGCGGGCCTCTTTCCTTTGCAAGGCTGGGCAAGGTCGGCACTACCACACGCCATTCGAGACTTCTTCCCCACTCGGAGGGGCGCCTCTCTCCGGCAACGTGAACAACTCCCGTTTTTCGCGACGGGCCGATGAGCGTTTCCCCCAAGCCAGTTTCATCTCGATACAGTCGCGGCGCGCTTGAGGCACGGCGAAGACCGGAGCCCTCGGGCAGCCAAGCCAGCAAGAAAGACGACTGCAGGGAAGGACTGTGGAGCCGCACACCGGAAACGGGGTCGCTGCTCGGCTAGGCCTGTCGCAAGACGGGCTGTGTTGTAGGAACCCCCCGCCTCGGCGAAGCCGTTGCGCGCCCTCGTATCGGGCGCGGGCGCTGCCGTGGCGCCAACCCGGCGAGTCAATTCGTGGAAAGTGCCCTGGACCCCCGGCCCAAGGTGAGCAGCCTTGCGCGCACGCATGCCTTCGAGGCGGCCGACTTCATCGTCGCGCATCTCGAGGACATCGGAGTCGAATACGTGTTCGGTGTGCCCGGCGGCGCCGTCGAACCGCTCTACAACGCATTGGCGCGCAGCGGGCGCCGCGGTGGCCCCAAGGCCGTGGTCGCCCGCCATGAAGCGGGCGCGGCCTTCATGGCCGACGGCTATGCGCGAGAAACCGGCCGCATCGGCGTGTGCATCGCCACCTCCGGCCCCGGCGCCACCAACCTGATCACCGGCGTGGCCTGCGCCTACGACAACAGCGTGCCGATGCTGGTGATCACCGGCCAGCCGCCGCTGCATTCGTTCGGCAAGGGCGCGCTGCAGGAATCGAGTTGCACCGGCATCAACACGGTGGGCATGTTCCGCCACTGCACCCACTACAACTCGCTGGTGTCGCACCCGGAGCAATTGCAGGCCAAGCTCTTCAATGCGCTGATGCATGCCACCCAGCCGCCGCTCGGGCCCAGCCACCTCTCCATTCCGGTGGACATCCTGCGCAGCCCGGCGGTGGGCAGCACCCTGTCGGACGACTTCCGCGCGCTGCTGGACACCGCGCCCGCGCTGGTGGACCTGCAGGGCGTCGAGCGCCTGCATGCCGAACTCCAGCGCGCCGCGCGGCCGGTGTTCCTCGTGGGCGACGGCTGCGGCGAGGCCATCGAAGCCATCATGCAGCTGGTGGCGCTGTGCGGCGCGCAGTTCATCTCCACGCCCGACGGCAAGGGCTTCGTGAACCCCAGGCACCCCGCGTGGCGCGGCGTCTTCGGCTTCGGCGGCCACGAAAGCGCCGAAGCGCTGATGCGCAGCGAGCCCGACCTGGTGGTCGCCTTCGGCACCGGCTTCGGCGAGTTCAGCAGCGGCGGCTGGAGCACCATGCTGCTCAACAGCCGCCTGGTGCACGTCGACCACTCCGAGCGCAACCTCACCCGCTCGCTGATGGCCCGCCTGCACGTGCGCGGCCGCATCGTGTCGGTGTGCGAGCGCCTCATCGACCTCATGGGCACCGGCCACGATGCGCCCGGCAGCAGCAACGTCTACCCGTTCCGCGACCGGCGCAGCGAGCAGCAGGCGCTGGAATCCATGCTCCACGAGCCGGCCAAGTTCCACGACGACAGCGGGCCGGTCAAGCCGCAGCGGCTCATGAAGGCCCTGTCGCAGCACTGCCCGCCCAACACGCGCTTCGTGGCCGACGCCGGCAACAGCGCGGCCTGGGCGGTCCACTACCTGCAGCCGCAGGACCGGCGCAGCACCCGCGCCAGCCCGGGCGCACCGGCACGCGCGCACGAGCAGCGCCGACACGGCAGCTGGCTGCGGGTGACCATGGATTTCGCGCCCATGGGCTGGGCCATCGGCGCGGCCATCGGCATCGCGGGCGGCAACGACAAGTGCCCGGTGGTCTGCATCACCGGCGACGGCAGCTACCTGATGAACGGACAGGAGATCACGGTGGCGCAGGCGATGGGCCTGCCGGTGGTCTACGTGGTGCTCAACGACGGCGCGCTCGGCATGGTCAAGCACGGCCAGCGCCTGGCCGGCGCCGAGCCGATCGGCTTCGAGCTGCCGCAGGTCGACTACCGCCTGCTCGCCGCCTCGATGGGCATCCCCGGCTACGTGATCCGCTCGGCGGCGGACCTGGACGCGCTGGACTTCGACGAGATCTTCAGCCGCAAGGGCCCCACCATGCTCGACGTGCGCATCGACCCGGAGCAGGTGCCGCCGATGAACCTGCGCATGCGCACCCTGGGCACCGCCCGCCCCTGAACCCGACCACCATGGCCGAGCAGCCCCCACCGATCCGCACCCGCATCTGGCAAGAAGTGCCGGAGCCGGACAACGCCTTCGCCACGCGCACCGCCCGCTGCCACGGCTACGACGTGTACGGCGAGATGCTGGGCCGCGCACGCTGGGTCGACATGCTGTACCTGCTGTTTCGCGGCGAGGCGCCGTCGCCGGCCCAGGCCGACCTGCTCGAAGCGCTGGCGGTCGCGCTGGCCAATGCCGGCCCGCGCGACGCCGCCGTGCACGCGGCGATGTGCGCGGGCGTCGGCGGCTCGCCGTCGGCCGCCGCCCTGATGGCCGCGCTGGCAGTGGGCGCGGGCCAGCACACCGGCGCGCGCGAGGTGCTGCTGGCGATGCAGCAGTGGGAGGCCTGCGGCACCGACCTTGCCGCGTGGCAGCAGGCGCTGCGGTCGCCGGCAGGCCAGGCGCAAGGCAGCTGGCCCGCGCGCGAACACCCGCCCGGCTTCGACCCGCATGCCGGCAGTCCGGCAACCATCGTGCTGCAGGCCCTGCAGCACCTGGCGTCGGTGAGCCCCGGGCCGCGGCTGGCCTGGCTCGCCTTGCAGCGGCCGGGTCTGCAGCAGGCCGCCGGCGGCGCTCTCGCCATGACCGGCGTGGCCGCCGCCGCGCTGGCCGACCTGGGGTTCGCACCGGCCGAGGCAGAGATGCTGCACCTGCTGCTGCGCCTGCCGGGCGCCGCCGCCCATGCGCTCGAGCAGCGCGCCGGCGGCTACAAGAACTTCCCGTTCTTCGCGCTCGATCTGCAGGACGATCCGGCCGACGCAGCACTGGCCCGGGAGGCAGCCGCATGACCACACCCCACCACCCGCTGCAGGAACATGCCGGCCGCGTGCGCACGCGCATGGGTGCGGCCTTCGTCGGCAGCCGGGCCGTGTTCCGCGGCCACGACCTGCATGCGCAGCTCAAGGGCATGGACTGGGTGGCGCTGTACGTCTTCGGCATCACCGGCCGGCGCTTCACCGAGGCCCGGCTGAAGCTGCTGCATGCGATCTGGGTCCACACCAGTTACCCCGACGCGCGCATCTGGAACAACCGCGTGGCGGCGCTGGCCGGCACGGCACGCAGCACCGGCAACCTGGCCATGTCGGCCGCGCTGGCGGTGTCCGAGGCGGCCATCTACGGGCGCGGCATCGACATCCGCGTCGCCCGCTTCTTGCAGGGCACGCAGGTGCGCCTGGCGCAGGGCGAAAGCCTGGCGGACTGCGTCCGGCAGGAGCTCGACGCCCACCGCAGCCTGGCCGGCTACGGACGCCCCATCGCCGCCGGCGACGAACGCATCGCGCCGACCCTGGCACTGGCACGCGAACTCGGCGCCGACCAGGGCGAGCACCTGCGCCTCGCACGCGACGTCGAGCGCTTCCTGCTCGAAGGCCGCTGGCGCTGGCGCATGAACTACGGCGCGCTGGCCGCCGCGCTGGCGCTCGACGTGGGGCTGTCGCCCGACGAGTACTACCACTTCATGTTCCCGGCCTTCCTGGCCGGCATGACGCCGTGTTTCATCGAGTCGAGCGAGCGGCCTGCCGGCACGCTGCTGCCGGTGGCGTGCGACCACGTGGCTTACGAGGGCCCGGCGCCGCGGCCCTGGCCGGCCTCGGACTAATCCACTGAGTCGGTGGACTAGAGCCGGTAGATCAGCTGCAGGTGGAACGAGCGCCCTGCCATCGGCAGGTCGTTCGGCAGCGCGGCGCCCGGCGCCAGGCTCGGCTCGCGCACGTCGGCGTCGAACAGGTTGCGCACCGAGACAGCGAAGTCCCAGCCGCGGGCAACGGTCGAGCGCACCGTGAGGTCGGCGGTGGTGTAGTCGCTGATCTTCGGCCGCGTGTCGCCGGCAGCCCGTTCGCGATCGGCCACGTGCTTGACCTGCCCGCTCAGCAGCCAGCCGCCGGCAAAGCTCCAGTCCGCCCGCGCGAACAGCTGGTGGTGCGGCGCATAGCCCGCGTCGCTGCCGGTGGTCTCGTCGGTCGAGCACTGGTACGCATAGTGACCCGCCAGGCGCAGCTGCCGGCTCACGTCATGTGTGGCCTCCAGCTCCAGGCCGTGCCCGCGCTGTGCGCCCACGTTGTTGAAGGTCGCGGTGCCGCCGCCGGTATCGGAGGTGCGGATCAGGTTCTTCGTGTCGTAGCGGAACAGGTTCAGGTTCCACTGCGTGGCCGGGGTGGCCTGCCAGGCGAAGGCGAGTTCGTAGGTGTTGATGACCTCGGGCTTGAGCGCGGGGTTGCCGCGGTTGACCGGGTTGTTGATGCTGTGCTGCTCCACGAACGCCGGCGCGCGGAAGGCGCGGCCGTACAGCAGCTTGGCGGTGAGGTCCAGGCTCGCGTCCCATACCAGCGCGAGCCTCGGGTTGGTGGTGCCGCCGAAGTCGGAGTAGGCGTCGTGGCGAACGCCCCCGGTCAGCGTCCAGTCGCGGGCGAAGCTCCATTCGTCCTGCATGTAGACGTAGCTCACCGTGCGCCGGTGCGGCGTGACGAAGGAGTCCTCCACCGGGAACTCGATCACCTCGCCGCCCGGGGTCGGCACGGGCACGGGCACGGAGCCGTTGAAGCTGAAGTTCTTGAACTCCTGCGTGCGGTACATGTCGAGGTCGTCATGCCCGACGCCGAAGCGCCACTGGTGGCCGCTCCAGCCGCCATAGCTGACCACCGCCGAGGTGCGCACCTGCCGCTCCCAGGTGTTGGGCGCGCCGAACATGCCGTTGGGGAAGGCCCCGCCGAAAGCGCCGGGCGGGTACAGCCGCAACGGCGTCGGGAACTTGTTGACGTAGCGGAAGTAGCTGGCCGCAAGGCCCAGCCGCCAATGCGGGGCCAGCTCGATGTCGTTCCATGAGACGTCGACGTTGAGGCGCTCGCTGCGGCCCTTGCCCACCGGGTCGAGCGCATAGGCCACGCCGGAGCCCGAGCCCACGTCGTCGCGCACCTTGTAGCCGGTACGCAGCCGCAGCTTCTCGAAGCCCACGTCGAGGCTGGCATCGAGCGCGTCGTAGCCGGTGTTCACCGGCCCGGGGGCCAGGCTGGCACGGGTGCCGAACAGCGGGTCGAGCGCGCTCTGCGCGTCGGCCTCGACGGTGCGCCGGAAGCCGTCGGTGTGGCCCACCCGCAGGTAGCCGGCCACATCGAGCGCGCCCTGGCGACTGCCGTGCTGCAGCCAGGCGTTCCAGGTCTCGAACGAGCCGGCATGCGCGCCGAACTCGGTGCCGTCGATGTCGGCGGCCGACTTGGTGACGATGTTGATGACCCCGGCGAACGCGTCGGCGCCGTAGAGCGCCGAACCGGGGCCGCGGATCACCTCGATGCGCGCGATGTTGGCCACCGGCAGCCCGGCCCAGAGGTTGCCTCGGTTGCCGACGAACATGGTGGTCATCGGCACGCCGTTGTGCAGCACCAGCGTCTGTGCGTTGAAGTCGCTGTAGATGCCGCGGATCACGTACAGCGGCGGGTAGGCCGTGCTCGCACGGCCCACGTGCAGGCCCGGCACGGTGGCCAGCACCTCGTCGAGGTCGGTGGCGCCCATGGCCGCGATGTCCTGCGCGGTGATGACGGTCGCGACCGCCGGCGCGCGCCGCAGCGGCTGCTGGCTGCCGGTGGCGATGCTGATGGTCGACTTGTCGCCGTAGACGAGCGCCAGCTCCTCTTCCTCGCTGGCGGCAGCCTGCGCATGCGCCGCGGAGAGCGGCAGCAGCGCGAGCGCGCCGCAGGCCATGCGGAACGAAACCGATGCGAGCTTTCGGTGCAAGTGCGTCTCCCTGTTTTCGCAATGCACGCAGGCATTTGCGACCGCTGCGCATGTTCCACGAGCTGCCGCCAAAGCGCCATCGGTGAAAGCGGATGCGCCGCCGCGCTGTCTCATTGTCGAGACAGTGCACGGCGGCGCGATGCGCGCCTGTCAGGGTCGTGCTGCGGCGTCGCGGCGCAGGAGCTCATGCACCAGCACGCGCGCGGCGCTGCGTACGCTGGCGCCGTCGGGGTGGATGCCGTCGCCGCCATGCCTGAAGCCCTGCCAGATGTCGAGCACCACGGCCCCGCCCAGTTCGGCGCGAAGCCGGCTGCGCACCAGCTCGCGCAGGTGGCGGTAGTCGCTTTCGCCGATCACCCAGGCCAGGCCGAAGGTGTCCCGGAACAGCGGCAGGTCGAGGTCGTGGTAGCGCGGATGCACGTCGAACACCGGCGTGAGTCCCCTGGACAACGCCAGCCGCCCCACTGCCACGAGGCGGTCGGCGACCGCGTTCAGCTGCGCCGGCGTGCAAGGCATCGCCTGCGCCTGCGGAATGCCGAACGAGTCGGCGTGCAGGCAGTCGTTGGGCGTGGTGATGACGACGTAGCGCGCGTTGTAGGTCGAGAACGAAGGCGGCAGCGCGACGCGCGCGAGTGCGCGCTCGAGCTGTGTCTGGTAGCCGTCCCAGCCCGCGGGTCCGCAGGTGGTTGCGCCCGGCGCGCAGAACGGGCGCGCGAAGGTGGTCGCCCCGCCTTGCCCTTCATTGATGACGAAGCCCGGAAGCGGGTCAGTGCGGGTGAGTGCCTGCCCCAGGCTCAGGTAGCTGCCGAAACCGACCGAAATGCCGCCCAGCGGTGCCGTGCCGTTGTTGAACGGGGTCTTGCCCTCGGCATACGACCCGCCGATCACCAGCAGCGGTAGTTGCGACGGACGGCTCGCCGGGTCCTTGGCCACGGCCCATGGAAAGCAAACAGCGGCGAGGGCCGGGACGATCCACTTCTTCAGGTTCATGTGAAAGAGACTCCGTTTGTTGATTCATCTTCTTGCTGCGCCCGGCGACCGCGGGGGGCCGGCCGGATGCAGCCCGGACGCATGTTTTCGGCAGGCGGCCACCGTGCTGTAGGCCCGCCATGCCCGATGCCTCCCGGGCAGACTTCTATCACCGCGCGGCAGGCCGCCGCCTGCGGGGCCGCGGCTACACTCGACGGCCAATCGCGACAGGGGATGAAAGGGAGCCGCTGTTTGAACTGGGCTGGGTGCGACGCGCGACGCCGGCTGAGGTGGACGATGCAAGCCGGTGCCTGCATCGCGCTGGCGCTATGGATGGCGCCTGCAGCCTTGCATGCAGCCGAGCGGAGCCGTGTGGTCGCGGTCGTCTACCCCGAGATCGGCGAGCCGTTCCGCAGCGTCTTCGCGCAGATCATCGGCGGCATCGAGGAGCAGGCCCCCGACCGCGTGCAGGGCTTTGCCGTCACGGCGACCTCCGACCCGCAGGCGTTCGCCAGCGAACTGCAGCGCCGCGACATCCGCGTCGTCATCGCGCTGGGCCGCCATGGCCTGCGCATGACCTCGGCGCTGCCGCCGGGCACCGGCGTGGTGGTGGGCGGGGTGCTGTCGGCGCCGGAGCCGGTGGGCCGCGACGTGCTCGTCCACACGCTGGCGCCCGACCCCGGGCTGCTGTTCGCGAAGCTGCGCCAGCTGGTGCCCGCCGCCCGGCGCGTCAACGTGGTCTACGACCCCCGCCACAACGAATGGCTGATGCGCCGCGCCCGCGAGGCGGCGCGCCAGCATGGCCTGGAACTGCTGGCTCACGAGGTCGGCGATGCAGCCAGCGCGCTGCGGCAGTACGAGCGCATCGTCGCCGCGGCCGATGCAAGACGCGACGCGCTGTGGCTGCCGCACGATGCCACCACCGTGGACGACGACACCATCCTGCCGTTCGTGCTGCGCCAGGCGTGGAACCGGGACCTGCCGGTGTTCTCGAGCAACGTGGCGCACGTGAAGCGCGGTGCGCTGTTCGCGCTGTACCCGGACAACGCCGAGCTCGGCCGCACGCTTGCGCTGGCGGCCACCCGCTACCTCGCGGGCAACCGGCACGGGACCGACGGCGTGCAGCCCCTGCGCGAAATGCGCAGCGCGATCAACACCCGCACCGCCGCCCACCTGGGGCTCGCCATCGACGCCCGGCCGGCGGGCTACGACCTCGTCTTCCCAACGCCATGAGCCAAGGATTCATCGCCCCATGACGTCCACCCCGGTTCAGACGCAGCGCACCGAGCCCGTCGCGGCACTGCCGGCGCGTCCGGCCGCACCGTGGTACCGGCGCCTGCTCGGCCGCTTCCTGCGGGCCACCACGTTCCGGCGCCAGCTGAGCGTCGCGGTGGCCGCCGGCGTGATGCTGCTGGCGCTGTGCTCGTCGCTGGTCACCTCGTGGCAGGGCAGCCGGCAGATCCGGGAGATGCTGCTCGCGCAAGGGGCGACCGTCGCAGAAGGACTCGCGGCGCACAGCGCCCTGGCGCTGCTGTATGCCTCGCCCGACAACGCCGCCGACGCGGTGGAGCCCACGCTGGCATTCCGCGACGTGAAGGCCGTGGAGATCCGCGACACGGCCGGCCGCCTGGTCTATTTCAAGGGCGGGGAGCCGGCCGCCGTCGAGCCCGCGTACCGCCTGGCGGCATCGGCGAGCGGGCAGGCGCAGGTCGAGGCCGAGACCGACGACGTGTGGCACTTCGTGGCGCCGGTGTGGACCAAGGGCAAGGCCTCGCCCTTCGAGGTGACCGAGCGCCCCCAGCAGCTGCTGGGCTACGTGCGCGTCACGCAGAGCAAGGCCACGCTCAAGCGCCTGCAGGCCGATGTGTTCCTGGTCAACCTGGCGGTGTCGCTGTCGCTGGCGGTGGCCTTCCTGGTGGTCGTGCGCTGGCTGGCCGTGCGGCTGACCCGGCCACTGGCCGAACTCTCGGCCGCCATGGAACGCGCGGAGCGCGGCGAGGCAGACGTGCGCGCCGACGTGGGCGGCCCGCGCGACATCGGCGCCATGGCCCATGCGTTCAACCGCATGATCGCCGCGCTGTCCGAGCGCGAGGAGGAGCTGGCGCGCCATCGTGACCACCTCGAGGAGCTCGTGCGCGAGCGCACCACCGAACTGCGCGACGCGAAGGAGCGGGCCGAGGTGGCCAACCAGGCCAAGAGCGAGTTTCTCGCGCGCATGAGCCATGAGCTGCGCACGCCGCTCAACGCCATCCTCGGCTACGCGCAGCTGCTCAAGATGGGCGACGGACTCAGCGCGCGGCAGAAGTCCAGCCTGGAAACGATCCACAGCAGCGGCGAGCACCTGCTGACGCTGATCGTCGACATCCTCGACCTCTCCCGCATCGAAGCGGGCAAGGCCGAGCTCTACACCAGCACGGTGGACCTGCGGCCCTTCCTGCACGGCATCGCCGACATCATCCGCATCAAGGCCGACGAAAAGCGCCTCGGCTTCACGCTCGACGCGTCGCCCGAGCTCCCCCAGGCGGTGCAGGCCGACGAGAAGCGACTGCGCCAGATCCTGCTCAACCTGCTGGGCAATGCGGTCAAGTTCACCGACGCGGGCCAGGTGGGCCTGGCGGCGACCGTGACGTCGTCGCAGGACGGCTGCGCCGTGCTGCGCTTCGAAGTGCACGACACCGGGGTGGGCATCTCGGCCGACCAGGTCGAGCACATCTTCCAGCCCTTCGAGCAGGGTGGCGACGTGCACCGGCGCTTCGGCGGCACCGGCCTGGGCCTCGCCATCAGCCGCCAGCTGGTGCGGCTGATGGGCGGCGACATCCACGTCGAAAGCCGCACCGGCAACGGCAGCGTGTTCTGGTTCGAGGTGAGCCTGCCGGTGTGCGGCGACGCCGTCGGCGGCCGCACCGAGACGCCGGCGCCCCGCGGCTACGAAGGCCCGCGCCGCCGCGTGCTGGTGGTCGACGACGTGGCCGGCAACCGCGCCATGCTGGCCGACCTCCTGGCCACGCTGGGCTTCGAGGTGCATCAGGCCGGCGACGGCCAGCAGGCACTCGCCCGGCTGCAGGAGCAGCCGGCCGACCTGGTGATGATGGACATCGCGATGCCGGTGATGGACGGCCTCGAAGCCACGCGCCGCATCCGGGCCGAGCACGCCTGGCAGGCCCTGCCCGTCATCGCGGTGTCGGCCAACGCCTCGGGCGGCGACCGGGAGCGCTGCCTGGCCGCGGGCGCCGATGCCTTCGTCTCCAAGCCTGTGGACCGCGACAGGCTGCTGGCGCTGCTGGCCGAACACCTGAAGCTGCGCTGGGTGCACTGACTGCGAAGCCCCGGCCGGCGAAAAAAAGCCGGGGCGGCGCCCCGGCTTTCAGGCTCCCAACGCGTCGTCGTCGATCAGCGGAAGTCCGCCGACTGCAGCGCCGGGTCGTCGGTCAGGCCGAACGAATGGGCCACCCGCCTGCCGATGGTGCCGGGCGAGGCCAGCGCGGCGCTGCCGCAGCTGCCGCTGGCCGGCTTCAGGATGGACCACAGCATCGCGCCGTCGCGCGGGTTCTCGACCGGCGAGGTCGCCAGCACGGCGCCGGTGTAGCGCTCCACCGAGTACGGCAGGTTGAGGTTGTTGTTGTACTGGTCCTGCAGGATCACCGAGCCCGTGCATTGCGCGTCGGCGTTGTTGACCACCAGTTGAGCGCCGGCCCAGCCTTCCGGGGCGGGCTGCAGGCCGACCGAGACGATGGTGCGGGCTGGGAACAGCGCACGGTACTGCTGGTAGGCCACCACGCCGTCGTAGTGCTCGAAGCGGGCGTCGTAGGTCATGATGTTGACCAGGTCGAACATGCCGGCCACCGCCGGGTAGCGCATCTTCAGCAGCCGCTCGCGACCGGCCGCACCACCCCAGTACGACACCTTGCCCGCGCAGGCCGGATCGGCGCTGGTGGCTGCCGTGCAGTCGGCGCCGGTGGACCAGGCGGCCAGCGAGAGGGTGCGGCCGCCGCCGGCGAGGTTGACTGCGTTGCGCAGCGCCTTCGTCACGTTGGCCAGCGTCTCCATGTTCTCGAGCTCGTAGTCGTTGTCGAGCCCGTCGAAGCCGAGGTCGCGCTGGATCTGCGCCAGGGCATTGGTGATCGGCCCGCCGCCGGCCGCGCCTTCGGCCGCCAGCGCGCCCCAGTTGTTGTAGGTGGCCCCGCCCACCGCCAGGATCACCTTGATGTTGCGCTGGTGCAGCACGTCGATCGCGGCCTTGATGTCCTGCGGCGTGGCGGTGAAGTTGAGGCCGGTGCCCGACCAGCTGTTGGCGGCCAGGCCTGCCCACGAGAAATCGGGTTGGGCGAACGACGCCATCACGTGGGTGTAGTTGGCCGGGATGCGGGCGAACTTGCTCTCGCGGAACACCTGGTTGGCCGTCTTGCCGGCGGCGCTGAACCAGCTGTCGCTCCAGCTCGGGTAGTAGCCCACGTAGACACGCCTGTCCTGCACCGCCTTCAGCGCAGCGGGGTCGGTGAGCGTGCCGCCGGGTGATGGCGTGGGCGCGGGGGTGGGAGCCGGCGTGGGCGCGGGCGTCGGGGCCGGTGTGGGAGCCGGCGTCGGGGCGGGCGTCGGCGCTGGCGTGGGCGCCGGCGTGGGCGACGGGTTGCCCGCGGCGAGCTTCCACAACGTCGGCGTGGCGTCCGGCGTCCAGCCGGCGCCCACCCAGGCGGTGTGAGCCTGGATGCATTCGTAGACCTTGCCGCCGTAGGTCACCCGCTGGCCGACCGAGTAGCTCGTGCCTTCCTTCCAGGCCGGCGCGCCGGGCTGCGGGGCCGGCGTCGGGCCGGGGGTGGGCGCCGGTGTCGGTGCGGGCGTGGGTGCCGGGGTCGGCGCAGGCGTCGGCGTGGTGCTGGTGCCGCCGACGACCACGTCGCTGCACGAGTAGAACGCCTCGGGGCTGTCGGCCCGCTGCCATACCATGTAGATCACGTGGCGGCCGCTGCGGTCGCCCGGCACGCGCACGTTGAGGTTGTACTTGCGGTCGGAGGTGAGCGGCACGCCGGGGATGCTGGCGATCTTGTCGAGCTGGCTCCAGGCGATGGGTGCACCCGGGTTCCAGCCGTTGCGCGTCATGTAGACGTCGAAATAGCGGGTGGAGTGCGCGGCGGTGGCGCGGTAGCGCATGTTGAGGATGCCGCCGTTGGCCGCCGGGTTGATGGTGGTGGCGGGCCAGTCGCCGCGCGCCTGCGAGAAGCCCACGTACTTGTCCCGGCCGCCCGAGCAGAGCATGCCGTCGCGCACCACCGCGGGGTGGTTGCCGTTGGCCTGGCCCTGGTTCACCTCGTTCCAGTCGTAGAACGGCTGCGTGCCGCCCATGTTCCTGGCGGCGATGCAGGCGGCCGAACGCGGGTTCTCCGGCCCCTCGAGGAAGCAGCCGTACACGCGATCGACCGGAAACTCCATCGCGCCGTGCGCGAACGCCCCTGAACATGCCCCCCAGGCCGCCATCGAGACGGCGGTCAAACGACCCAGCTTCATAGGTTGGTCCTCACTGAATGACTTCTCGACACATCGCAGCGTGTCGGGCCGCGACGGCCCGCCATGGGCCGCCAAGCTCCGGGCAACGGCACCCCGAAGGCGGGCGCAGTCTAGTGAGGGGGAACGGGCGTTCGAATGCCTTGTGTACGTCGACGCCAACTTGTTACGAGCTGGAGCCTATTGCAACAATTCCGGTACCAAGTGGTATGCAACGGCTGCACGCCAGAATGCGGCCCTCCAGAGAGGAAACGGCCGGGCCGACGGGCTGCATACCAGTTGAATCAGGCCCCAGGCACTGAAACATTGCGAAGCACCCGCTGGGGATACGGGATCTCGATCCCTTCGGTTTCGAGCGTGCGCAGGATCGCCAGGTTGACCTCCGAGCGGGCGCTCGACAGGCCGTTTTCGGGGTCCCGGATCCAGAACCACACGGTGAGCTCCAGCCCGCTTTCGGCAAAGGCGGTGAGGTGCACCGAAGGCCCAGGATCGGGCATCACGCGCTGCACCCTGCCGATCTCGGCCAGCAGCTTCTGGCTGATGGCCGGCACGTCGGTGCCGTAGGCCACCTGCACGGTGGTCGACAGCATCAGCGACGAGTCGGCCAGCGAGGCGTTCTCGATGCGCTGCGTGATGAGCAGCTCGTTGGGCACGATGGACTCGCGCCCGTTGGCCGCCCGCACCACGGTGTAGCGCGTGTTGATGTCGGTGATGCGGCCCTCGAAGTTGTCGACCTTCACCAGGTCGCCGATGCGCAGCGAGCGCTCGGCCAGGATCACGAAGCCGCTCACGTAGTTGGAGGCGAGTTTCTGGAGGCCGAAGCCCAGGCCCACGCCCACGGCGCCGCCCAGCACGCTCAGCGCCGTGAGGTCGATGCCGGCGGCCGACAGTGCGACGAGCAGGCCCACGAAGAGCAGCAGCGCACGGGTGGCGTTGGCCGCGATCTTGCGCAGCGAGAGGTTGTCGGTGGCGCCCTTGAGCAGCTGCGCCTCGATGGCCGCGGAAATCCACAGCGACACCACCAGCACGACGATGGCGCTCAGCGAGCCCTCGATGAGATTGCGCAGCGAGATGCGCGTGGCGCCCATCTTCCAGCTGATGCCGTCGAGTTCGGCCATCACGAGCGGCAGCACGCCGGTCAGCCACAGCACCACGGTGATCCAGGCGAGCCACGACACGCTGCGCTCGACCACCCGCATCACCTTGGAGCCGGGGAAGGCCGCGGTCAGCACGCGCACCACCAGGCGGATGACCAGCAGCGACAGCAGGATCGGCATGGCCAGCCTGAACACCGCGATGGGCACGATGCCGTGCAGCATGCGGCTGGCCACGAAGGCGAGCACGAAGGCCAGCACGGGAAACAGCACGCCCCCCACGACGCCTTCTCCGAACCACACCGAACCCGGCTTGGGATTCGGCCCGCGCAGCAGCCGCACGATGGCCCAGGCGGCGCCCAGGCAGCCGGCCAGCACGGCCAGCTCGATGAACGCGGTGGGCTGGGTCAGCGAGTCGAGCAGGCGGCTGAGTTCCTGCGGGCTCAGGTGGGGGGTATCGACGGTGGAGGCGGACATGACGTATGCGACGAGACGAAGGTGCCCGTTCGCCCTTGAATGCCGAAGGGCCGCAACGGAATCTGGCGTTGGAAAAAGGTGGGACGAGGTTCAGGCCACGCCGGCCAGCACCCTGAGGTGCGCGCCGACGCTGCGCGCAAGGGCGCCCAGGTTGTAGCCGCCTTCGAGGCAGGACACGATGCGGCCCTTCGCATGGCGCTCGGCCACGTCGACGATGCGGCGGGTGATCCATTCGTAGTCGGCCTCGACGAGGCCGAGCTGGCCGAGGTCGTCGTCGCGGTGCGCGTCGAAGCCGGCCGACACGAAGATCATCTGCGGCTTGAAGGCTTCGAGCCGGGGCATCCACATGGCCTCGATCAGCTCGCGGATCTCCATGCCGCGCGTGTACGGCGGGATCGGCAGGTTGATCATGTTCTCGCCCTTGGGCACCGCGCCCGAGCCGGGATACAGCGGATGCTGGAAGAAGCTCACCATCAGCACGCGGTCGTCGTTCGCGATGATGTCTTCGGTGCCGTTGCCGTGGTGCACGTCGAAATCGACGATGGCCACGCGCTTGAGCCCCCGCACGTCGAGCGCATGACGGGCCGCGATGGCCACGTTGTTGAAGAAGCAGAAACCCATGGCCGCGCCGCGCGTGGCGTGGTGGCCCGGCGGGCGCACCGCGCAGAAGGCGTTGTGCGCCTCGCCGTCGATCACCGCGTCGGTGGCCGCCACCGCCGCGCCGGCGGCGCGCACCGCCGCACGCCAGCTGTGCCGGCAGACCATGGTGTCGGGGTCGATGGCGCGGGGCTGCCCGCTTTCCTGCACCCGCAGCATGAACTCCTTCAGCTCGGCGACGTAGCCGCTCGCGTGCGCGAGCGCCACGTCGGTCAGGTCGACCTCCGGCGCTTCGCAGCGCTGCAGCGCCACGTCGAGGCCGGTGCCGATGAGGTGGTCCTCGATCGCATCGAGGCGCTGCGGGCATTCGGGGTGGCCGGCACCCATGTCGTGCAGGCGGCAATCGGGGTGGCTGTAGAAGGCGGTGGCCATGCCGTTCCCTTGTCTTCCTCTTTGGTCCTTCGACTTTGAGCTAAGGTGCGGGCCTATGACGACACCGCTGCACACCCAACTCAAACAACTCGTTGATCAGATTAGCACGATCATCGTCGGCAAACGCCCGCAGATCGAGGACAGCGTGGCCTGCCTGCTGGCCGGCGGCCACCTGCTCATCGAGGACGTGCCGGGCGTGGGCAAGACCACCTTGGCCCATGCGCTGGCGGTGTCGCTGGGGCTCAAGTTCTCTCGCGTGCAGTTCACCGCCGACCTCATGCCCAGCGACCTGATCGGGGTGAGCATCTACGAGCGCGGCAAGGAAAGCTTCGTCTTCCACGGCGGCCCGGTGTTCGCACAGGTGCTGCTGGCCGACGAGATCAACCGCGCCGGGCCCAAGACGCAGAGCGCGCTGCTGGAGGCCATGGAGGAACACCAGGTCACCGTCGAAGGCGAGACGCGCAAGCTGCCCGAGCCGTTTTTCGTGATCGCCACGCAGAACCCGACCGACCAGCTCGGCACCTACCCGCTGCCGGAGAGCCAGCTCGACCGCTTCCTGATGTGCATCACCCTGGGCTACCCGGACCGCCTGTCCGAGCGGGCGCTGCTGGCAGGCCGCGACCGGCGCGAAGCGATCCACGAACTGCGCGCGGTGATGTCGCCTGCCGAGCTGCAGGCAGTGCAGCGCGCCGTGCTGCAGATCCACGCTTCGGAAGCCCTGCTCGACTACCTGCAGGCGCTCATCGCCGCCACGCGTTCAGGCCACTGGTTCGTCGAGGGGCTGAGCCCGCGCGCAGGCATTGCGGTGCTGCGTGCTGCCCGTGCGCGAGCCCTGCTCGATGCGAGGGACTACGTGGCGCCCGACGACATCCAGGCCATCCTGCCGCAGGCCATCGCCCACCGGCTCGTGCCGGTGGCCGGCGCCGGCCGCGGGCGGCTGGAGCAGGTGCGCGCCATGATCGAAGCCACGCCGCTGCCCTGAAGCCGCAAGCTGCCATGCAACTCGCCCTGCCCCATCCGGCGCGCGCGCTGCGAGCCCGCTGGCGAAACTGGTGGGAAGCGCGCCTGCCGCGCACCGACACGCTCACGCTCACCCAGCGCAACGTCTATATCCTGCCCACGCGCGCGGGGCTGATGTTCGGCGTCACGCTCCTGGTGCTGCTGGTGGCGTCCATCAACTACCAGCTCAACCTCGGTTATGTGCTCACCTTCCTGCTCGCGGGCGCCGGCGTGGTCTCGATGCATGTGACGCACGGCACCTTGCGCGGACTCACTCTGCACCTGCGACCGGCCGCGGCGGTGTTTGCCGGCGATGCAGCGGTTCTCGAAGTCTCGTTGCGCAGCACGGCGAACCGGCCTCGATATGGCATCGGCGTGCGCGTCGAAGGCGAAGGCCAGGCTCGTTCCTGGAGCTGGAGCGACGTGCCCTCCGGCGGCCATGCAACCACCCACGTGAGCTTCGTGCCGCCGCGCCGCGGCCGGCACGCCGTCCCCGCCCTGATGGCCGAAACCCGCTTTCCGCTCGGCCTGTTCCGAGCCTGGACGATCTGGCGGCCGGCCGCCCAGGTGCTGGTCTACCCGAAGCCGGAACGCCCGGCGCCGCCGGTGCCGGCCGCGCGCGCCATGCCCGGCGGACCGACCCTGGCGCGCAGCCAGGATGGTGGCGAGGTCGAAGGGGTGCGCGGCTACCGGCGCGGCGATCCGATCAAGCTGGTGGTCTGGAAGAAGGCCGCGCGGGCGCTGGAAACCGGCGGAGAACTCGTGGCCCGCGACACCGCCTCGTCCGCACGCCTGGAGCTGTGGCTCGACTGGCAGCACACCGCAGGCCTGTCACCGGAAGACCGCCTGTCGCGACTGACCGCCTGGGTGCTGGCGGCCGACCGGGCCGGCGCCGCCTACGGACTGCGGCTGCCGGGGCGCGAACTGCCGCCCGCCGATGGCGATCTGCACCGCCGGGACTGCCTCGAGCTGCTGGCGACGTGGACCTGAAGTGAAATCCCGATTCATTCACCGCGAAGGCGCGGAGGACGCAGAGGACCGCAGAGAAGACCTCAATTCCTCCGCGGATCTCCGCGCCCTCCGCGCCTCCGCGGTGAAGGTTGTTGAATCCCGTTTCATGCGTCGGCGGTGCTGCCAACGCGCCATGGACAACTGA
>CAMLNA010000070.1 GCA_946481025.1 uncultured Rivibacter sp.
CCGGGTCGTCCACGGCGCAAGGCAGCACATGGCCATGAGTCCGAGACATTCCGTTGCGGCCCGGCGCGGCGATCTCATCGCACCGCCGGCGGCCTCCGTGCTGCCGGGCGACCCGGCGCACCTGCAGCGCATCGAGCAGTCGCACCTGCGCTGCGCCACCCAGGGGCTGAGCCGCATCGAGTCGCTCGACCTCGCCCGGCTGCCGCGCGCCGACCTGGCGATGGCGCGCGAGCGCAACCAGCGGCTGTTCACCCATGCCGCGCCGGTGATGGACCTGCTGTTCGAGCAGATCGTCAACACGCAGAGCATGGTCGTGCTCACCGACGCGCGGGGCACCATCCTGCACGCCGTGGGCGACGACGACTTCCTGGAGCGCGCCGCCAAGGTCGCGCTGGCGCCGGGCGTGAACTGGTCGGAGCCCTCGAAAGGCACCAACGCGATCGGCACCGCGCTGGTCGACGAGCTGCCCACCCTCGTGCATGCCGACGAGCACTACCTGCATGCCAACCACTTCCTCACCTGCTCGGCCACGCCCATCGTCGACCCGCGGGGCCACGTGCTGGGCGTGCTCGACGTGACCGGCGACCACCGCTCCTACCACCGCCACACGATGGGGCTGGTCAAGATGTCGGCCCGCATGATCGAGAACCACTGGCTGGCCGACGACTTTCGCCACGTGCTGCGGCTGCATTTCCATACCCGGCCCGAATACCTGGGCACCCTGATGGAAGGCATCGTCGCGGTGGGCGACGACGGGCGCTGCCTGGGCGCGAACCGCAGCGCCCAGGAGCTGCTGCAGCTGTCGGCCCTGGCGCTGCGCATGCACCCCGTCCAGGCGCTGTTCGGCCTGTCGGTGGGCGATGCGATCGACCTGGCCCGCCGGCCGCTGCCGGTGCCGATGACCATCACCCGTCCGGGCGGCACCGTGCTGCATGTGCAGAGCCACTACGGCCGGCCGGTGCAGCGCGAAGCGGCGTTGCCGGCAGCGCCGCCGGCGGCAGTGGCGGCCAGCCTGGCGCCGGCCGCCCCCGCGCCGCCCGGCCTCGAAGACTTCGACACCGGCGATGCCCGCATGCACACCGTCGTGCACCAGCTCAAGCTGCTGCTCGACAACACGGCGGTGCCCCTGCTCTTCTGCGGTGAAACCGGCACCGGCAAGGAGTGGCTCGCGCATGCGGTGCACCACGCATCGCGCCGCCGTGAGCAGCCCTGGCAGGTGCTGCGCTGCGCCGCGCTGGCGCCCGCGCAGCTCGAGGCCGAGCTGCAGGCGGCGTTGTCGCGCGCCGAAGGCGGCAGCCTGCTGCTCGACGACATCGATGCACTGCCGCTGACG
The DNA here is from genome assembly GCA_946481025.1 of uncultured Rivibacter sp. The sequence continues at coordinate 1,334 of CAMLNA010000070.1, forward strand.
CTGCAAGGGCGGCTGGTGCACGGCCTCTGCGGCGACCCGGACCGGGCAGTCTTTGCCACCACCCGCTGCGACCTGCATGCACTGGTCCGCGAAGGCCGGTTCCGCGACGAGCTGCTGTTCCGCGTCGAAGGGCTTGCCCTGCAGCTGCCGCCGCTGCGCCAGCGCAGCGACATCGTGGCCGTGGCCCGGCGGATGCTGGCCAGGGTGTGCGGCGCCCGGCGCCCGCCGGCGCTGGGCCAGGCATTGCAGGAGCTGCTGAAGCAGCTGGCCTGGCCGGGCAACCTGCACCAGCTGGCGCATGCGCTGCAGGTGGCGGTGCAGCTGGCGGGCGATGCGGAGGTGCTGCTGCCTGGGCACCTGCCGACATCGCTGCAGGAAGAAGCGCGGCAGCAGGCACCGCAGCAGCAGGCACCGGGCGCACAGGCCACGCTGCACGACCTCGAGATGGCCAGCGTGCATGCGGCGCTCGAGCAGGCTCACGGCAACGTGTCGGAGGCGGCACGCCGCCTGGGCGTGAGCCGCAACACCATCTACCGGAAGCTGCGCGACACGCCCGAGCGCAGACGCGAGGACCCTAGGCCGCGCAGGACCTGAAGCCGCAGAACAGGTCGTCGCGCGCCAAGGGTGCGCTGGCGCGGTGGCGCGGGTGCTTGAGCCTCGCGCGCGTCGCGAAGGAGGCACCGCGCAACGCCTGGTGCGTGCCGAACTGCGGCGCCTGCAGGCGCCAGGGCGCCACGGCGAAGCCCGCATAGGCGCGGTAGGGCGTGGCTGTCCATTCCCACACCTCGCCCCAGCGGAAACCGCGGCTGGCCAGCGTGCTGGCGGCGAGTTCCCATTCCACCTCGGTGGGCAGGCGCCGCCCGGCCCACCGACACCAGGCCTGCGCCTCGTGCGCGCTCACATGCAGCACCGGCTGCTCGAGCGGAACCCTCGCCAGCCGGCCGAAACGATGCGCCATCACGCCCTGGCGCAGCTGCTCCACGTGGCGGGGGCAGCGCCGGGCCTCGGCTTCTATCCAGTCCCAGCCCTCGCCGGTCCACCAGCGGCGCTCGTCGTAGCCGCCGTCCTCCACGAACTCGGCATATTGCGCCCAGCACACCGGCTGCGCATCGATCTCGAACTCCGGCACGGCCACCTCGTGGGCCGGCTGCTCATGGTCGAAGGCGAAGCCGCCGGGCCCGGTGCCGAGCTGCCAGCGCCGCGCCGGCACGCTCAATGCATCGCGCAGCGGCACCGCCTGCGGCGCCGGCGGCACCGGCACCGCGAAGCCGAGCGTCTGGGCCATGCGCACGAGCGCCTCGCCGACGCCGTCTTCATAGAGCACCGCGAGCCGATAGAAGTAGAGGGTGTCGTCGCCGTCCTCGGTGCCGGCCAGCAGGTCGAGCGTGGTCTCGAGCGTGTCGACGAGGTACTGGCGGGTCGCGTCGAGATCGGGCAGGTCGAGGTCCCAGCGCCGGATGGGCAGCGCCGAGCGCGGGTCGTACCAGCGGTCGGCCGAGGACTCGATGGAGGCCAGCTTGGGCCGCGAGGCATCACAGGCGGCGCCGCGATGGCGCTCCACGTTGCGCGCGATCCAGAACTCCTGGAACCAGCCCAGGTGGCCCAGCAGCCACAGGGGCGGCTCCAGCTCGGGCCGCTTCGGCACCACGAAGCGGCGCTGCGCCAGCGCGGCCTCGTAGGCCGCGAAGAGGCGCAACGTATGATTGCGCGCGTCCATCAAGGCCAGCGACAGCAGCTCGCGCCCCGCCGTGCGTATGGCCGGCGTGTCAACGGCTGCAGCGGTGTCGAGGGCAAACATCCCGCGCATTGTGCATCGCGCACCCCATCGCCACACCCGCATGAACAGCGCCGCCACCTCCTCCGCCCCTCCTCCTCGACTGACGTCGCTGTCGCACGGCGGCGGCTGCGGCTGCAAGATCGCACCCGGCGTGCTGGCGCAGATCCTGAAGGACACGGCGCGCCTGCCGATGCCGCCCGAGCTGCTGGTGGGCATCGAGACGGCCGACGACGCGGCGGTGTACCGGCTCAACGACGAGCAGGCGCTCATCGCCACGACCGACTTCTTCATGCCCATCGTCGACGACCCGTTCGACTTCGGGCGCATCGCGGCCACGAACGCGATCTCCGACGTCTATGCGATGGGCGGGCGGCCGATCATGGCGCTCGCGCTGGTGGGCATGCCCGTCAACGTGCTGCCGCACGAGACCATCGCCCGCGTGCTGGCCGGCGGCGAAAGCGTGTGCCGCGCGGCCGGCATCCCGATCGCCGGCGGACACAGCATCGACTCCGTCGAGCCGATCTACGGGCTGGTGGCGCTGGGCCTGGTGCACCCTTCGCGAGTGAAGCGCAATGCCGGTGCGAAACCCGGCGACCGGCTGGTGCTGGGCAAGCCGCTGGGCGTGGGCGTGCTCTCGGCCGCGCTGAAGAAGGAGAAGCTGGGGGCCGAGGGCTACCGGCAGATGATCGACACCACGACGCGGCTCAACACGCCGGGCATCGCGCTGGCCGAACTGCCGGGCGTGCATGCGCTGACCGACGTGACCGGTTTCGGCCTGGCCGGGCATGCGCTGGAGCTGGCGCGCGGTGCGGGTTGCACGGTGCGGATCGACTGGCATGCGGTACCGGTGCTCGAAGGCGTGCGTGACCTGGCAGCCCTGGGCCTGGTAACCGGCGCCTCGGGCCGCAACTGGGCGGGCTACGGCGCCGAGGTCCGCCTGCCGAACGGCTTTGCCGACGTGGAGCGCGCGCTGCTGACCGATCCGCAGACCAGCGGCGGACTGCTGGTGTCGTGTGCGCCCGAGGCGGTGGACGAGGTGCTGGCGGCGTTCCGCCGCGACGGCTTCGAGCGGGCGGCGGTGATCGGAGAGGTGCTGGAGGGATCGGCCGGCCTCGAAGTCGTCTAGACGCAGCCTGGCGAAAGCACGGCGGTCGCCTTGAGTGTCATCCCACCGGGCCGCCGCGCCGGGCCGCTCCCAAGCAAGGCCCGCCTCCCCTCGGGGGAGAGCTTGCGAGGGGGCCGTCCGGCGTAATCGCCGGACGAGGGGCTGTCATCCCCTCTCGATGATCGCGAATGCCGAGTGGTTGTGTATCGACTCGAAGTTCTCGACGGTGGCGCGATAGCGCCCCACGCGCGGGTCCGCATTCAGGCGCAGCGCCACGTCGCGCACCAGGTCCTCGACGAACTTCGGGTTCTCGTAGGCACGCTCGGTGATCCACTTCTCGTCGGGCCGCTTGAGCAGGCCCCAGATCTCGCTCGATGCGCTTTCTTCGGCAAAGCGCACCAGCTCGTCCCAGCCGATGGCCTGCTTGAGCTCCACGCGGAGGGTGACGTTCGAGCGCTGGTTGTGCGCACCGTAGTCGGAGATTTCCTTGGAACAGGGGCACAGGCTCTTCACCGGCACCACCACCTCGGCCCAGATGCGGGTCTCGCCGGCACGCCGCTCGGCGATCCAGGCGCCCTGGTAGTCCATCAGGCTGGCCACGCCGGACACCGGCGCCAGCTTGCGGATGAAAAACGGGAAGCGCGCCTCGATGCGGCCTTCGCTGGCGTGCAGCCGCTCGAGCATGGCCGCCAGTTCGTCGCGCAGCGCTCCGGCGTCCAGCGGCTTGTCCAGGCCGTCGAGCCAGGCCACGAAGCGCGACATGTGCGTGCCCTTCTGCTCGGCCGGCAGCGCCACGTCCAGCGACCAGGTGGCCACCGTGGGCCACACGGCCTCGCCCACCCGCAACTGCAGCGGATAGCGCAGGTCGCGCACGCCCACGCGCTGGATGGCGAGGTGGCGCTCGTCGCGCTCGCTCTGGGTGTCCGGAATCTGCAGGGCCGGCGTCAGGGGATGGGTCAGGTCGTTCATACGCAATGTTGGGCGGCCTCGTGAGGCGGGAGACCCCGGGCCGCTTTGCTCCGCCAGGGCGCCAAGGATCTCATCGTTAGCCTGCCCCCGTCTCGCGCGGGGGCTATCAGGACCCCTGAGCGATAGCCGTTAGCCGTTGACGGCGGCCGGGCGCACCAGCTCCAGCTTGCCGCCGAAGCGCTTCAGCACCGCCTGCTCGATGCCGGCGGCATCGAGCCCGCACAGCGCCAGGATCTTGGCCGGGTCGCCATGCTCCACGAATTCGTCGGGCAGCCCCAGCATCAGCACGGGGGTCGCAAGCCCGGCGGCATGCAGGGCCTCGCCCACCGCGCTGCCTGCGCCGCCCATGGTGCAGCCCTCCTCGACGGTCACGATGGCCTCGTGGTCGCGGGCCAGTTCCTTCACGAGCTCGACATCGAGCGGCTTCACGAAGCGCATGTTGGCCACCGTCGCATCCAGACGCTCGGCCGCCTGCAGCGCCGGGTACAGCACCGTGCCGAAGGCCAGGATCGCCACCCGCTTGCCATGGCGGCGCACCTCGCCACGCCCCCAGGGCAGCTCGGTGAGCTCGGGCTGCACCGCCACGCCCGCGCCGCTGCCGCGGGGATAACGAACCGCCACCGGGTGGTCCTGGCGGAATGCGGCGGTGAGGGCCTGGCGGCACTCGTTTTCATCGGCGGGCGCCAGGATGCTGGTGTGCGGGATGCAGCGCAGGTACGCGACGTCGTAGGCGCCGGTGTGCGTGGCGCCGTCGGCGCCCACGATGCCGGCCCGGTCGAGCGCGAACACGACCGGCAGCTTCTGTATCGCCACGTCGTGGATCAGCTGGTCGTAGGCGCGCTGCAGGAAGGTCGAGTAGATCGCCACCACCGGCTTGAGCCCCTCGCAGGCAAGCCCGGCCGCGAAGGTGACCGCATGCTGCTCGGCGATGCCCACGTCGTGGTAGCGCTCCGGGAAGCGCTTCTCGAACTCCACCATGCCCGAGCCTTCTCGCATGGCCGGCGTGATGGCCACCAGCCGCTTGTCGGCTTCTGCCATGTCGCACAGCCACTGGCCGAACACCTGGGTAAAGGTGGGCTTGGGCGGCGTGGCCGGCTTCTGCAGGCCCACCGCCGGGTCGAACTTGCCGGGCCCGTGGTAGTTGATCGGGTCGGCCTCCGCGAGCTTGTAGCCATAACCCTTTTTCGTGACCACGTGCAGGAACTGCGCGCCGGGCTTGTTTCGCAGGTTCTCCAGCGTGGGGATCAGCGCGTCGAGGTCGTGACCGTCGATGGGGCCGACGTAGTGGAAGCCGAACTCCTCGAAGATGGTGCCCGGCACCACCATGCCCTTGGCATGCTCCTCGAAGCGACGCGCCAGCTCGAACAGCGGCGGCGCGTTCTTGAGCACCGCCTTGGCACCCTCGCGGGCGGCGCCGTAGAACCGCCCGCTCATCAGCCGCGCGAGGTACTTGTTGAGCGCCCCCACCGGCGGCGAGATCGACATGTCGTTGTCGTTGAGCACCACCAGCATGTTCGGGACCTTGCCCGCATGCGGCATGCCGCCGTTGTTGAGCGCCTCGAAGGCCATGCCGGCGGTCATGGCGCCGTCGCCGATGATGGCCACCGTGTGGCGGTTCTCGCCCTTGAGCTGCGCGGCCGTGGCCATGCCCAGCGCGGCGGAGATCGACGTCGACGAGTGCGCCGTGCCGAAGGTGTCGTACTCGCTTTCGTCGCGGCGAGGAAAGCCGCTGATGCCGCCAAGCTGGCGCAGCGTGCTCATGCGGTCGCGGCGGCCGGTCAGCACCTTGTGCGGGTAGGTCTGGTGGCCCACGTCCCAGACCAGCCGGTCGCGGGGGGTGTCGAAGACGTAATGCAGCGCGATGGTGAGCTCCACCGTGCCGAGGTTGGAAGACAGGTGGCCGCCGGTCTTGGAGACGCTCTGCAGCACGTAGTCGCGCAGCTCGGATGCCAGTTGCTGGAGCTCGGCGCGGCCCAGCCGCTTGAGGTCGGCCGGGCTGTCGATCGTGGAGAGCAGGGGGTGATTCATCATCGTGACTTGCGCGCAGTGCCGCGTTCAGGATTGGCGGTCGACGACCTTGTCGGCCAGCAGGCTCAGCCACACCACGTCGACCAGGCCGCTTCGCACCAGCGCCGCCTGGGCCTGTTCGCGCAGTTCTCCGGCGTAACGGGAGGCTCGCTCCAGCCCCATGAGGGACACGTAGGTCGGCTTGTTGTTGTCGGCGTCCTTGCCGGCGGTCTTGCCCAGCGTTTCGGAGGCCTGCGTGACGTCGAGGATGTCGTCCACCACCTGGAAGGCCAGCCCGAGGACGGCGCCGTAGTCGGACAAGGCATCCCAGGCAGCGGGCGCGGTGTCGCCGCAAGCGGTGCCCATCAGCACGCTGGCCTGCAGCAGGGCGCCGGTCTTGCGCCGGTGCATGTCGCGCAGCGCCTGCTCGGTCAGCGGCTGGCCCACGCTGGCGAGGTCGACCGCCTGGCCGCCGGCCATGCCGGCATGTCCGGCAGCACGCGCCAGCAGCCCGCACAGGCGCGCCTGCAACGCAGGCGGCACCAGGCCGCCTTCGGGCGTCAGCACCTCGAAGGCCAGCGCCTGCATCGCGTCGCCCGCGAGCATGGCGCGGGCTTCGCCGTACTGCACGTGAACGGTGGGCTTGCCCCGCCGCAGCACGTCGTTGTCCATGCAGGGCATGTCGTCGTGCACCAGCGAATAGGCGTGGATGAGCTCCACCGCGCACGCCGCGCGCATGGCCGCCTCACGCTGACCGTGGACGGCCTGCGCCGCCGCAAGCACGAGCAGCGGGCGCAGGCGCTTGCCGCCGTCGAGCACGCCATAGCGCATCACTTCGCCGAGCCCGGCCGGCGTGTGCGCGGGCACGAAGGCATCGAGCGCGGCCTCCACCGCATCGAGCTCGCTGCGGGCCCAGGATTCGAAAGCGTCTCGTTTCATCGGCTAGGTAAGCGTCGTGGCGTCGACAGCCCTAGGCCTCGGCCCAGGGCTTGAGCTGGCCGTCTTCCAGCACCTTGACCTGCTGCTCGACCGCTTCCAGCCGCCCACGGCAGAAGTTCAGCAACTCGGCACCGCGCTTGTAGCTGTGCAGCAGCTGGTCCAGCGGCAGCTGGCCCGCCTCCATTGCCGCAACCAGGCGTTCCAGTTCGGCCAGGGCTTCCTCGTAGGTCGCCGGGCCGGCCGCTGAGGCGGAAAGAGAGCTGTTCGACATTTCGTTTTGTGAAAGCGCGATTGTAGTCAGCGGGCATGCCCCAACGTAGGGCCGCACGCCCCCCTTTTGGGGATAACACTCCAACCTGCCTGGCACCGGATCGCCGTCCTGGCCGCCCCCACCGGGGTGGGTACAATCGCCGGTTCGCCTGTGGCGTCCCGTCTCACCCAATTGCCGTGCCCAGAACGCAGGCTCGGCCGGGTGGGGGTTTGACATCGGTTTTTGGAGATCCTGGGGATCATGTCCGACCTGAGCATCACGCTGGAAGCCCTCGAACGCAGCCGCACGCAGCTGCCTGTTTCGAGTTATTTCGATGACGATCTTTACCGGCGGGAGCTCGAACTCATCTTCCATGGCGGTCCCCGCTACCTGGGGCACGAGCTCTCGGTGCCCGAGGTCGGCGACTACCACACGCTGCTGCATGAAGGCGAAGGCCGTACGCTGGTTCGCACGCCCAACGGCGTGCAGCTCATTTCCAATGTCTGCCGCCACCGCCAGGCCATCATGCTCACGGGCCGCGGCAACACGAAGGCCAACATCGTCTGCCCGCTGCACCGCTGGACCTACGACCTCGAGGGCCAGCTGGTGGGCGCGCCGCATTTTGCCGACGACCCCTGCCTGCACCTGAACAACTACAAGCTGCGCAACTGGAACGGCCTGCTGTTCGAGGACAACGGCCGAGACATCGGCGCCGAGCTGGCCGGCCTGGGCCCGCATGCCGAGCTCGATTTCAGCGGCTACGTGTTCGACCGCGTCCACCTGCACGAGTGCGACTACAACTGGAAGACCTTCATCGAGGTCTACCTCGAGGACTACCACGTCGGTCCGTTCCACCCGGGCCTCGGCAACTTCGTGACCTGCGAGGACCTGCGCTGGGAGATGGGCCGCAACTACTCGGTGCAGACCGTGGGCGTGGCCAATGCCGGGGGCCAGGCGCTGGGCCGTCCAGGCTCCGAGGTCTACAGGAAGTGGCACGACGAGCTGATGAACTTCCGCAGCGGCGCAGCACCCTCGCAGGGCGCGATCTGGCTGACCTACTACCCGACGGTGATGGTCGAGTGGTATCCGCACGTGCTGGTGGTGTCCACGCTGCACCCGCGCGGGCCGCAGAAGACGCTCAATGTCGTGGAGTTCTTCTACCCCGAGGAAATCCATGCATTCGAGCGCGAGTTCGTCGAAGCGCAGCAGGCCGCCTACATGGAGACCTGCGTCGAAGACGACGAGATCGCCCTGCGCATGGACGCCGGCCGGCGTGCCCTGATGCAGCGCGGCGACAACGAGGTCGGCCCGTACCAGAGCCCGATGGAAGACGGCATGCAGCATTTCCACGAGTGGTACCGCAAAGCCATGGGCTCCCCCCCGTAGCGCCTTCGGCGCTCCCGTCGAGGGAGCGCGCCGGCGGACCGGCGCAGCCGGATCCGCCGGCGTCCACTTGCTCGCGGCGCCTCACATCGGGCTGCCGCACTGACCAGGAAGCTGCTCTCTCCACATGTCCGCCCCCCTGCTGATGCTCCTGGCCACCTTCCTGTTCGCCAGCATGGGGGTGTGCGTCAAGCTGGCCTCCGCGCTCTACGGTGCGGGCGAGATCGTGATGTACCGGGGCCTGGTGGGTGCGGCGATGATCGCCACGCTGGCACGCGTGCGCGGCGGCAGCCTCGCCACGAGCGTGCCGGCGATGCACTTCTGGCGCAGCCTCACCGGCGTGAGCGCGCTGTGCCTGTGGTTCTACGCGATCGGCAACCTGCCGCTGGCCACCGCGATGACGCTGAACTACATGTCGTCGGTGTGGATGGCGCTGTTCCTCATCGGGGGTGCCGTCATGCTGGGCGGCTCGAGGGTGGATGCCAGGCTCATCGGCACCGTGCTCGTGGGCTTCGTGGGTGTTGCGCTGATCCTGCGGCCCACCATCGAGCGCGACCAGCTCTGGCACGGGCTGATGGGCCTGCTGTCGGGCATGCTGTCGGCCATGGCCTATCTGCAGATCACCGCGCTGGGACGCGTCGGCGAACCCGAGTACCGCGTGGTGTTCTATTTCTCGCTGGGCGGCGTGGCGGCCGGCGCCCTGGTCACGCTGGCCACCGGCGGGCTGCACGCGCACAGCCTGTACGGCGTGGCGCTGCTGCTGGCGGTCGGCGTGTCGGCCACCGTGGCTCAGCTGCTGATGACGCGTGCCTATGCCATCGGCAAGACGCTGGTCAACGCAAGCCTGCAGTACCTGGGCATCGCGTTTTCGTGCCTGTATGGCGTGCTGCTGTTCGACGACCCGCTCACCTGGATGGCGCTGGCGGGCATGGTGCTGGTGGTGGTGGCCGGGATCGGCGCCGCGCGCCTGCGCCTGGCCGTCGCGCCCAAGGACGCCCCCAACTCGACGCTGGAATCATGACTGCAACCCCCCATTTCCCGACTCCGCTGATCGACGCCGCCACCCTGCACGGCCTGATGGCCGCCGGCACGCCGCTGGTGCTGCTGGATGCCAGCTTCGACCTCGCCGACACGGCCGCGGGTGAACGCGCCTATGCGCAGGCGCACCTGCCGGGCGCGCTGTACGTGCACCTCGACCGCGACCTGAGCGCGCCCAAGACCGGCCGCAACGGCCGCCACCCGCTGCCCAGCCGGGAGACCTTTGCCGCCACCGCCGGCCGCCTGGGCATCAGCCCGCTCACGCCGGTGGTGGTCTACGACCGCCAGGGCGGCATGTTTGCCGCACGCGCGTGGTGGATGCTGCGCTGGCTCGGCCATCCGCTCGTGGCGGTGCTCGACGGCGCGCTGAATGCCTGGGCGGAAGCGCGCCTGCCGCTGGAGTCCTCCACCGTCATCCCGCGCGGCGCGCCGCCCTACCCGCAGCGCGAGCCGCTGGTGGCCATGGTGGATGCCGACACGCTGCAGGCACGGCTCGGCAAGGTGCGGCTCATCGATGCCCGGGCGCCCGAACGCTTCCGCGGCGACGTCGAGCCGCTCGACCCGGTGGCCGGCCACATCCCGGGGGCCCTGAACCGCCCGTTCACCCTCAACCTCGGCGGCAACGGCCGCTTCAAGCCGGCCGCGCGGCTGCGCGAGGAGTTCGCGCCGCTGCTGGCGGGCCGCCCGCCCGCCGAGGCGGTGCATCAATGCGGCTCGGGCGCCACGGCGTGCCACAACCTGCTGGCCATGGAAGCCGCGGGGCTCACCGGGGCGGCGCTCTACCCGGGCTCATGGAGCGAGTGGTGCGCCGATCCGGCACGGGCGGTGGCGAAGGGGTAGTCCTGGACCGACGGCAGCTCGGTGAGATCGCTGACAAAGATCAAGCTGCACAAAGGGCGACTGCCGGAGCATCATCGCAGGACCGCACTCCCGCGCGTCCGCTGATGGAGGTGAGCATGTACCGCCACATTCTCGTTCCCACCGATGGCTCGGAGATCACCGCGAAAGCCGTTTCAGCCACCGTGGCGCTGGCCAGGACGTTGGGCGCAAAGGTCAGCACGCTGGCCGTGAAGGAGCCCTTCCCCTACAGCGCCATCTCCGAGATGCAGCCCGTGCCGCCGCAGGAGTTCTACGACACGCAGCAGCAGATCGCCACGCGTCACGTCGACGCAGTGAAGAGCGCATGCGCCGAGGCGGGCCTGGCCTGCGACGCGCACACGGTGGAAGCCCTGCATCCCTGGGAAGCCATCATCGAGCACGCCAAGGCACAGGGCTGCGACCTGATCGTGATGGCCTCGCACGGGCGGCGCGGCATGAGCGCGTTGCTGCTGGGCAGCGAAACGCAGAAGGTGCTCACGCACACCACCATTCCGGTACTGGTGGTTCGCTAGCGCTTGCGGTCGTGGCAGCAGCCCGTGGCCCGTGACGGGTCACGCACCGGTCACGAGTCGCTGCCCACGAGCGCCTCCCGCACGGCGGCGACCTGCCGGCGCGATACCGCCAGCCATTCGTCGGTGGGACTCACCCGCACCGCCCACCCTTCGGCCGCCTCGTCCTCACCGGGCGCGTCCAGTTGCCGGCGTTCGAGCGCGCGGACGGCACGCCGCGCCACCAGGGCGTTGCGGTGCACGCGCAGGAACTCCGAACCGAGCCGTTGTTCAAGGTCGGTGAGCGCGTCGTCGAGCACATAGGTGTGCACTGCGGTCCGCAACGTCACGTACTTGAGTTCGGCCTTCAGGTACAGCACTTCGTGCACCGGCACCCGCACGATGCGGCCGCGGTCGCTGACGACGAGCATCGGCTCGTCGGCCGCCGTGGCCGGCGCCGGAACCGCCTTCGCGCGACGCTGTGCCACGCGCGCCAGCGCCGCCTGCAGGCGTTCGCGTCGCACCGGCTTGGTGAGGTAGTCCACCGCGTCGAGCTCGAAGGCCTTGAGCGCATGTTCGGCATGCGCGGTGACGAACACCACGGCCGGCGGGTTGGCCTGCTGCTTCAGGCGCGCCGCCAGTTCCGTGCCGGCCAGCCCGGGCATCTGCACGTCGAGCAGCAGCACGTCGGCACTGTGCATCGCAAGCCAGGCCAGCGCCTGCGAAGCGTTGGTCGCCTCGGCCACCACCTGGGCCGGCGGATCGACGCAGTCGGCCACCAGCAGCTTCAGGCGCGAGCGCGCCAGGTCTTCGTCGTCAACGATCAGCACACGCAGCATCGAACCTACTCCTCCCTGGTTGATTGTTCTTACAGCGGCACGACGATCTGTACGCGATACAAGTCACCCTGCACGCCGGCGTCGAATTGCGCCGCCACATCGTGCATCAGGCGCAGCCGCTCGCGCACATTGCGCAGCGCCATGCCGTGGCCGGGCAGGCCAGGCACGGGCGGCAGCGTGTTGGTCACCGACACGACGGCATGACCGCGCTTGACGCGGCTGCGCACGCGGATCACCCCGCCTGCGGGAGACGGCTCGATGCCGTGCTTGACGGCGTTCTCGACCAGCGGCTGCAGCAGCAGCGGCGGGAGTTTCGCATCGTCGGCCACTTCGTCCAGCTCCCATTGCACCTTGAGCCGTTCGCCGAAACGGATCTGCTCGATGGCCAGGTAGCGCTGGGCCAGTTCGACCTCCTCGCCGAGCGTCACCGGCGCATCGCCGTGGGTGAGCGCCACGCGAAACAGCTCCGACAGGTCCTCGAGGACGGTCTCCGCACGCCCGGGGTCGAGCCGCACGAGGGCGATGGCGGTGTTGAGCGTGTTGAACAGGAAGTGCGGACGGATGCGCGACTGCAGTTCGGCCAGCCTTGCGGCGGTGGCCGCCGGCAATGCGCCCCGGGCACGCAGGCGCAGCCAGTGGAAGATGGCCGCGGAGATGGCAGCACCGGCCAGCAGTGGCGCGAGCCAGCGCCACTCGTCCATGGGCATCACGCCGGAAAGCTGCAGCTGCCACCAGCCGTACAAGCCGCAGAAGGCGCCGAGCGCCACCGCCGCGGCCCATTGCCAGCTTTCCGACAACCTGGCCAGGCGCGTCTTGCCGACGCAGGCCACCACCAGCCACAGCAGCACGGCAGGCAAGGCGACGGCCGATGCAGTGGCCACGCCGATGAACCAGTCGATGAGGTCGGCGCTCACGAACGCCACGCCGATGGCCACCACGCCATGCACGAACAGCACCGCGCGCAGGACCACGCCGACGTGGCACACGTCGAAGGGCGAGCTCGGCCCCAGCGGGCCGGCCGGCGGCAGGGCGTCGAGGATGGTGTTGCCGAACGCCGTGCTGCCGCGCAGCTCACCCGGGCGGGTGTGGGGGTCCAGCGTGGAGGGAACGGTCTGCTCGGGCATGGGGTGTGGGCCTACCTACAATCCATTGTCTCCAACCCCCGCGGGGCGCCGCAAGCGGCACGGCGACCGCTTGTTCTCGGCACCCGTGCCGCCCGTCCAGCCATCATGAGCAGCAACCAACTCGACAAGAAGGCGCAAGCCTGGTCCGCCCTGTTTTCCGAGCCGATGAGCGAGCTCGTCAAGCGCTACACCGCCAGCGTCGACTTCGACAAGCGACTGTGGCGCGCAGACATCCAGGGCAGCCTGGCGCACGCCGAGATGCTGGCGGCGCAAGGCATCATCGGCGCCGACGACCACGCGGCCATCCAGCGGGGCATGGCCACCATCACGCAGGAGATCGAATCCGGCCGCTTCGAGTGGAAGCTCGACCTGGAAGACGTCCACCTCAACATCGAGGCCCGCCTCACGCAGCTGGTGGGCGACGCCGGCAAGCGCCTTCACACCGGCCGCTCGCGCAACGACCAGGTCGCCACCGACGTGCGGCTGTGGCTGCGCGAAGAGATCGACACGCTGGCGCCGCTGTTCACGCAGATGCAGGCCGCGCTCGTCGACGTGGCCGAGAAGAACGTCGAGACCATCCTGCCCGGCTTCACGCACATGCAGGTGGCGCAGCCGGTGAGCTTCGCGCACCACCTGCTCGCCTACGTGGAAATGTTCAAGCGAGACGCCGAGCGCCTGGCCGACGTGCGCAAGCGTGTGAACCAGTTGCCGCTGGGCGCCGCGGCGCTGGCCGGCACGAGCTACCCGCTGGACCGCGAGCGCGTGGCCCGGACGCTGGGCTTCGAAGGCGTGTGCCAGAACAGCCTCGACGCGGTGAGCGATCGCGACTTCGCGATGGAATTCGCCGCATTCGCCTCCATCACGATGGTCCACGTGTCGCGGCTGGCCGAGGAGATCGTGCTGTGGATGAGCCAGAACTTCGGCTTCATCGACCTGGCCGACCGGTACTGCACCGGCTCGTCGATCATGCCGCAGAAGCGCAACCCCGACGTGGCCGAGCTCGCGCGCGGCAAGAGCGGCCGCGTGGTGGGTCACCTGATGGGGCTGATCACGCTGATGAAGGGGCAGCCGCTCACCTACAACAAGGACAACCAGGAAGACAAGGAGCCGCTGTTCGATACGGTGGACACCGTGCGCGACACCCTGCGCATCATGGGCGAGATGGTGGGCGGCATCACGGTGAAGGCCGAGGCGATGGAACGTGCGGCGCTCAAGGGGTATGCCACCGCCACCGACCTGGCCGACTACCTGGTGAAGAAGGGCCTGCCCTTCCGCGATGCGCACGAAGTGGTGGCCCATGCGGTCAAGCAGGCGCTGCAGCAGGGCGTCGACCTCGCCGAGCTGCCGCTGGCCACGCTCCAGGGCTTCCACGCGGCCATCGGCGCCGACGTCTTCGAGGTGCTGACGCTGCGCGGCTCGCTCAACGCCCGCGCCGTGCTGGGCGGGACCGCCCCGGTGCAGGTACGGCAGCAGATCGCCCGGCACCGGGCGCGGCTCGCCGCCGGCTGATTCCGGCAGGGCCCGGCCCGCGACGGCGTTTTCCACGCAGTCGCGGGGCTGCGTGCTGGCGCCCGCACCGGTGTAATGCGGCACCGCACCGCATCCGAAGCGGTGCTCGCCGCGTAGCTGTGCCCATGTCCCTGCCCCGCCTTCTTCTTGCCGCGCTCGCGGCGCTGTGCGTGCTGCTTGCGCTGGCCGCCTCCGCACCATCGCGCGCCCTGAGCGTGCTGGTGCCGCAAGGCAGCCACGTGTTGACGCCCGACATCTTCTACGGCACCGACCCGCGCCAGCGCTTCGATCTCTACCAGCCCGCCGCCGGCACCGCAGCGCCGGCAGCAGGGTTCCCGATGGTGGTGTTCTTCTACGGCGGCTCGTGGACCCAGGGCCACAAGGCCGACTACCGCTACGTCGGTGAAGCGCTCGCTTCCCGGGGCATCGTCACCGTGGTGGCCGACTACCGGCTGTACCCGCAGGTGGGCTACCCGCACTTCCTGAACGATGCCGCAATGGCGCTCGCCCAGGCGCTGCGACGCGCCAGCCATTGGAAGGTGGACGCGACGCGCGTGTTCGTGATGGGCCACAGCGCCGGCGCCTACAACGCCGCGATGCTGGCACTCGATGCGCGCTGGCTCGCCGGCCAGGACCTTTCGCCGCAGCGGCTGGCCGGCTGGATCGGCCTGGCCGGCCCCTACGACTTCCTGCCCATCCAGAGCGCGACGGTGCAGCCTGTGTTCCACCACCCCGACACGCCGCTCGAATCGCAGCCGCTGCAGCATGCCGGGCAATCACGGTTGCCGGCCTTCCTGGGCGCCGCGCCGCTGGACGAACTGGTCAATCCGCAACGCAACACGGCGCAGTTGGCCGGCCTGCTGCAGGCGTCGGGCGCGCCCGTCACGCTGAAGTGGTACGAGGGCGCCAGCCACGCCACGCTGGTGGGCGCGTTCGCCCGGCCGCTGCGCTGGATGGCCCCCGTGCTGGACGACGTGGTGCGTTTCGTTCACACCACGCCGCACGCCGCACCGCCTGCCGTTCCCCCCGGCGCGCTGGTGGCCAGGCGTTAACCTGCGGCGCATGCAACCACTGCTGCACCTCGCGCTCGCCTGGACGCTTCCGCTGCTGGCCCTGGCCGCCCAGGCCGCCGAGCCGCCCCGGCGGGTGGAGAACTCCCTTGGCATGAAGTTCATGCTGGTGCCTGCCGGCGAGTTCGTGATGGGCAGCGACGAGCCGCCCGACAGCCTGGCGCGCGACTATCCGCAGTACGAGCGCCGGCGCCTCGAGGCGCTGGGCGATGAGGCCCCGGCGCACCGGGTGCGCATCACGCGCGCGTTCTACATGGGGCAGCACGAGGTGACGGTGGGGCAGTTCCGGCGCTTCCTGGCCGCCTCCGGCTACACGCCGGAGTCCATTGCCGACGGCACCGGCGGTTATGGCTACAACCGCCGGTACGACCCCGCGGCCTCGGCGCGCGGCGATGCCTTCGAAGGCCGTGACCCCAAATATTCATGGAGCCACCCCGGTTTCGAACAAGGCGACGACCACCCGGTCGTCAACGTGACGTGGAACGATGCCGTGGCGCTGGCGCGCTGGCTGAGCGCCACCGAAGGTGTGACCTACCGTCTGCCCACCGAAGCCGAATGGGAATACGCCTGCCGCGCGGGTACCCGCACGCGCTACCACGGCGGCGACGAGCCCCTCTCACTGCTGAAGACGGGCAACACCTTCGACGCCACTGCCGCGCTGAACTGGCCGCAATGGCAGGGGCTCGCCCTCCCCGGGCGTGATGGCTTCGCCTTCACCGCGCCGGTGGGCAGCTTCGCCCCGAACGCCTTCGGCCTGCACGACATGCACGGCAACGCCTGGGAATGGGTGGCCGACTGGTATGACGAGCACTACTACGCCCGTTCGCCGCAGGACGACCCGCAGGGCCCGGACGACGGCACGGTGCGGGTGCGGCGCGGCGGCTCCTGGCACACCTGGGCGTTCTATGCCCGGGCGTCGTTCCGCAACTGGAACTCGCCGCAGACGCGCTACACGCTGGTCGGGATCCGGCTCGTTCGCGAAACCGGCGCGGCCACCGGGGGCGGCACGGCAGGCGGCGGCGGGCGATAACCGCCGGTACCGAGGTTCACCACCACCCCGGTCATCACCTCTCCGGGCAGCCCTTCGCCACAGGCGCGCACCACCAGGCCGCAGCACCGCTCTTCCGTCAGCGTGCGCAGGTCCACCGTGCCGCGCTCCAGCTCGGCCGCGGTGACGCGGTCGACCTGCACGAACACGAAGGCCCGCACTTCCGGCGGCTCGCCGCGGCTCACGCCCACGAAGGCGCGTTGCGCGGCATCGGTGCCCAGCACCACGCGCGGTTCGGCATTGCGGTCGCTCAGAGAGCGCGAAACGGTGACGACGTGCATAAGGGCTCCTGTTCCGTGGCCTCCCAGCCACACGCAGCAAAGAACCAGGGCACGCGCCTCCTGGCATCTGCACGATGGAGAGGTCGGACGCCCCTCGCTGTGCAGGCCCCCGCACGTTCGTGCGGGGCGTGCCTTGTCATTTGTGGTGTCTATCGTATCGAGATGAAACCCAAGGGGAAGGGTTTGCGCGGAGACGGCGGCAACGCGACACCGAAGCCGTGACGAAGTTGGCGCTTTGCCGGCCGCGCCCCCGTCAGGCGGCGCTCTTGTCGGCCGCGGTCTTCGCCGGCGTCTCCAGGCCGTCGGCGCGGAACATCGCCTTGATGCCGCGCACCGCCTGGCGGATGCGCGACTCGTTCTCGATCAGGGCGAAGCGCACGTGCTCATCGCCGTGGTCGCCGAAGCCGATGCCCGGCGAGACGGAGACCTTGGCCTTCGCCAGCAGCTGCTTCGAAAACTCCAGCGAGCCGAGCGCCCGGTAGGGTTCGGGAATGCGGGCCCAGATGTACATCGAGGCCTTCGGGCTTTCCACCGGCCAGCCGGCCTCGTTCAGGCCTTTCACCAGCACGTCGCGCCGGCTCTGGTAGCGCAGCGCGATGTCCTTCACGCACTGCTGGTCGCCTTCGAGCGCTGCGATGGCCGCCACCTGCACCGGCGTGAAGCTGCCGTAGTCGTGGTAGCTCTTGATGCGCGCCAGCGCTGCCACGAGATCGGCGTTGCCCACCATGAAGCCCACGCGCCAGCCCGCCATGTTGTAGCTCTTGCTGAGGGTGAAGAACTCGACCGCGACGTCCTTGGCGCCGGGGACCTGCATGATCGACGGAGCCTTCCAGCCGTCGAACACGATGTCGGCATAGGCCAGGTCGTGCACAACCAGGATCTCGTGCTTGCGCGCCAACGCCACCACACGCTCGAAGAAGGCGAGTTCAACGCATTGCGCCGTCGGATTGGACGGAAAGCCGAACACCATCATCTTCGGCTTGGGATAGCTGCCGCGGATGGCCTTTTCCAGCTCGGCGAAGAAGTCGACCTCGGGCGACACCGGCACCGAGCGGATGTCGGCGCCGGCGATCACCGCGCCATAGATGTGGATCGGGTAGCTCGGGTCGGGCACCAGCACCGTGTCGCCGCGATCGAGCGTGGCCAGCATCAGGTGGGCCAGGCCTTCCTTGGAGCCGATGGTGACGATGGCTTCGCTGTCGGGGTCGATGTCGACGCCGTAGCGGCCCTTGTACCAATGCGAAATGGCACGCCGCAGCCGCGGGATGCCTTTCGAAGCCGAGTAGCCGTGCGTGTCGGGCCGCTGCGCCGCCTCGGCCAGCTTGGCCACGATGTGCGCCGGCGTGGCGCCATCGGGGTTGCCCATGCTCATGTCGATGATGTCTTCGCCGCGTCGCCGGGCAGCCAGCCGCAGCTCGGCCGTGATGTTGAAGACGTAGGGGGGCAGGCGATCGATGCGGGCGAAGCGGCGCTTGCCCTGGGAAGAAGCGGTCATGTGGTGCTCACGTCAGCGCCCGGAACCGTCCGAGCGACGTTGCCGCATTGCGCGGCGCCGGGGATGCTACCGCACAAGCGCCGCGGCCGCCGCTCGCGCACGCTCAGGGAATGTGCTGTGCGTCAGCAGGAGGAACGACCCAGCCGTGCATCCGCTCCTCGTAGACAGACACGCTCGGGGCCGGGAAGCCCGGATCGGCGAACGCGCCTACGGGAATTGCCAGGTACTCAGGCAACCCCTCGAGTTCGTAGTAGACCGTTGACCCGCACCGCGGGCAGAAGTGGAACTTGACCCGGGAGCCTTCGTCACCGACGCGCACGTACACGGACGAGGTGCCCGAAGGCGAAACGTCATGTCGGGGGAACCTGGCCTGCTGGCCGAAGACACTGCCCGTGCGGCGTTGGCAGGCGAGGCAGTGGCAGATGGACACCCGCACCGGCTCACCGGTGACCCGTGCGGCGAGCTGGCCGCAACTGCATGAGGCAAGGCGAGTGGACATTTCTGTTCATGCCTCGGGCTTGTGGCACACCGCTTCGATGTTGTGCCCGTCGGGGCCGATGACGAAAGCGGCGTAGTAGTTCGCGTGGTAGTGCGGGCGCAGGCCAGGCGCACCGTTGTCCCGGCCGCCTGCCGCCAGACCGGCGCGGTAGAAGGCGTCGACCTGCTCGCGGGTTTCGGCGACGAAGGCCAGGTGGAGGTGCGCCGGCCTTTCATCGGTCTGGCAAAGGCACAACGAGGACTTGCCGTCGGCGCTGAGTTCGACGCCATAGGACGGCGACCCTTCGGAGACGACCTCCACCCCGAGCGGCTCGAGCGCCTGGAGGAAGAATGCCTTGCTGGCCGCGTAGTCGCTGACTCCGAATTTCACGTGATCAAACATGAGTTCTCCTGAAGAGTGCTCCCGCCCCTCCGAGACGGCATCACCTAGGTGCGCAGGGCTTGGGCAACCACCAATGCCACTGCGGCGGCAGCCAGCCATGCGCCGATCCGCTTGAGCAGGGGCACGTCCACCCCGCCGGAGCTGCCGGCCTGGCCGGGCCCCATGCCCACCACGAAGGCATGTGCAGGAAGCGCCACCACCAGCAGGAACGCAGGGACCAGCCACATGGTTTCATTGGCCAGCCGTGGCCAGAGCGTGGGCATCACCCAGGCTGAAAAGGCACCGGCGAGTGCTGCGGTGACGGGGGTGGGAGTGATCTTCACTGCGATGCGGCGGCCGTTGATCTACCGAGAGGCGAAGCCGAAGCATGATAGACAACGGGCGCCTCGCAGCCAAGGCGCTTGAGGTCTCCACCTGTCGCCATGCCACTGGAGGCTCGTGCATTCACAGTACAGGAAGATGCACTTGTAGCCGCCAGGTGCTTGCCCGCGGGGCCGGCGGACGACGGGGTCAGGCATCCGCGACGGGTCGTCCGAAAGTGACGGCCGCCCGAACCTCAGCAGGCACCTGTTCGGCCAACTGATGATCTGGACTCACCCCGAGCGCATCGTTCACGGTCGAGAAGGCCTGACGAAATGCGACAAAGAGCGTTGCTTCGAACACCTCGCGCTCGCTGATGCCGACCTTGCGCAACAGCTCGACGTCACTGGCTGTGGTGGCGTTTGGGCTCGCGATCACCTTGCGGGCCCAGCCGGCAAGCGCTCGCTCGCGCTCGCTCAGCCCGTCAGTTGGACTATCCGTGATCACTGCCGCCGCGATAGCTGCGTCCGCTTCGCGTGCCAGCGAGCGCCCCCAGGCCAACGAGCAGTATGAGTCTCCAAGCTCGGCGGCGGCGGCGCAAACCATGACTGCCAGCTCTCGCTTGCTCAGGGACGAGTGGCTCGTGAGTTGGCTCCTCAGCGCAGCGAAGTTTTCAAACACTTCCGGTCGCCAGGCCCAGGCGCGGGTCAGATTCATCACGAAGCCTTGCGACTTCGCGCTGGATTCATAGACTTTCGCTGTCTCAGCGGAGTCCTCAGGTGCGTCGATAAACATGGCAGCGTTCGTCCTGTGTGGTGATGGGATTCGGATGCCTAACGTTTGAGCTGAGCCGACCATAGCGGCGCGCTCGGTGCAGCCGAAGCGCGCAACTGCGCCTCGCCGTTGCCGGTCCGCTCGATGCAGAGGTTAGCTACCACGTTGCGCTCCGATGCACAGCGCTCCCACGCCAACCAATGCGGCGCCGATGAACTGCTGCGTGGATGTAGGAGCGAACTTGACGAAGAAGCCGCCAATGACTGCCAGGCATGTGCCAATGGCGACACGAACAACTGACTCTCGCTTTGCGAGCCCAGCCGAGACGCTCAACGAAGGCTGCCCGCCGCCTCGAACGAGGGGCTGGCGTGACTGCTCTATTTGCGTGTGCGTTGCTCGGGCCGGACAGCCACATCGCATGCACATGCCACTCTCTGCGCCGTTTGATTGCGCACAGGCGAGACATGACCAGTCGTACTTAGGCATGGGTGACAACGTCCGCTCGATGGAGAGGTTAGGCCGCTGTCGTGAGAAGCGGTTTTGTGAGAATG
>CAMLNA010000071.1 GCA_946481025.1 uncultured Rivibacter sp.
ATCCCCCGGGGGGATGCGGGCCGGCTTGGGAGCGGCCCGGCGCTCGGCCCGCAAGGATGCCTGCCCCTCGTCCGGCGAGTACGCCGGCCGATCCCCCATGGGGATGCGGGCCGGCTTGGGAGCGGCCCGGCGCTCGGCCCGCGGGGATGTCCGCCCCTCGTCCGGCGGGTACGCCGGCCGATCCCCCGGGGGGATGCGGGCCGGCTTGGGAGCGGCCCCCGAAAGCCAGCGTGACACAGGGTGTCTCATGAGGCGATGCGCTGCTGCGTGGCGGCGTCGAACCAGTGCTTGTGGGCCGGCGTGGTGCTCACATTCACCGTCTGGCCGACGACGGGGGCGGTGGCGGTGGAATCGATGCGCAGCGTGATCAGGTGGCTGCCCAGGCGGCCGTAGATCAGCCGCTCGGCGCCCAGCATCTCGATCATCTCGACCTGGACCGGCCAGCCGTCGCCCGCTGCGTTGACTTCGAGGTGTTCGGGCCGCACGCCGAGGATCAGCTCGCCGGCGCGCGGGGCCGGCTGGCTCAACGGCAGCGTCGCGCCGTCGAGCACGAACCGGTTGCCGTCGGCCTGGCCCTTGAGCAGGTTCATCGGCGGCGACCCGATGAAGCCCGCCACGAAGGTGGTGGCCGGGCGCAGGTACACCTCCTCGGGCGTGCCGATCTGCTCCATGACGCCGGCGTTCATGACGATCATGCGCTGGGCCAGCGTCATCGCCTCGACCTGGTCGTGGGTCACGAACAGGGAGGTGACGCCCAGTTCGCCGTGCAGCTTCTGGATCTCGAGCCGGGTCTGCGCGCGCAGCTTGGCGTCGAGGTTGGACAGCGGCTCATCGAACAGGAAGACCTGCGGCTGCCGCACGATGGCGCGCCCCATGGCCACGCGCTGGCGCTGGCCGCCCGACAGCTGGCGCGGCTTGCGGTCGAGCAGGTGCGAAAGCTCGAGGATGCGGGCGGCCTTGTCGACGCGCTTGCCGATTTCTTCCTTGGGCACCTTGGCGATCTTGAGGCCGTAGGCCATGTTCTCGAACACGCTCATGTGCGGATACAGCGCGTAGTTCTGGAACACCATCGCGATGTCGCGCTCGGCCGGCTCGAGGTTGTTGACCACGCGCGGGCCGATGGCGATCTCGCCGCCGCTCACCTCCTCGAGCCCGGCCACCATGCGCAGCAGCGTGCTCTTGCCGCAGCCCGAGGGGCCCACGATCACGATGAATTCACCGTCGGCGATTTCGGCGTTCACGCCGTGGATCACCTTGTTCGCCTTGGCGCCGTGGCCATAGACCTTCTCGACCTTGCGCAGCGATATCGCACCCATTTTGTTTGCTTCTCTGGTCTTATTTCTCGGAGTCGACGAGGCCCTTGACGAACTGCTTCTGCATCAGGAGCACGACGATCGCCGGCGGGATCATCGCCAGGATCGCGGTGGCCATCACGATGTTCCAGTCGTTGGCGGCGTCGCCGCCGGAGATCATGCGCTTGATGCCCATCACCACCGGGTACATGTCCTCGCTGGTCGTGACGAGCAGCGGCCACAGGTACTGGTTCCAGCCGTAGATGAACTGGATCACGAACAGCGCGGCGATGCTGGTGCGCGACAGCGGCAGCAGCACGTCCTTGAAGAATCGCATCGGCCCGGCGCCGTCGATGCGCGCGGCCTCCACGAGTTCGTCGGGCACGGTCAGGAAGAACTGGCGGAACAGGAACGTCGCCGTGGCGCTGGCGATCAGCGGCACGGTGAGCCCGGCATAGCTGTTGAGCATGCCGAGGTCCGACACCACCTGGTAGGTCGGACCGATGCGCACCTCCACCGGCAGCATCAGCGTCACGAAGATGGCCCAGAAGAAGAACTCGCGCCCCGGGAAGCGGAAGTAGACGATCGCGAAGGCCGACAGCAGCGAGATCGCGATCTTGCCCACCGCGATGACCAGGGCCGATACCAGGCTCACCAGCATCATGCGGCCGACGGGGGCGTTGGACGCACCGCCTTCGCCGGTGCCCAGGATCGCCGCGGTGTAGTTCTCGACCAGGTGCGGACCCGGCAGCAGCGGCATCGGCACCTGCACGATTTCCTGTGCGGTGTGCGTGCTGGCGACGAAGGTGATGTAGAGCGGGAAGGCGACGATGAGCACGCCGAGCACCAGCACGACGTGCGAGATGACAGTGGCCAGCGGCCGGTTCTCGACCATGGCGCTAGACCCCCGACCGCGAAGGCAGCTTCGACAACGACATCAGTAGTTCACCTTGCGCTCGACATACCGGAACTGGATCACCGTGAGCGCCACCACGATCACCATGAGCACCACGCTCTGCGCGGCGCTGCCGCCCAGGTCGAGCGCCTTGAAGCCGTCGTAGTAGACCTTGTAGACGAGGATCGCCGTGTCCTTGCCCGGGCCGCCCTCGGTCGCCGCGTCGACGATCGCGAAAGTATCGAAGAAGGCGTAGACGACGTTGATCACCAGCAGGAAGAAGGTGGTGGGCGACAGCAGCGGGAACACGATGGTCCAGAAGCGCCTCCAGGGGCCGGCGCCGTCGATCGAGGCGGCCTCGATCAGGCTCTTCGGAATGCTCTGCAGCCCGGCGAGAAAGAACAGGAAGTTGTAGGAGATCTGCTTCCACACCGCCGCGAACACGATCAGCGCCATCGCCTGCCCGCTGTTGAGCAGGTGGTTCCATTCGATGCCGAGCTGGCGCAGCGCGAAGCTGACCACGCCGATCGAAGGCGCGAACAGGAACAGCCACAGGACGCCTGCCACCGCCGGCGCCACCGCGTAGGGCCAGATCAGCAGCGTCTTGTAGATGCCGGCGCCGCGCAGCACGCGGTCGGCGAAGACCGCGAGCGCGAGTGACAGCGTGAGGCCGAGCACCGCCACCAGCACCGAAAACAGCGCCGTCGTCTGGAAGGACGACAGGTAGCTCTCGTCGTCGAGCAGGCGGCGGAAGTTGTCCAGCCCCACCCACTCGACGCTGGTGCCGAAGGCGTCCTGCTGCTGCAGCGACTGCAGCAGCGCCTGGCCGGCCGGCCAGAAGAAGAACACCGCGATCACCGCCACCTGCGGCGCCAGCAACACCCAGGGCAGCCACCAGCTCCGGAAGCGGACTCTCTTTTCGACGGTCAAGTTGCCGACCTCAGCCCTTGTTGGATTTCTCGAAACGCTCGAGCTGCTCGTTGCCGCGCTTCACCGCGGTGTCGAGCGCCTCCTTGGCGGTCTTCTTGCCCGACCACACCAGCTCGAGCTCCTCGTCGACGATGGCGCGGATCTGGTTGAAGTTGCCCAGGCGCACGCCGCGCGACTTGTCGGTGGTCTTGCGGATCATCTGGTTGACGGCCGTGTCGGTGCCCGGGTTCTCCTTGTAGAAGCCGGACTTCTCGGTGAGGGCGAACGAGGCCAGCGTGATCGGCAGGTAGCCGGTGCGCTGGTGGCTTTGCGCCTGGATCTCGGGGTTGGTCAGGTAGTTGAAGAAGGCCGCGACGCCCTTGTACTCGGCCGGCTTCTTGCCTGCCATGACCCACAGCGAAGCGCCGCCGATGATGGTGTTCTGCGGCGCGCCGGGCACGTCGGGGTAGTAGGGCAGGGGGGCGATGCCGAAATCGAACTTGGCGTTCTTCTTGATCGTGGCGTAGGTGCTGGAACTGGCGGTGGCCATGGCGCATTCGCCGCTGTAGAACGGCGCGTCGCCCTTGTTGCCGCGGCCGCGGTAGTGGAACAGCCCCTGCTTGGCCATGTTCGACAGGTTCTCGATGTGCCGCACATGCAGCGGGCTGTTGAACTGCAGCCGCGCACTGGTGCCGCCGAAGCCGTTGTTCTGCGACGCGAACAGCGTGTTGTGCCAGGTCGAGAAGCTCTCGAGCTGCGTCCAGCCCTGCCAGCTGGTGGTGAACGGACAGGCGACGCCGGAGGCCTTGAGCTTGGCCGCGGCCGACACGAGCTCCGGCCAGGTGGCCGGCGGCTTGTTGGGGTCGAGGCCGGCCTTGCGGAAGGCGTCCTTGTTGTAGTTGAGCACGGTGGTCGAGCTGTTGAGCGGGAAGCTCAGCATCTGGCCGTTGGGGGCGGTGTAGTAGCCCACCACCGCCGGGATGTAGCCCTTGGGGTCGAACTTGTAGCCGGCGTCGGCGAGCACCTTGCCCACCGGCACGACCGCGCCCTTGGCGGCCATCATCGTCGCGGTGCCCACCTCGTAGACCTGCAGGATGTGCGGCGCGTTGCCGGCACGGAAGGCAGCGATCGAGGCGGTCATCGACTCGTCGTAGGTGCCCTTGTAGGTGGGAACGACCTTGTAGTCCTTCTGGCTGGCGTTGAAGCCGTTGGCCAGATCGACCACCCAGTCGTTCAGGCCGCCGGTCATCGAATGCCACCACTGGATTTCGGTCTGGGCGTGCGCGGGTGCCGAGGCGAGGGCCGCCAGGGAGGCGGCGACGAGCGCGAGCGTCTTGTGCTTCATGACTTCTCCGGAAATAGGCAGCCCGGGATCTCCGAGCAAACCCGCGAGGCTAGGGCTGGTTTGTGACAGGGGCGTTTCTGTCATGGAGGGCGCTTGCGGGCAACCGGGATAACCCGTCGTGACAAGCGTGGCGCGGTCAGGGGCGGGCTCGGGCGGCGCCTCCAGGTCACGGCGCGGGCCTGCGGTACGATCGCCCCTCGGGCGCGCGGCCAGACGATTCCCTCCCCACACGGCGCGCCTGGAGCCCATGAACGCACCGCTCCCGCTGACCCAGATCGCTGCCGCAGCGCCGGCCGACACCGACACCGAAGCGCCCCGGCTGCGCGAGATCCCGTACAACTACACCTCGTTCTCCGATCGCGAGATCGTGATGCGGCTGCTCAGCCCCCATGCCTGGGAGGTGCTGAACCAGCTGCGCACCGAGCGTCGCACCGGCCGCTCGGCCCGCATGCTCTACGAGGTGCTGGGCGACATCTGGGTGGTGCAGCGCAACCCCTACCTGCAGGACGACCTGCTCGACAACCCGAAGCGCCGCGAACTGCTGGTCGAGGCGCTGCACCATCGCCTGGCCGAAGTGGAAAGGCGCCGCACGCCGCAGGTCGACGGGGCGCGCGATGCCATCGTCGGCGAGCTGCTCGCCCAGGCCCGTTCGGCGGTCGAGAAGTTCGCCGGGCAGTTCAAGGAGATCGCCGCGCTGCGCCAGCGAACGCGCCGCCTGCTGGGCAAGCACACCGCGAAGGACAACATCAAGTTCGACGGCCTGTCGCGTGTGTCCCACGTGACCGATGCGACCGACTGGCGCGTGGAATACCCGTTCGTGGTGCTCACGCCCGACACCGAGGCCGAGATGGCCGCGCTGGTGAAAAGCTGCATAGAGCTGGGCCTCACCATCATCCCGCGCGGGGGCGGCACCGGCTACACCGGCGGCGCCATTCCGCTCACCTGGAAGAGCGCGGTCATCAACACCGAAAAGCTCGAGGCGATGACCGAGGTCGAGATGGTGCGCCTGCCCGGCATCGACCGCGACGTCCCCACCATCTGGACCGAAGCCGGCGTGGTGACCCAGCGCGTGGCCGACGCCGCCGAGCGCGCGGGCTTCGTGTTCGCGGTGGACCCGACCTCGGCAGAGGCCTCCTGCATCGGCGGCAACATCGCGATGAACGCCGGCGGCAAGAAGGCGGTGTTGTGGGGCACCGCGCTGGACAACCTGGCTTCGTGGCGCATGGTGACGCCCGAGGCCAAGTGGCTCGAAGTGGTGCGGCTCGACCACAACCTCGGCAAGATCCACGACGCGGAGGTGGCGCGCTTCGAGCTGCGCTACTTCGACGCCTCGGGCAGGAAGCTCGAGCGTACCGAGCTGCTCGAAGTGCCCGGGCGCACCTTCCGCAAGGAAGGCCTGGGCAAGGACGTGACCGACAAGTTCCTGGCCGGCCTGCCGGGCATCCAGAAGGAGGGCTGCGACGGCCTCATCACCAGCGCCCGCTGGGTGGTGCACCGCATGCCGGCGCACACCCGCACGGTCTGCCTCGAATTCTTCGGCAACGCGAAGGACGCGGTGCCCTCGATCGTCGAGATCAAGGACTTCATGTTCGAGGAGCAGAAGAAGGGCGGCGCCATCCTGGCCGGCCTGGAGCACCTGGACGACCGCTACCTCAAGGCCGTGGGCTACGCCACCAAGAGCAAGCGCGGCACGCTGCCCAAGATGGTGCTCATCGGCGACATCGCCGGTGACGACCCCGACGCCGTGGCACGCGCCGCCGCCGAGGTGGTGCGCATCTCCAACTCGCGCAGCGGCGAGGGCTTCACCGCCGTGTCGGCCGATGCACGCAAGAAGTTCTGGCTCGACCGCAAGCGCACCGCCGCGATCAGCCGGCACACCAACGCCTTCAAGATCAACGAAGACGTGGTGATCCCGCTGCCGCGCATGGGCGAGTACACCAACGGCATCGAGCGCATCAACATCGAGCTGTCCCTGCGCAACAAGCTGCAGCTGCTCGACCGCCTGGAGCACTTCTTCGCCGCCGGCAACCTGCCGCTGGGCAAGAGCGACGACGCCGGAGAGATTCCGAGTGCCGAGCTGCTGGAAGACCGCGTGCAGCAGGCACTGGCGGTGGTGCGCGAAACCCGCGCGCTGTGGCAGCACTGGCTCACGCACCTCGACGAGAGGCAGGCCGACACCGGCACCAGCTATTTCGAGCAGCTGCAGGACCACTCGCTGCGCGCCTCGTGGAAGACGCAGGTGCTCAAGGCTCTGCAGCAGATCTTCGCCGGCGCCGCCTTCGCGCCCATCGTCACCGAGGCCCGGCGCGTCCACAAGGAAGTGCTGC
Organism: uncultured Rivibacter sp.; assembly: GCA_946481025.1. Next base: position 6,769 of record CAMLNA010000071.1, read on the forward strand.
GCGGCCGCGTGTGGGTGGCGCTGCACATGCATGCCGGCGACGGCAACGTGCACACCAACATCCCGGTCAACTCGGACAACTACGAGATGCTGCAGACGGCGCACGAAGCCGTGGCACGCATCATGAAGCTGGCGCGCAGCCTGAACGGCGTGATCTCCGGCGAGCACGGCATCGGCATCACCAAGCTCGAGTTCCTGAGCGACGACGAGATCCGCGACTTCGCCGACTACAAGAAGCGCGTCGACCCCGAAGGCCGCTTCAACAAGGGCAAGCTGCTGCGCGACGGCAGCCACCTGGGCGACGACGTGCAGGCGGCCGACCTGACGCATGCCTACACGCCCAGCTTCGGCCTGATGGGGCACGAGTCGCTGATCATGCAGCAGAGCGACATCGGCGCGATCGCCGACTCGGTGAAGGACTGCCTGCGCTGCGGCAAGTGCAAGCCGGTGTGCGCGACCCATGTGCCGCGCGCCAACCTGCTGTACAGCCCGCGCAACAAGATCCTCGCGACTTCACTGCTCGTCGAGGCCTTCCTGTACGAGGAACAGACCCGCCGCGGCGTGAGCATCAAGCACTGGGAGGAGTTCGAGGACGTGGCCGACCACTGCACGGTCTGCCACAAGTGCGCCTCGCCCTGCCCGGTGAAGATCGACTTCGGCGACGTGTCGATGAACATGCGCAACCTGCTGCGCAAGATGGGCCAGAAGAGCCTGCGCCCCGGCAACGCGGCCGCCATGTTCTTCCTCAACGCCACCAACCCCGAGACCATCAAGCTGATGCGCTCGGCCATGGTGGGCGTGGGCTTCAAGGCGCAGCGCCTGGCCAACAACCTGCTGCGCGGCCTGGCCAACCAGCAGGCCGCCAGGCCGCCGGCCACGGTGGGCCCCGCGCCGGTGAAGGCGCAGGTGATCCACTTCGTCAACAAGAAGCTGCCGGGCGGACTGCCTACGCGCACGGCGCGCGCGCTGCTCGACATCGAGGACAAGGACTACGTCCCCATCATCCGCGACCCGGCCGCGACCACGGCCGACACCGAGGCGGTGTTCTATTTCCCCGGGTGCGGTTCGGAGCGCCTGTTCTCGCAGGTGGGCCTGGCCACGCAGGCGATGCTCTGGCATGCCGGCGTGCAGACCGTGCTGCCGCCGGGCTACCTGTGCTGCGGCTATCCGCAGCGCGGCAGCGGCCAGTACGACAAGGCCGAGAAGATCATCACCGACAACCGCGTGCTGTTCCACCGGGTGGCCAACACGCTGAACTATCTCGACATCAAGACGGTGGTGGTGAGCTGCGGCACCTGCTACGACCAGCTGCAGGGCTACGAATTCGACAAGATCTTCCCGGGCTGCCGCATCATCGACATCCACGAGTACCTGCTCGAGAAGGGCATCAGGCTCGAAGCCAAGGGCGCCTACCTGTACCACGACCCCTGCCACAGCCCGATGAAGCTGCAGGAGCCCATGAAGACCGTGAAGGCGCTCGTGGGCGAGCAGGTGCAGAAGAGCGAGCGCTGCTGCGGCGAGAGCGGCACCTTCGGCGTGACGCGGCCCGACATCGCCACGCAGGTGCGCTTCCGCAAGGCCGAGGAGCTCAAGCGCGGCGAGGCCGCGCTGAAGGCGGGCGGGGCCGTGGCCGAAAAGGGCGACGTGAAGATCCTCACTTCGTGCCCGAGCTGCCTGCAGGGCCTGTCGCGCTACGCGGGCGACCTGAACAACGGGCTGCTCGAGGCCGACTACATCGTGGTCGAGATGGCCCGCAAGATCCTCGGCGAGAACTGGATGCCCGAGTACGTGGCGCGCGCCAATGCCGGCGGCATCGAACGGGTGCTGGTGTAGCGCGATGGCCGGCTGCGAACTCTGCGAACAACCCGGCGGCCAGCTGATCCACCGGGCCGGCCGCTGGCGGGTCATTCGCGCCGCGGACGCGAACTTCCCGGCCTTCTACCGCGTGGTGTGGAACGAGCACGTCGCCGAATTCACCGATCTCGGCGAGGCCGACCGCAGGCTTTGCCTCGACGTGGCGTGTGCCGTCGAGCGGGTGCTGCGCGAAGCCCTGTCGCCCACCAAGATCAACCTGGCCAGCCTGGGCAACGTGGTGCCGCACCTGCACTGGCACGTGATCGCACGCTTCGACTGGGACAGCCACTTTCCGCAGCCGGTGTGGGGCGCGGCGCAGCGTGTGGTCGAAGGCGGCGCCACGGCCCGGCTGCCGGTGGCCTTGCCCGACCTCGACGCCCGCATGCGCGCGGCACTGGCCGCCTTCTGAGGAGTGCTGAAGATGGCCGGCCTCACCAAGGACACCCCCACGCCCACCGCGCTCACGGTGCACCAGCAGTCGCGCGTGCTCGAAGTCGACTTTTCCGACGGCGCGCGCTTTCGCATCCCGTTCGAGCTGCTGCGGGTGTACTCGCCCTCGGCCGAAGTGCAGGGCCACGGCCCCGGTCAGGAAACCCTGCAGACAGGCAAGCGCGACGTCGGCATCGACGCGGTGGAGCCCGTCGGGCACTACGGCATCAAGCCGGTGTTCAGCGACGGTCACGCGTCGGGCATCTTTTCCTGGGAATACCTGTACCGCCTGGGTGCCGAGCAGGAAAAGCTCTGGCAGGACTACCTGGCGCGGCTTGCCGGCGCCGGCCTGGACCGCGACGCGCCGATGGCGCCGCCGGCGGCCGGCTGCGGCCACCACCATTGAGGACGTTCCGATGAGCAACACCCACTTCGGTTTCGAGACCGTCGACGAATCCCAGAAGGCCTCGCGCGTGCGCGGCGTGTTCGATTCGGTGGCGCCGAAATACGACGTCATGAACGACCTGATGTCCATGGGCCTGCACCGCCTGTGGAAGGCCTACACGGTGGCCGTGTCGGGCGCGCGCCCCGGCCAGCGCGTGCTCGACATCGCCGGCGGCACCGGCGACCTCGCACGCGCGTTTGCCAGGCGGGTCGCGCCCGGCGGCATGGTGGTGCACACCGACATCAACGAGGCGATGCTCAGGACCGGGCGCGACCGCCTCACCGACGAAGGCCTGGTGCTGCCCACCTCCTTGTGCGATGCGGAGCAGCTGCCGTTTGCGGGCGACAGCTTCGACATCGTCACGGTCGCCTTCGGCCTGCGCAACATGACGCACAAGGACCTCGCGCTCAAGGAAATGTGCCGCGTGCTCAAGCCGGGCGGCCGGCTGCTGGTGCTCGAGTTCTCCAAGGTGGCCAAGCCGCTGGAGAAGGCCTACGACTGGTACTCGTTCCAGGTGCTGCCGCGCGTGGGGCAATGGGTGGCCGGCGACGCCGACAGCTATCGCTACCTGGCCGAGTCGATCCGCATGCACCCCGGCCAGGCCGAACTCAAGGCCATGATGAAGGCCGCCGGCTTCGGCCACGTCGACGTGCACAACATGACCGGCGGTGTGGTGGCGCTGCACGTCGGCTTGAAGTGCTGACCCACCCCCGCAGCGCCTTCGGCGCTCCCCCTCAAGGGGGCGACGCCGGCAGACCGGCGGAGCCGGATCTGCGGCGTTTGCTCCTGGGTGATGTTGTTTTTGTGACATAGCGCACAAAAAAGGCCGCTCCATGATGCGTTAAGGGCGCCCCCTCAAACACGGGGTGCCCCGTACATGGAGGGTTGTCGCGTCACATCCGGTGTCGAGAATTCGTTGCGTTTGTTGCACACGAATCTGAGGTGCACGGCTCGCCAGTTCTCGGGGGCCCTGCGCGGAGGGAAACACCGATGTTCCGCGTCTTCCAGAACCAAGCATCACTTTCGACGTTTCGCGATCTTTTCGCGGATGCACTGCTGTGCTTCCTTGCGGTGCTGCTGGCCGCCGCCTCGCTCGAGCTCGCACCGCGAGGCCATGCCTTCGACTTCGCCGCCCTGCTGACGATGCCCAACGTGCTGATGCCGGCCGCCTCGTTCGCGCTGGTGATGGCACTGCTGTATTCGTTCGTCGGCCTGTACCGCCACACGCACCTCTCGGCGCTGTCCGTGGTGAGCCGGCTGGGCGTCGCCTTCCTGCTGGGCGGCTACTTCATCTACCTCGCGCTCAAGGCGGTCGACTACCAGGGCCACCCGGCCCGGCTGGTGGGCTATGCGCTGCTGTACGTCTCGGCCGGGCTGGTGCTCGTGCGCGGCACCGCCTGGGGCGTGCGGCGGGCCATGGGGGCGCGCCGCGTGCTCATCGTGGGCAACGCCACCGAGGCCGCCAGCGTGCTAGAAGGCCTGGGTGCGCCGGGCAGTCGTGCCTATCGCCGCGTCGTGGGCGTGTACCCCACGTCGGTCAAGCCCGGCAGCGAGTCGGTGCTCAAGGGCATGCGCATGTTCGACCGCAACACCGAACTCGAGCAGGTGGTGCGCCGGCACAACATCAGCGAGATCATCGTCGCGGCCCGCGAGCAGCGCGGCGGCATCGTCCCCATGGACCAGCTGCTGGCCTGCCGCATCCGCGGCGTGCGCATCATGGACTTCGCCGGCTTCTACGAACAGGTCAAGGCTGAAGTGCCGATCGACAGCCTGAAGGGCAGCTGGCTCGTCTACGGCGACGGCTTCGTGCAGGGCCGCGCCCGCCGCGCCGCCAAGCGCGTGTTCGACATCGTCACCTCGGCCACGCTGCTGCTGCTGGCTTCGCCGCTGATGCTGCTCACCGCCATCGCGATCAAGCTCGACAGCCGCGGCCCGGTGATCTATCGCCAGGAGCGCGTGGGCCTGGGCGGCCAGACCTTCCTGTGCCTCAAGTTCCGCAGCATGGGCACCGACGCCGAGAAGGACGGCGTGGCCGTGTGGGCCACCAAGAACGATGCGCGCGTCACCCGCGTGGGCGCGGTCATCCGCAAGACGCGCATCGACGAACTGCCGCAGCTCATCAGCGTGCTCAAGGGCGAGATGAGCATGGTGGGGCCGCGCCCCGAGCGGCCTTCCTTCGTGAAGCAGCTCAAGGAAGAGATCCCGTTCTACGACCTGCGCCACTCCATCAAGCCCGGGGTCACCGGCTGGGCGCAGGTGCGCTACAGCTACGGCGCTTCGGTCGAGGACGCACGCCGCAAGCACCAGTTCGACCTCTACTACGTGAAGAACAACTCCCTGTTCCTCGACCTGCTGGTGCTGATCGAAACCGTGACGGTGGTGCTGTTCCGCGAAGGGGCGCACTGAGCGGCCTTGCGGTCCGCCAGCCTCGCCCGCCGCGGTTCACGGCGCCCTCTCCGCAGCGCACCACCGCTGGCCGGCCGCGCGACCGGTGGTGTTCGCAACAACTACGCCCATGAAACTCCAAGTCCTTCCCGTCGTGATGGCCGGTGGCAGCGGCACGCGGCTGTGGCCGCTGTCGCGCGCGGGCTACCCCAAGCAGTTTCTGGTGCTCTCGGGCAACCAGAGCCTGTTCCAGCAGGCGGTGGGCCGCCTGGCCGGCCTGGGCGGCGGCGACATCGCCGTCGGCGCCCCGCTGGTGGTGGGCAACGAGGAACACCGCTTCCTGGTGCTCGACCAGCTGCGCGAGCTGCGGCTGGAGCCGGCGGCGCTGCTGCTCGAGCCCTTCGGCCGCAACACCGCGCCCGCGCTCACGCTGGCCGCCCTGCAGGCGCTGGAAGCAGGCGCCGACCCGGTGATGGTGGTGGCGCCGGCCGACCAGACCGTGACCGATGCCGCCGCCTTCACCGCCTCGCTGCAGTCGGCCGTGCAGGTGGCCGCGGGCGGCTCCATCGTCATCCTGGGCATCACGCCCGACCGCCCGGAAACCGGCTACGGGTACATCCGCAGCACCGCGAGCGAACGCGGCGTGGCCAAGGTGGCGCAGTTCGTCGAGAAGCCCGACCTCGCCACCGCGCAGCGGTACCTGGCCGAAGGCGACTACAGCTGGAACAGCGGCATGTTCGTGCTCAAGGCCTCGGTGTGGCTGGGCGCGCTCGAAGCCTTCCGCCCGGACATTGCGGCGGCCACGCGCGCCGCCTGGGCCGCGCGCAGCAGCGATGCGAAGTTCGTGCGCCCCGGCAGGAGCGAATTCGCCGCCGTGCCCGCCGAGTCGGTCGACTACGCGGTGATGGAGCGTTGCCCCGGCAGCGACTTCGACATCCGCATGGTGAGCCTGGCGGCCGGCTGGAACGACCTGGGCGCCTGGGACGCGGTGTGGCAGGTGGCCACGAAGGACGCCGCCGGCAATGCCAGCGTGGGAGACGTGCTGCTGCAGGACAGCCGCAACGCGCTGGTGCACGCCACCAGCCGGCTGGTCAGCGTGGTGGGCCTGGACGACGTGGTGGTGGTCGAGACGCCCGATGCGGTGATGGTCAGCGACCGCTCGCGCAGCCAGGACGTGAAGAAGGTCGTGGAGCGCCTGCATGCGCAGCACCGCGGCGAGCAGACGCTGCATCGCAAGGTGCACCGGCCCTGGGGCTGGTACGACAGCATCGATGCGGGCCCGCGCTTCCAGGTCAAGCGCATCCTGGTCAACCCCGGCGCCAGCCTGAGCCTGCAGATGCATCACCACCGCGCCGAGCACTGGATCGTCGTGTCGGGCACCGCCGAAGTCACCAACGGCGACAGGAAGATCCTGCTCACCGAGAACCAGAGCACCTACATCCCGCTCGGCGAGGTGCACCGCCTGGCCAACCCGGGCAAGGTGCCGCTGGAGATCATCGAGGTGCAGTCGGGCTCCTACCTCGGCGAGGACGACATCGTGCGCTTCGAAGACACCTACGGGCGCGCGCCCGCCGCCTGAGAACGCGCCCTCGCTTCCGGGCTCCGGCGGCAGTGCCGAAAGACACACCGGGCCGTGCCCAACCCCCTGCGGCGCCACGCGATTCCCCCTTGCGACCCCCCTCGTTCGGGGTCATTACTTTCAAGTCTCCTTTGCGTATCCTTCTTTCCGTTGGCTGGGTCGGGCGCTGCAGTGGTTGACGCAAATCCTGCGTGCCGCAGCGATCCGGTTCATGACGGTCCTCGCCCTGCTTTGATTGCCGCCTCGCACGAATGGCAGACGAGGCTTGCGCCACCGGGGCACCCCTGAACTGAGACTGGAGGATTCCATGGCACTGAACGCCGCCACCCGCTTCTTCAAAGAACTGCTCAGCTGCCTCGGCGTCTGCACCGCCGCGCTCGTTCTCGCGGGCTGCGCCTCCAACAACTACCCGCCGGCACCGGTGTCGGCGGCCACCACCGACTACCGCTACCTCATCGGCCCGCTCGACGTGGTGAACATCATCGTGTGGCGCAACCCCGAGCTGTCGTTGTCGGTGCCCGTGCGCCCCGACGGCCACATCTCCACCCCGCTGGTCGAAGACCTGCCGGCCATCGGCCGCAGCCCCAAGGACCTCGCCCGCGACATCGAGAAGGCGCTGAGCAAGTACACGCGCGATCCGGTGGTCACGGTGGTCGTGACCGGTTTCCAGGGTGCGGCCAGCGAGCAGATCCGCATCATCGGCGAGGCCGCGCGGCCGCAGGCCATTCCGTACCGCCAGAACATGACCATGCTCGACGTGATGATCCAGGTGGGCGGCCTCACCGACTTTGCCGACGGCAACGGTGCCGTGCTCGTGCGCGGCAAGGAAGACGGCAAGCAGTACCGCCTGCGCCTGAAGGACCTCATCAAGCGCGGTGACATCTCGGCCAACGTCGAGGTGCGGCCGGGCGACGTGGTCATCATCCCGCAGGGCTGGTTCTGATCAGGCAGCGACAGCTCCCGAACGAACATCACCATGGAAGAACTCATCGCCCAGGTCATGGCCACCGCGCGCGGCATGTGGCGCCGGCGCTGGCTGGGAGTGCTGGTGGCCTGGATCGTCGGCATGGTCGCTGCCGTGCTGCTGCTGCGCATGCCTGACCGATACGAGGCGCATGCCCGCGTCTACGTCGACTCGAAGAGCGTGCTCAAGCCGCTGATGCGTGACCTCGCCGTCGAGCCCGACATCGATCAGACCATCGGCCTGCTCGCGCGCACCCTCATCACGCGGCCGAACATCGAGCTGCTGATGCGCAAGGCCAAGCTCGAGACGCCGGGCATGTCGCAGGCGGACCGCGACCTCATGGTCGACCGGCTGATCCGCGAGATCAAGCTCACCGGCAGCGGCCGCGACAACGTGTTCAGCTTCACCTATCGCGACACCAGCCCGGTGCAGGCGCGACAGGTCGTCGAGAACCTCGTGGCGCTGTTCGTCGAGTCCGACCTGGGCGCCAAGATGCGCGACACCGAGGCGGCGCGCGGCTTCATCGACCAGCAGATCCACACCTACGAGACCCGCCTCACCGAAGCGGAAAACCGCCTGAAGGAATTCAAGCTCCGCAACCTCGAGATCACCGATACCGGCGGCCGCGACTATTTCGCCCGCATCTCGGCGCTGACCGAAGAGGTCGGCAAGCTGCAGCTCGAGCTGCGCGCTGCCGAACAGTCGCGCGACGCCATCAAGCGCGAGCTCTCGGGCGAGACCGTGTCGCTGCTGCCCGAGCTGCCCGCGCAAGGCTCCGCCGTCTCCACACCCGAGATCGACGCCCGCATCGATGCGCAGCGCCGCCAGCTCGACGAGCTGCTGCGCCGCTTCACCGAGCTGCATCCCGACGTCGTTTCCACCAAGCGGCTGATCGAGCGGCTCGAGCAGCAGAAGGAGCAGGAAATGGAGGCCGCCCGCAAGCGTGCGGCTGAAACCAGGACCCGCAGCGTGCCGCAGTCCAACCCGGTGATGCAGCAGGTCAAGCTGGCCTTCGCCGAGGCCGAGGCCAACGTGGCGGCGCTGCGCGTGCGCCTGAGCGACACCCAGGGCCGGCTCGCCCAGCTGCGCTCCACCGCGAACCGGGTGCCGCAGGTCGAAGCCGAGCTGGCACAGCTCAACCGCGACTACGACGTGGTGCGCCGCAACTACGAAGCGCTGGTGGCCCAGCGCGAGAAGGCGTCCATGTCCGAGGAAGTCGACAACACCCGCCTGGCGCAGTTCCGCGTGATCGAGCCGCCGCGCACCGCCGACAAGCCGGTGTTCCCCAACCGCATGGGGCTGGCGCCGATCGCGTTGCTGGCCTCGCTGATCGCCGGCGTGGCCGCCACCTTCCTGGCGGTGCAGCTCATGCCTTCGTTCAGCAGCACGCGTGCGCTGCGTGCGCTGACCGATCGCCCGACGCTGGGCACCGTGTCCATCTTCAAGACCGACGAAATGGTCCGCCATGCGCGCCGCAACGGGTCTGCATTCGTCCTGGCGCTCGGGGGGCTCATCACGGTGTATGCGGCCTGGATCGTCTGGATGTCGATGCATGCGCGCGTTTGAGGTTTGAGGAGCAGCACCAGTGAGCATCATTGAACAAGCTGCGCGTCGCCTGGAGGAGTTGCGCCGCAGCGGTGTCGACGTCTCCTCGGTGTCCCCCAGGGCCGCCGGGTCGGCGGCAGGGCCCGTGCAGACGGTGCAGCCGGCTGCACGGCAGGCGGCGGTGCATCGCCCGGTGGTGCGCGAGGTGACCGCGCAGCCTCGCCCGGAGCCGGCTGCCCAGTCGCGCAAGGTCGAGATCGACCTGACCCGGCTGGCGGCCATGGGCTATCTGGTGCCCGACGCGCCGCGCCTTCAGATCGCAGACGAATTCCGCGTCATCAAGCGTCCGCTGCTGACCAACGTGCACGGCGAGTCGGCCGCGCCGGTCAAGGACGCCAACCTCATCATGGTGACGAGCTCGCTGCCCGGCGAGGGCAAGACCTTCGTCGCCGTCAACCTCGCCATCAGCCTGGCCATGGAGCTCGACACGACCGTGCTGCTGGTCGACGCCGACGTGGCGCGGCCTTCGGTGCTGAGCCGGCTCGGCCTGCCGCCGTCGGCCGGCCTGCTCGACGTGCTGACCAACCCCGGCATGGACATGAGCGAGGTGATGCTGCGCACCAACCTCGAGAAGCTGTCGCTGCTGCCGGCGGGCAAGCCGCAGGGGCGCGCCACCGAGCTGCTGGCCAGCGGGGCGATGGACAAGCTGCTCGGCGAGCTGTCCACGCGCTACGCCGATCGCATCGTGGTGTTCGACGCACCGCCGCTGCTGCCCTCCACCGAATCGCGTGTGCTCGCCTCGCGCATGGGACAGGTCATCATGGTGGTCGAGGCCGACCACACGCCGCAGCGCTCGGTCGCGCAGGCCCTGGCGACCATCGAGGCATGCCCGGTGGTGATGACGCTGCTCAACAAGACCAGCCGCTCCGAAGTCGGCTCCTACCATGGCTACTACGGACCGCTCGAAGACTGACCGGGCTTCGCGGCGGGCCGTGCGCCGGCAGCGCCGGTGCCCCTCGGCGCTGCGCCTGGCGGCCGTGCTGCTGCCGGGCTGCCTGGCCGCCGTGCCCGCCCTGGCGCAGACCTGGAACGCCGAGGCGGCCGTCTCGTCCCAGCTCACCTGGACCAACAACTCCGCCCTGGGGGTGACCGAAGGGCAGGACGACACCGTGCTGGCCGTGCGCCCGCGGATCTCGCTGCGCCGCGACGGCGGGCGGCTGCGCGTCGCGGGTTCCGCGCAGCTCAACGCCGTCACCTACGCCAACGGCACGCAGTCCGACCGGGTGCTGCCGGAGGTGGACCTCACCGCCAACCTCGAGGCCATCGAGCGCTTCTTCTTCATCGACGCCGGCGTGCGGGTGCTGCAGACGAGCGAAGACCCGTTCGGCGCGCCCGCCAGCGCCGACGCGCCGAGCGGCAACACCATCACCACGCGGGTCACCCGGCTGAGCCCCTACATCGAGCGCGCCGCCACGCCCGACCTGCGCTACGGCCTGCGCAGCGACAACGTCAAGACCAGCGACAACGGCTCCACCTTCGGCCTTGCGGCTTCGTCGGCCACCGGCTACCTCGGCCACCACGTCGGCTACATCGAGCACGACCCGGTGCCCTTCGGCTGGCGGCTCGAGGCCGAGCGCACCGAAACGCGCTACGACGACAGCGCGCAGCCGCCGCAGGAGATCGACCTGGCCCGTGCGAGCATCAACTTCGCCGTGGGCCCGGAACTCTCGCTGGGGCTGCGTGCCGGCTACGAGCGCGACAGCTTCCTGAGCGGCGACGAACAGGACAACACCATCTACGGCGCGCAGCTGCGCTGGCGGCCCACCGAGCGCACGCTGCTCACCGCCTTCGGCGAGGAGCGGTTCTTCGGCACCAGCTGGCGGGTCGCGTTCGACCACCGCGTCTCGCGGCTGGTCTGGAACATGTCGTTCTCGCGCACGGTCGAGACGGCGCCGCAGCTGCTGTTCGCGCTGCCCGCCGGTGGCAACGTCGCGGCGCTGATCAACGCGCTGCTTCCGGCCGAGCTGACCGGGGCCGCGCGCGACCGTGCCGTGCGCGAGACCATGGCCCGCTATGGCCTGCCGGGCACCACCTCGAGCCCGGTCACCATCTATTCGCAGCGCCTGTCCATCGTCAACAGCCGCAACGTCAGCCTCGGCTACATCGGGCCGCGCAGCTCCATCACGCTCACCGGCTACAGCTGGCGCACCGAAGACGCACTGCCGCGCACCGGGCTCGGCCCCGATCCCACGCTCAACAACAACAAGCAGCACGGCGCGACCCTCATCCTGAGCCATCGCCTCACGCGCCTGTCGACCGTGATGCTCTCGATGGACTACAGCCGCATCCGTGCGCTCGAGGCGGTGGGCAGCGACAGCACGAGGCAGGCCGAGGCGTCGCTGCGGCTCACCACGCAGGCTTCACGGCAGACCAGCGCCTTCGGCGGCGCCCGCTACCGCAAGCTCGGTTCCAACGTCATCCTGGGCGGTGACGAAACCGCCGTCTTCGCGGGGCTGGACCACACGTTCTGAAGCTGCCGCCCCGCCGTGGCAGCACATCCAAATGAGCAACATGACCGATCACAACAAGCCTGGCCCGTTGATCTGCGTGGTGGGCGCACGCCCCAACTACATGAAGATGGCACCGCTGCTGCGCGCCTTCGGCGCGCAGCCCGGGCTGCCCAAGGCCATGCTGGTGCACACCGGCCAGCACTACGACTTCGCGCTCAACGACCGCCTGTTCGCGGACCTCGAGCTGCCGGCACCCGACGTCAACCTCGAGGTCGGCTCGGGCTCGCATGCGGTGCAGACCGCCGAGGTGATGAAGCGTTTCGAGCCGGTGGTCACCGAGACGAAACCTTCATGCGTCATCGTCGTGGGCGACGTGAACTCCACCATGGCCTGCACCCTCGTCGCCGCCAAGCTCCACGTGCCGGTGGTGCACGTGGAAGCGGGGTTGCGCAGCTTCGACCGCGGCATGCCCGAGGAGATCAACCGCGTCGTCACCGACCAGATCGCCGACCTGCTGTACACCACCGAGCGCACCGCCCACGACAACCTGGCCCATGAAGGCATCGAGCCCGAGCGTGCATGCTTCGTCGGCAACCTCATGATCGACTCGCTGCAGGCCGCCATGAAGAAGGCGGTGCCGCCCGAGCAGACACTGGCCCGCGAAGGCGCAGACGTGGGCCTGCTGGCCGACGCCAACGGCTTCGGCGTGGTCACCATGCACCGCCCGTCGAACGTGGACGACCCGGCCAACCTGGCGGAGCTGCTCGACATCCTGCGGGTGGTCAGCACGCGGCTGCCGCTGGTGTGGCCGATCCACCCGCGCACCCGCGCCAACATCGAGCGCCTGGGGCTGGCTTCCAAGCTGGAAGGCGTGCGCATCGCCTGCCTGCCTCCGCAGGGTTATCTCGAGATGGTCGGCCTTCTGAGCCGCGCCAAGCTCGCGCTCACCGACTCCGGCGGCGTGCAGGAAGAAACCACCGCGCTCGGCGTGCCTTGCCTCACGATGCGGCCCAACACCGAGCGGCCCATCACCGTGGAACACGGCACCAACACCCTGGTGCCGCGCGACCTCTCCCTGATCCTGCATCTCGTCGACGACATCCTCCAGACCGGCGGCAAGCGGGGCCGCACGCCCGAGCTGTGGGACGGCCAGGCCGCCAAGCGGATCGCGGAGCACCTGGCGCACTGGCTCGCGACCGCGCCTGCAAGGAAGAAGGGCGAGGGCGCATGACCACCGGCCGCAGCGGCGAGCAGGGAGCCGTCGTCAACGCGCTCACGGTCGACGTCGAAGACTACTTCCAGGTCTCGGCGCTCGCGCCGGTGATCGATCGCACCTCATGGGACTCGCGGCCCTGCCGCGTCGAGCGCAACGTGCAGCGGCTGCTCGCGCTGTTCGAGCGCCGCGGCGCCCGCGCCACCTTCTTCACGCTGGGCTGGATCGCCGAGCGCTACCCGCAGCTGGTGCGCGACATCGTGGCCGGCGGGCACGAACTCGCCAGCCACGGCTACGGCCACCTGCGCGCCAGCGACCAGAGCCGCGAGGAGTTCTTCGACGACATCCGTCGTGCCAAGTCGCTGCTCGAAGACATCGCCGGCCAGCCGGTGATCGGCTACCGCGCCCCCAGCTTCTCGATCGGCCATGGCAACCCCTGGGCCTTCGACGTGCTGCAGGAGGCGGGCTACCGCTACAGCTCCAGCGTCTACCCGGTGCAGCACGACCACTACGGCATGCCCGATGCGCCGCGCTTCCCGTACAGCGCCCGCCCGGGCCTCACCGAGGTGCCGGTCACCACGACGCGTTGGCTCGGCCGCAACCTGCCGGCCGGCGGCGGCGGCTATTTCCGGCTCGCGCCCTACAAGCTCAGCCGCTGGGCCATCCAGCGCGTCAACCGCATCGACCGGCGACCGGCGATCTTCTACATGCACCCGTGGGAGATCGACCCCGGGCAGCCGCGCGTGCCCGGCACCAGCCTCAAGACGCGCTTTCGCCACTACGTCAACCTCCACAAGACCGAAGCCCGCCTCGACCGCCTGCTCGGCGACTTTGCCTGGGGCCGCATGGACGAGGTCTTCAACCTGAAGCACAACGCCTCGTGAACCTCGTGGACCTGCCTTCTTCCGCCACCGCCGCCCTCGTCGTGCGCCCCTACCGCGACGGCGACCGCGAACGCTGGGAGCGTTTCGTCTACGCCTGTCCGCAGGCCACCTTCTTCCACCGCATCGGCTGGCGCGACATCTACGAAGACGTGTTCCGCCACCGCACGCACTACCTGCTGGCCGAACGCGGCGAGCAGATCGTCGGTGTGCTGCCGCTGGTGCAGCTGAAGAGCCTGCTGTTCGGGCATTCGCTGGTGTCGCTGCCGTTCGCCGTGTACGGCGGGGCGGCGGCCACCGAAGAGGCGGCCACCCAGGCGCTGCACCGGGCGGCGGTGGAGCTCGGCCGCGAGCTGGGCGTGTCGCACCTGGAGCTGCGCAATCGCGAGGCGGCCGAGCCCGACTGGCCGCGGCAGGACCTGTACGTCACCTTCCGCCGGGAGCTGCTGCCCGAGGTGGAGGCCAACATGCTGGCCATTCCGCGCAAGCAACGCGCCATGGTGCGCAAGGGCATCCAGCGCAACCTGCGCAGCGAGATCGACACCAGCACCGACCGCTTCTTCGATCTGTACGCCGACAACCAGCACCGCCACGGCACACCGCCGCAGTCGCGCCGCTATTTCCAGGCGCTGCACCGGGTGTTCGGCGACGACTGCGAGATGCTCACCATCGTGAGCGAGCAGGGCAAGGCGGTGTCGGGCGTGCTGTCGTTCTACTTCCGCGACGAGGTGCTGCCGTACTACGCGGGCGACCTCACCGACGCGCGCGACCTCGCCGCCAACGACTTCAAGTACTGGGAGCTGATGCGCCGCGCCTGCGAACGCGGGCTCAAGGTGTTCGACTACGGTCGCTCGAAGCAGGGCACCGGTTCGTTCGACTTCAAGAAGAACTGGGGCTTCGAGCCCGCGCCGCTGCACTACGAATACACGCTGTTCACGCGTGACAGCGTGCCCCAGAACAACCCGAACAACCCGAAGTACGCCAAGGCCATCGAAACCTGGCGCAAGCTGCCGCGCGGCGTGGTCAACGCGATCGGGCCGATGCTGGCGCGGCATCTGGGTTGAACACAGGCATGGAACCCGAAGAGGAGGGGGCCGCCGCGCCGGGCCGCCCCAAGCAAGGCCCCACCCTCGCGGAGGGTCGATCGCCGTACCCGGCGAGCGGGGTG
>CAMLNA010000072.1 GCA_946481025.1 uncultured Rivibacter sp.
TCGTGAGTGCCTCGGTCTGGTCGATGATGAGGTAGCCGCCCGACTTCAGGTCGACACGGCGCGCCAGCGCGCGCTCGATCTCCTGGTCGATGTTGTAGAGGTCGAAGATCGGGCGCTCGCCGCGGTAGAGCTCCAGCTTGCTCACGGCCGAGGGCGTGTATTCCACGCCGAAGGCGCGCAGCGCGTCGTGCTGCATGCCGGAGTCGATGCGGATGCTGGCGGTCTGGTCGTTCGTGAGGTCGCGCAGCACGCGCTGCGTGAGGTTCAGGTCTTCGTGCAGCAGCGTGCCCGCCGGCACCTTGAAGCTGCGCTCGCGCACCGCCGCCCAGGTCTTGCGGAGGTAGTCGATGTCGTCGGCGAGCTCCGCGTCGGTCGCGTCCTCGGCATTGGTGCGCAGGATGAAGCCGCCGCCGGCGTCCTTGGTGAGCCGCTGCATGCGCTCGCGCAGCTGCTCGCGCAGTTCGGGCGAGCCGATCTTCTGCGAGATGCCGATGTGGTCGTCCTGGGGCAGGAACACCAGCAGCCGACCGGCGATGCTGATCTGCGTCGACAGCCGCGCCCCCTTGGTGCCGATCGGGTCCTTGATGACCTGCACCATCAGGGTCTGGCCTTCGAACACCAGCTTCTCGATCGGCATGGGCGCCGCACCGGAGCTTTCGGAGGCCAGGCTGCGCTGCGTGCCGCCGTTGTGGTGCACGTCGGCCACGTGCAGGAAGGCCGCGCGCTCCAGTCCGATGTCGATGAAGGCGGACTGCATGCCCGGCAGCACCCGCGCCACCCGGCCGGTGTAGATGTTGCCCACAAGTCCGCGCTCGAGCGTGCGTTCGACGTGCAGCTCCTGCACCGCGCCGTTCTCGACGATGGCCACCCGCGTTTCCTGGGGCGACCAGTTGATCAGGATGTCTTGCATGGAGCGATTGTGTGCGAGCGGCAGCGCCGCCGCCTCAGGAGGCACCCGCGCTCTCGAGGAAACGCCGGGCCGGTCAGAACGCCCAGCCGTAGCGCCGCAGCAGCTCCGCCGTCTCGAACAGCGGCAGCCCCATGATGCCGCTGTAGCTGCCCTCGATGTGGGCGATCCAGGCCGCCGCCTGGCTCTGGATGGCATAGGCGCCCGCCTTGCCGCGCGGTTCGCCGCTGGCCACGTAGCGTTCGATCTCCGCCGCCTCGAGCGGGCGGAAACGCACGTGCGACACGCTGGCCGCCAGCGCCGGCGGCCGGCCGTCGCTCACCGCCACCGCGGTGATGACGCGGTGGGTGTGCCCCGACAGGCGGGCCAGCATGGCAGCCGCCTCGGCGTCGTCGGCCGGCTTGCCGAGGATGTGCGTGCCCAGCGCCACGGTGGTGTCGGCGCACAGCACCGGCGCCGGCGGCAGGCCGCGCCGTTGCAGCCGGGCGAGCGCCGCCTGCAGCTTGGCCCGCGTGACCCGCTCGACATAGGCGTCGGGCAGTTCGCCGGGCAGCACCGCCTCCAGCGCTTCGGCGTCCTCGTCGTCGCCGGGCAGCAGCAGCTCGTGCGCCACGCCGATCTGGCCGAGCAGCTGGCGCCGGCGCGGGCTCTGGGAAGCGAGGTAGATCATCGGCATGTCATTCGCGGTGATACGGGTGGCCGGCCGTCACCGACCAGGCCCGGTACAGGGCCTCGGCCAGCAGCACCCGCGCAAAGGCGTGCGGCAGCGTCAGGTCCGAGAGGCGCAGCGACTCGTCGGCAGCACGCTTGAGCTCCGGCGCCAGCCCGTCGGGGCCGCCGATGAGCAGCGCCACGTCGCGCCCGTCATGACGCCAGGCTTCCAGCCTCGCCGCCAGCTGCTGCGTGGTGGCGCGCGTGCCGTGCTCGTCGAGCACCACGAGGCGGGCCCCCTTGGGCAGCGCGGCCTCGATGCGATTGCGCTCGGCCACCATCAGCGCCTCCACCGGCTTGCCGCTGGTCCGCGGCTCGGTTTTCACCGCCTTGAGCTCGCAGCGCAGGTCGGGCGGGAAGCGCTTCAGGTAGTCGTCGCAGGCCGCTTCCGCCCAGGCCGGCAGGCGCTGGCCCACGGCCACGATCACGAGCTTCATGTGAGCGCTGCGGCGCGGGCGCGGTCAGCGCGAGGTCTTGCGCGTGGGCGCCGCCTTCTTCGCCACCGGCTTCTTGGCGGCAGCCGTGCCCGGGCGGCCCGGCTTCACCACGACCGTCTTGGTCGCGACCACCTTCTTGGTCGCAGGCTTCTTGGCCGGTGCCTTCTTGGCCGCTGGCTTGGCAACAGGCTTGGCAGCCGCCTTGCCGGATGCGGACTTCCTGGCCGGCGCCTTGGCTGCTGCGCCCTTGCCGGCGGCAACCTTCGCGGCGGGCTTTTTCGCGGCAGCCGCCTTCCGGGCGGGCGCCTTCTTCGCCACCGCCTTGGGCACGGCCTCGGCCTCGTCATCCGCGTCCATCGGCTCGCTGGCCTTGACCAGGCCGCCCGCCTTGCCGTCGCCGAGCTTCATCTTGACCGGCTTGCCGCCCCAGATCTCCTCGAGGTGGTAGTACTGACGGATGGCGGGCTGCATGATGTGGGCCACGGCGGCGCCGCAGTCCACGATGATCCATTCGCCGTTGTCCTCGCCTTCGGTGCGCATGACCGGGAAGCCGCTGGACTTCACCGCGTCGCGCACGCTCGCGGCAAGCGCCTTGGTCTGTCGGTTGGAATTGCCCGAGGCGACGATCACCCGCTCGAAGAGCGGCGAGAGGTGCTCGGTGTTGAAGACCGCGATGTCCTGGGCCTTCACGTCTTCCAGGCCATCGACGATGGCGCGTTGCAGTTTGCGGATGTCCATTCAGCTCCGTGGGGTGGTAGGGGCAGCGGCATAGAGCCGGTGCCGGTCAATATAGCTCGCGACCGGGGCGGTCACCAGCGAGGGAACGAGCGCCGATGCCGGCTCGCCACGCGCCAGGCGGGCGCGAATGTCGGTGGCCGACACGTCCAGCCGCGGCATCGAGAGCATTTCGAGGCGGTGCGGCACGGCCGCCAATGCAGCAGGCGGCTCGGGCGGGCGGGCGCCCCGGGAGGCCACCGCCAGCGTCACCAGCGGCAACAGGCTTTGCCAGTCTTTCCAGGTGGCCAGGTTGGCGTACTGGTCCTGCCCGAGCAGCAGGAAAATCCACGCACCGGGGTGCTCGGCATGCAGCTCGCGCACGGTATCGATGCTGTAGCTCGGGCCGGTGCGCTGCAGCTCGCGCCGGTCGAGCCGGTAGCGGGGCTCGCCGTCGATGGCCAGCGCCACCATCGCGGCACGGTGTTCGTCGGCCGCCATTTCGCGCCCGGCCTTCTGCCACGGGCGGGTGGGCACCCAGTGCAGGCGGTCGAGCCCCAGGGTGTCGAGTGCGGTGCGGGCGAGCGCCAGGTGCGCCACGTGCACCGGGTCGAAGCTGCCGCCGAAGAGCCCGATTCGCTCGGCCTGCCTTGCCACGTCAGCCTTCGAACGGCGCACCGGGCTCGGCCCAGCGGCGAGGCTTGAGGAAGTCGGTGTACAGCCGCGCCTCCGGGGTGCCGGGCTCGGGCTTCCAGTCGTAGCGCCAGGTCACCACCGGCGGCATCGACATCAGGATCGACTCGGTGCGCCCGCCCGACTGCAGGCCGAACAGCGTGCCGCGGTCCCACACCAGGTTGAACTCGACGTAGCGGCCGCGCCGATATGCCTGGAACTCGCGCTCGCGCTCGGCATAGGCCGTGCCCTTGCGGCGCTGCACGATGGGCAGGTAGGCAGCAAGGAAGGCGTCGCCCACCGCGCGCGTCATCGCCAGCCCGCCCTCGAAGCCCAGCTCGGAGAAGTCGTCGTAGAACACGCCGCCCACGCCGCGCGGCTCGTCGCGGTGCCTGAGGAAGAAGTACTCGTCGCACCACTTCTTGAAGCGCGGGTACTTGTCTTCGCCGAAGGGCGCCAGCGCGTCGCGGCAGGTGGCATGGAAGTGCGCGGCGTCTTCGTCGAATCCGTAGTACGGGGTGAGGTCCATGCCGCCGCCGAACCAGCTCACCGTTTCGCCGCCCGGCTTGTGCGCGGCCAGCATGCGCACGTTCATGTGGACCGTGGGCACGTAGGGATTGCGCGGATGGAACACGAGCGACACGCCCAGCGCCTCGAACGGCGCGCCGGCCAGCTCGGGCCGGTGCTGCGTGGCCGAAGGCGGCAGCGCCTGGCCCTTCACGTGCGAAAAGCTGCAGCCGCCGCGCTCGAGCAGGCCGCCCTGCTCGACGAGGCGCGACAGGCCCTCGCCTTCGAGCTTGCCGCCCGGCGGGCGCGTCCAGTGGTCACGCAGGAAGCGCTGGCCGTCCTCGGCCTCCATGGCGTCGACGATGCGCTGCTGCAGGCCGAGCAGGTACTCGCGCACGACCCCGGTCGGGTTCATCGCTTGATGGCCCGGTAGCCGATGTCGCGGCGGTACTGCATGCCGTCGAAGCGGATGCCCGCGAGCATTTCATAGGCACGCGCCTGCGCCACCTTGGCCGAGTCGCCCAGCGCGGTGACGCACAGCACGCGGCCGCCGCTGGTGACGAGTTCCTTGCTGAGCTGCGTGGTGCCGGCGTGGAACACCATCGCATCGGGCGCTTCAGGCGGGAGGCCGGTGATGACGTCGGCCTTGCGCGGCTTTTCGGGGTAGCCGTGCGCGGCCATCACCACGCCCAGCGCAAAGCGGCGGTCCCATTGCAGCTCCACCTGGTCGAGCGTGCCGTCGGCCGCGTGCGTCAGCACGTCGAGCAGGTCGCTCTTGAGCCGCATCATGATGGGCTGCGTTTCCGGGTCGCCCATGCGGCAGTTGAATTCGAGCGTCTTCGGGTTGCCCTGCGCGTCGATCATCAGGCCCGCATACAGGAAGCCGGTGTACGGGATGCCGTCCTTCGCCATGCCAGCCAGCGTGGGCAGGATGATCTCGTGCATCGCCTTGGCATGGATGTTGGGCGTGACCACCGGTGCCGGCGAATAGGCGCCCATGCCGCCGGTGTTGGGTCCGGCATCGCCGTCCAGCAGGCGCTTGTGGTCCTGGCTGGTGGCCAGCGGCACGACGTTCCTGCCGTCGGCCAGCACGATGAAGCTGGCTTCCTCGCCCTGCAGGAATTCCTCGATGACCACCCGTGCCCCGCCCGCGTTGTGGGTGACGCCGAGCTTGTTGTCCAGCAGCATCCAGTCCACGGCCTGGTGAGCCTCCTCGAGCGTCGCCGCGACCACCACGCCCTTGCCCGCCGCCAGCCCGTCGGCCTTCACGACGATGGGCGCGCCCATGCGGTCGACGTAGGCATGCGCCGCCGCGGCGTCGCTGAAGGTCTCGTAGGCCGCGGTCGGGATGCCGTGGCGCTTCATGAAGTCCTTCGAGAAGGCCTTGGAGCTTTCGAGCTGGGCCGCCGCCTTGGTGGGGCCGAAGACGCGCAGGCCGCGCGCACGGAATTCGTCCACCACGCCCGCCGCCAGGGGGGCCTCGGGGCCGACCACGGTGAGCCCGATCTTCTCGGTCTGCGCAAAGTCGGCCAGCGCGTGCACTTCCGTGATGGCGACGTTCTTCAGGCGCTGGTCGAGCGCGGTGCCGCCGTTGCCGGGGGCCACGTAGACCATCTGCACCTTCTGCGACTGCGCGATCTTCCACGCCAGTGCGTGTTCGCGCCCTCCCCCGCCGATGACTAGTACTTTCATTCGTTGATCTCGGCGTTGTGATAGACCTCTTGCACGTCGTCGAGGTCTTCGATGACGTCGAGCAGCTTCTGCATGCGGGCGGCGTCCTCGCCGGCGAGCTCGATGGTGTTTTCGGCACGCATCGTGACTTCGGCCACTTCGGCCGCGAGGCCTGCGCCTTCGAGCGCGTTCTTCACCGCCTCGAAGTCGGCCGGCGCGCACAGCACCTCGATGGCGCCGTCGTCGGCCGTCACCACGTCCTCGGCGCCCGCCTCGAGGGCGACTTCCATCACCTTGTCCTCGCTGGTGCCCGGCGCAAAGATGAACTGGCCGCAGTGCTTGAACTGGAAGGCCACCGAACCTTCGGTGCCCAGGTTGCCGCCGTACTTGCTGAAGGCGTGCCGCACCTCGGCCACGGTGCGCACGCGGTTGTCGGTCATGCAGTCGACGATGATGGCGGCCCCGCCGATGCCGTAGCCCTCGTAGCGGATTTCCTCGTAGCTCACGCCTTCGAGGTTGCCGGTGGCCTTGTCGATGTTGCGCTTGATGGTGTCGGCCGGCATGTTGGCGGCCTTGGCCTTGTCGATCGCCAGGCGCAGGCGCGGGTTGGCGTTTGCGTCGCCACCGCCCTGGCGGGCCGCGACCATGATCTCGCGGATGACGCGCGTCCAGACCTTGCCGCGCTTTTCGTCCTGGCGGCCTTTTCTATGCTGGATGTTGGCCCATTTGGAATGACCGGCCATGGAGTGCTCACGTTCTGGGGTTGTACGATGGCCGCGATTTTAGCGAGCGCCCCCAGGACCGGACTTCGCCGGCCCGGCGTTCGTTGCGAGGGAACCCCATGAACGATCCCATCCTGCTCGCCAAGCACGGCGACACCGAATGCCACCTGCTGCCCGCGCTGGCCAACCGCCACGGGCTCATCACGGGCGCCACGGGCACGGGCAAGACCATCAGCCTGCAGACGCTGGCGGAAAACTTCTCGAAGATCGGCGTGCCGGTCTTCATGGCCGACGTGAAGGGCGACCTCACCGGCATCTCGCAGGCCGGCAGCCTGCCGCCCAAGGTGGCCAAGGTGATCGAGGAACGCGGCCTGCCCAGGCCGGAATCGCTCGCCTGCCCCACCACCCTGTGGGACGTGTTCGGCGAGCAGGGCCACCCGGTGCGCGCCACCGTGAGCGACATGGGGCCGCTGCTGCTGGGGCGCATGCTCAACCTCAACGAGACGCAGCAGGGCGTGCTGCAGATCGTCTTCAAGATCGCCGACGACAACGGGCTGCTGCTGCTCGACCTGAAGGACCTGCGCGCGATGCTGCAGCACGTGGGCGACAACGCGAGCGAGTTCACCACCGAATACGGCAACGTGAGCGCCGCGAGCGTGGGGGCCGTCCAGCGCGGGCTGCTCACCATCGAAAGCCAGGGCGGCGACAAGTTCTTCGGCGAGCCGATGCTCGACATCGCCGATTTCATGCAGACGGAGGGTGGCAAAGGCGTGATCAACATCCTGGCCGCCGACAAGCTGCTCAACTCCCCGCGCCTGTACGCCACCTTCCTGCTGTGGATGCTGTCCGAGCTGTTCGAGACGCTGCCCGAAGTGGGCGACCTCGACAAGCCCAAGCTGGTGTTCTTCTTCGACGAGGCCCACCTGCTGTTCGACGACGCGCCGAAGGCACTGGTCGACCGCATCGAACTCGTGGTGCGGCTGGTGCGCTCCAAGGGCGTGGGCGTGTACTTCGTGACGCAGAACCCGCTCGACGTGCCCGACAGCGTGCTCGGCCAGCTGGGCAACCGGGTGCAGCACGCCCTGCGGGCCTTCACGCCGCGCGACCAGAAGGCGGTGAAGTCGGCCGCCGAAACCATGCGGGCCAACCCCAAGCTCGACATCGCCACCGCGATCACCGAGCTGGCGGTGGGCGAGGCGCTGGTGAGCCTGCTCGACGAAAAAGGCCGCCCCGGCATCACCGAGCGCGTGTACGTGCTGCCGCCGGGCAGCCAGATCGGCCCCATCACGCCCGACCAGCGCAAGGCGCTGCTGCAGGGGTCGCTGGTGGCCGGCGCCTACGAGAAGGCCGTGGACCGCGAATCGGCCTACGAAAAGCTCAAGGGCCGCGCCGCCACCACGGCCGATGCCGCGCAGAACATGCGCGACGAAGCCATCGAGGCCGCCAAGGGCGGCGCCGCCGATGCCGCCCAGGAAGCCGGCGGCGGCCTGATGGGCGGCCTGTCGGACCTCCTCTTCGGCAGCACCGGCCCGCGCGGCGGCAAGCGCGACGGCATCGCACAGACGCTGGCCAAGTCGGCCGCGCGCACGGTGGGCTCCACCGTCGGGCGCGAGATCATCCGCGGCGTGCTCGGCGGCCTGCTGGGCGGCGGCGCCACCCGGCGGCGCCGCTGAAGCGCAAGGCCCGCGATGCTCCGCGCGTTTTCCAGAACCACCGCTGCCGCCTTGCTCGCCCTGTGCGGCGCCTGCGGCACCGGCACGCCCAAGGCCCAGGCCCCGATGGACAACACCGCCCAGCCCCCCGCGCAGGCGCAGCTCGAGCTCGCCGGCGCGCGCCTCGTGCTCGACAGCTACCCCTACCTGAACCGCATGCCCACGGTGGTGGACGCGAGCGGCCAGCGGCGTTGCGAGAACTTCATCGTCACTGCCACGCTGCGCAGCGCCGGCGGCGCGGCGCTGCCTGCCGGCCTCGCCCTGCGCACGGTCGTGCTCGGCGTCGGTGGGCAGGCCGCCTGGAGGGCAGACCTGGTGGCAGAGCAGCCGCAGCAGCCGGGCGGCAGCGAACTGGCCGCCGTGGCCCGCGGCTGCCCGAATGCGCAGACCAAGGCCGGCCAGCCCGTGCGGGTCAGCGTCGAGGTGCAGCACGCCGGCCGCAGCCACTGGATCTACCACGACACCCGCATCGAGCAGGTGTTCTGAGCCCGCGCTGAACCCGCGGCAGGCTCGCGGGTCCACTCCCACCATGGACCGCCGCCGTTTCCTTGCGCTTGCCGGGCCCGCGCTGTTGCCACGCATTGCGGCCGCGCAGCCCCTGCGCCGCCCGTTCGCAGGCCTCGGTGCCGGCGTGCCGGTGATCGGCCTGGGCACCTGGCTCACCTTCGACGTCGAAGACCTCGCCGAGCAGATGGTCTGCCGCGAGGTGCTGCAGCGGTTCTTCGCCGCCGGCGGCGGGATGATCGATTCGTCGCCGATGTACGGCCGCGCCGAGCGCCTGCTGGGCGAGCTGCTGCCGGGTCTGCCCGAGCACCGAGGCCGGCTGGTCGCGGCCAGCAAGGTCTGGACGCCGCTGGCAACCCTGGGGCCGGTGCAGCTCGGCCAGTCGCAGAAGCTCTGGGGCGTGCCGCGTTTCGACGTGCTGCTGGTGCACAACATGCTCAACTGGCGCGCCCATCTCAAGCTGCTGCGCCGCTGGAAGGACGAAGGCCGCGTGCGTGCCATCGGCATCTCGACTTCGCACGGCCGCGGGCATGACGAAGCCGCGCGCATCCTCCGCGACGAAAACCTCGACGTGCTGCAGATCACCTACAACCTGGCCGACACGAGCGCCGAACCGGTGATGGAGCAGGCCGCGGCGCGCGGCATGGCGGTGGTCATCAACCGCCCGTTCGACGGCGGCGCGCTTTTCGGCCGCACGCGCACCCGGGCGCTGCCGGCCTGGGCCGGTGAAACCGGTGGCGCGAACTGGGGACAGTTCTTCCTGAAGTGGGTGGTGTCGCACCCGGCGGTGACCTGCGCCATACCCGCCACGCGCCAGCCCGCCCACCTCGACGAGAACATGGGCGCCGGCCACGGCCGCCAGCCCGATGCCGCGATGCGCCGGCGCATGCAGGCGCTGTTCGCGTCGCTATAGGGCCTGCGCCATGCCCTACGGAGCGCTCGCCGACGCGGTGGTGCTGCTGCACCTCGCCTTCATCGCCTTCGCGGTGCTGGGCGGCCTGCTGGTGCTGCGCTGGCACCGGGCCGCCTGGCTGCACCTGCCGGCGCTGGCCTGGGGCGCCTTCATCGAGTTCAGCGGCGGCACCTGCCCGCTCACGCCGCTCGAGAACACGCTGCGCGCGGCGGCCGGGCGCGCGGTGTACTCGCAAGGTTTCGTCGAGCGCTACATCGTGCCGCTCATCTATCCCGGCGAGCTGACGCGGGAGCTGCAACTGGTGCTGGGCGGCGGGCTCGTCGGCATCAACCTGGCGGTCTACGGCCTCGTGCTGTATCGCCGGCGGGCCTGATCAGCCCTGCTGGCGCTCCTGCGCCGGCGCCCGGCCCAGTTCCGTCAGCTGCCGCTCGTAGGCCTGCAGAAAGGCCCGCCCGAACAGCGAGTCGAAGTCGCCTTCGATCTCGTGCACGATCTCGCCGTACTGCTCGTCGTAGCTTTCCCACAGCTTCGCCTTGCGCGCCGCGGGCAGCAGGCTTTCCCAGACGCCGCGCGGCGCCAGGCGGCGCTCCAGCGAGCCGGGGTCGAACTGCGCCAGCACCTCGTCCACCGCGGCGCGCATGCCGGTGAGCAGCGCCACCTCGTGGGCCCGCAGGTCGTCGAAGGCTTCGGTCAGCGCGGGCAGCGGCTCGACGAAACCGCGCCGCGGCGGTCCGAGCAGGTGGTTCAGCGCCGCATCCACGTCGGGCGAGAACTTCAGCGGGTTGTTCTCGCGCGTGCGGATCTGCGTGCGGCTCGCGCCCAGCTCGCGCTTGGCGATGGTGCGCGTGGCCAACAGGGCCAGCGTTCCGGCGACGGCCCGGCGCAGCAGGCTGCCGATGAGGACGAGCTGTTCGGCGGACCGCTCGGCCATCGGCGGCACCGGCAGGCCCAGGCCGCGGTACAGCGCCGCATGGAAGGCCTCGAGCTGTGTGCCGCGAGCCTGCGCGGCGTCGGCGGCCGCGGGGTCGAGGTCCGAGGCGCGGCGGCGCCGGCCGGGCCGGCGCACGTTGCTGGTTTCGCCCAGCACCACGTCCACCTGCGCCGGCGCCGGGGGCTCCGCGGCCAGCAGCACGTAAGGCCCCACGGTGATGCGCGCCCCTGCCCGCAGCGGCATGTCCACGTTCAGCGGCATCACCTCGCCGTCGAGCTCGACGTCGAGGTGCGTGCCGACCTGGCGGATGAAGTGCTGGCCGTCGCGAAAGCTCACCAGCAGCTGCTTGCGCGAAATGCTGCGCTCGGGGTCGCTGAGCATCAGCGCGCATTCGGCGCTGCGGCCGATGGCCCCGACGGCCTCGCCGAACATGACCGGCAGCGGCGCACCCTGCGCCGCTCCCTCGGGGGAAACGATGCGTATGCCGATCATTCGAGCCAGGGCCAACACATTGGGGAGACCTCTCCAGACCGCAACCGCGCAACAGCGTCGGGCCGAAGGGTCGCGGGCCATATTACTGCTGCCGCCACTCTCTGCGAGCCCCTAAAAACACGGGCCCGGATGCACCGCGGGCCCTCCGCGTTCGAGTGATTGACAGTGCCTTGAGGGGGGGTCTAGATTGATTTCTCATCGTGGACACCGGGCATGTGCCCCATGTGGAGAGGTGCGGAGCAAATGATGCGGGGACTCGTCACCGCCGCCCTGGCGGCAGGGTTGTGCTGCAGCGCGAAGGCGGCCGATGCGACCGGCGTGGTCACCATCCTGGAAGGTGATGCGGTGGTCTATCGGGGCGCCGGCCGCCTGCACGCCGCCGAGGGGCTGCGCCTCGCACCCGGCGACATCATCGAGACCGGCGCATCCACCTTCGCACAGGTCGAGCTGGGCGAGCAGGCGGTGGTGCAGTTCGGCCCGTCCACGCGCGCCTGGCTCGGCGCAGCGGCAGGCGCGAAGCAGAAGCCGGAGCGCTGGCTGTACGTGATGGAGGGTTGGACGAAAGTCACTGGCGGCAAGACGCAGGCGGCGGCGTACGAGCTGCGCACGCGGCCGTTCTGGATGTCGTCGCCTTCCGGTTCGGTGGTGGTCTTCAAGGTGGTGCCCGCCGAGACCGCGCTGTTCGTCGAACGCGGCGAGACCCGCCTGGCCGAGCACCAGGCCGGCGGCGCGCCCGTCGCGGTGGCG
Organism: uncultured Rivibacter sp.; assembly: GCA_946481025.1. The sequence continues at coordinate 11,641 of CAMLNA010000072.1, forward strand.
CTCAAGCAGGGCGACTACTACCTGCGCAAGCCTGGCGCGCGAGGCGCGGTCAACCCCGGCGGCATGCAGGGCTTCGTGAGCGACATGCCGCGTGGCTTTCGCGACTCGCTGCCGCTGCGCCTCGACCGCTTCCGCGACGTCGATTTCAAGCCCAAGGATGCGCCGGCCTTCGGCTATGCCGACGTCGAGGTGTGGCTCAAGGCCGACCCATGGATCCGCCGCCCGCTCATGCAGCGCTGGCGCGCCAAGGCCAGGGAGCCGGCGTTCCGCGCGGCGCTGATCGAGAACCTGTCGTTCCATCCCGAATGGGACCCGATCCTGTTCCCCGAGAAGTACCTGCCCAAGGACAAGGACAAGGAAAAAGAGCCGCGGCGCGCCGCGCCGGCGGCCCAAGGCGCGGCCAGCACGGCCGCCGCCTCCTCCCCCACTCGCTGAGGTCGCCCCATGAAGCTGCTGCTCAAGTTCAACCTGGTGTTCCTGCTCATCTTCGCCATCGGCATCGTGGCGGCCGGTCGCGTGTCGTGGACGCTGCTGGAGCGCAACGCCCGCGCCGAAATCGCCGAGAACGCCCGGCTGCTGATGGACACCGCACTGGCCGCCCGCACCTACACGTCCACGCAGGTAAACCCGCTGCTCGAAACGCAGATGAAGTACACCTTCCTGCCGCAGTCGGTGCCGGCCTACTCGGCCACCGAGGTGTTCAACGACCTGCGCAAGAAGCACACCGAGTACAGCTACAAGGAGGCGGTGCTCAACCCGACCAACCCGCGCAACCGTGCGGTCGAGTGGGAAACGGACATCGTCACCCAGTTCCGCGGCAACAAGGACGCCGCCGAGATCATCGGCGACCGCGACACGCCCACCGGCCGCTCGTTCTACATCGCGCGGCCCATCCGCATCGCCAACCCCGCCTGCCTGCGCTGCCACAGCACCGTGGACGCCGCCCCCAAGACCATGATCGAGCGCTACGGCCCCGCCAACGGCTTCGGCTGGACCCTGAACGAGGTGGTGGGCGCGCAGATCATCTCGGTGCCCACCAAGGTGCCGCTCGAGCGGGCCGAGCGCGCCTTCGAGGTCTTCATGACATCCATCACCGTGGTGTTCATCGTCATCGGCCTGATGCTCAACCTCATGCTGTGGGCCATGGTGATCCGGCCCATCGGCAGGCTCTCGAGCTTTGCCGACCGGGTGAGCATGGGCGAGCTCGAGATCCCCGAATTCAAGCGCACCTCGCGCGACGAGATCGGCGTGCTGGCGCAGTCGATCGGCCGCATGCGAACGAGCCTGGTCAAGGCCATGAAGATGCTGGACGCCTGAGCTCGTCATACTGCGCGCCAGCACCAGCAGCCAGCCCCTCACATGAACATTCCTGAACGTCTGGGCAAATACCCCGTCATCGGTGTTCTCGGCAGAGGCGCGATGGGAACCGTCTACCTGGCCACCGACCCCGTCATCAAGCGGCGCGTGGCGGTCAAGACCATCCGCAAGGAGCTGATCGACGACGACGACAAGGCCGAGACCATGTCGGGCCGCTTCCGCCGCGAGGCGCAGGCCGCGGGGGCGCTCAACCACCCGGGCATCGTCGGCGTCTACGAATACGGCGAAGACGAGCAATTCGCCTTCATCGCGATGGAATACGTCGAGGGCAACACGCTGCGCGAATACCTGTCGCGCGGCGTCGGCTTCGACGAGCGCGACACGGTGAGCATCATGGCGCAGCTGCTCGACGCGCTGGAGTTCGCGCACCGCAACAGCATCTGGCATCGCGACATCAAGCCGGCCAACATCATCATCATGAGCAACGGCCGCATCAAGCTGGCCGACTTCGGCATCGCGCGCATCGAGAACGCCGATCGCACGCGGGCCAACCTGCTGATGGGCACGCCCGGCTACATCGCACCGGAGTACTACCTCGGCGAGCACATCGACCACCGCATCGACATCTTCGCCGCGGGCGTGCTGCTCTACGAACTGCTCGCACTGCAGGCGCCGTTCCGCGGCCGGCCCGAGGCCATCATGCACGACGTGTGCTACCACGACCCGCAGCCGCCTTCGGAGGTGGATCCGCGCAGGCGCTGGCCTCAATACGACGCGGTGGTGGCCAAGGCGCTCGCCAAGAACCCCTCGCAGCGCTACCAGACGGCCGATGCGTTCCGCGCCGCGCTGCTGGCCGAGTACGCACACCCGGTGAGCAGCACGATCTCCGAAGCCACCATCATCTCCAACGTGGTGCGGCCCATCGGCGTCGATCCCACGCCCTCGGGCCCGCGTGCGCCTTCGCTGGGCAGCAACGTCGCCCCCGGCAGCAGCTCGGGAGGCACCAGCTCGCCCCCGCCCACCGGCTGGAGTGCCCCGGTGCTGTCGGGTGTCGAGATGGCGCTCGCGCGTTTCGTGGGGCCGGTGGCCCGGGTGCTGGTACGCAAGGCGGCCCACGTGCACAAGGACATCGACTCGCTCACCGCCTCGCTGATGGAGTCGCTCGATCGGGCCGAAGACCGCGAGGCGTTTGCCCGGGCCGTCACCGGCCGCCCCGTGACCCTGCCGCCGACGGTCGTGAACACGCGCGACAACAATTCGGGCCCCGGCTCGGTGCCTCCCGGCCAGGCGCTCACGCCCGCCGACGTGGAGCGCGCCGCCCAACTGCTCACCGCCTACATCGGCCCCATCGCCAAGGTGGTGGCCAAGCGCGCCGCCGGCAGCTGCTCGAACCGCAACGAGTTCTTCAAGATCGTGGCGCAGAACCTCGAGAACGACGCGCAGCGCGAGCGCTTCCTGCGCGAAGCCGGGGCGGCCTGACGCCCAGCCCGGCAAGGGGTGCAGTCGTGAGTGCCGATGACGAGCGCACCATCATCGTCCCGGACCCGGAACACACGATCCTGATGCCCTCGCCCGGCGGCCAGGCCACGCTGGTGATGCCGCGGCCCGAAGCGCCGCCGCAGCCGCGGGCGGCCAGACCCGCGGCTGAACTGCAGCGGCTGGTCGCCGGGATCAATCCGCTGCTGGGCGCCGCCAACACGCTGCTGGCGCTGGTGGAGCAGTTGCGTTCCACCACCTCGCATGCCGACCCGGGTGCCTTGCGCGAGCAGTTGCTCGACCGCGTGAAGGAGTTCGAGGCGCTCGCCCGGGCCAATGGCGTGCCGGTGCACCAGATCTCCGCCGCGCGCTACCTGCTGTGCAGCTTCCTCGATGAAGTGGTCGCCGGCACGCCGTGGGGCAACGAGCCGCCGTGGTCGCAGCGCAACCTGCTGCAGGAGTTCCATGACGAGCGCTCCGGCGGCGAAAAGGCCTTCAAGCTGCTCGAGCGGCTGGGCGAGGACGTGACGGCCAACCACGACCTGCTCGAGCTGTTCTACGTGTGCCTGTCGCTCGGCTTCGAAGGCCGCTGGCGCGGCGTGCGCGGAGGGCGCGAGCAGCTCGAAGGCATTGCCGAGCGGGTGCTCGACCAGGTGCATCCGGCCCGCGGCTCGCCGGCCTCGCGCGCGCTGTCGCAGCGCTGGGAAGGCGTGCGCTCGCCCGGCAGCGGCCGGCTGTCGGTGCTGCCCCTGTGGGCGGTGTTCGCCACGGGCGCCGCCCTGGTGCTGGGCGCCTGGCTGCTGGCGAATGCGCGCCTCGATGCCTTGGCGCAGCCGCTGTTCCGCCGGATCCACGAAGACACCGCCGCGCTGCGGGCCGAGCGCCTGCCGGCCGCTGCCGCGGGCATCGTGGCCGCCGCGAGGCCGCGCCTGGCGCCGCTGCTGCAGGCCGACGTCGCCAGCGGCGCGCTGCAGGTGCGCGACGAGCCCGCGCGCTCGATCGTCACGCTGCCGGCCGACGAGCTGTTCGAAGGCGGCAGCGCCCGCCTGCAGGCCGGCCGGATCGCCCTGCTCGGCCGCATCGCGCAGGCCCTGAAAACCCAGCCGGGCGTGGTGGTGGCCGTGGGGCACACCGACAACTCGCCCACCGCCTCGCTGCAGTTCCCGTCGAACTGGCACCTGTCGCGCGAGCGGGCGCAGGCGGTGATGGCGCAACTCACCCAGCAGGGCCTCGCCGTCGATCGCACCCGGGCCGAAGGCCGTGCAGACGCCGAGCCGCGCGGTGCCAACGACACGCCCGAGGGCCGCTCGCGCAACCGGCGCATCGAGATCGAGCTGCTGCTGCCGCGGCCCGACGCCTGAGCCCACGAGACCCGCGATGAAACGCACCCCTGTGCCCTCGCTGCCCACCCCGAACAGCCTGCAGCCGCTGGCCCGCGGGCTGCTGAGCCTGGTGGGCCTCGTCGCGGCGGCCACGCTGGTGTGGTTCGTCGGCCCGTTGCTCACGCTGGCGGGGCGCACGCCGCTGGCGGGTGAGCGCGAACGCTGGACCGCCATCGGCGTGCTGGTGGCGCTGGCGGCGCTGCAGGCGCTCTGGCTGGCGCTGCGCGCCGGGCGCACCAACCGGCGGCTGATCGACCGCATGGTCAGCGAAGCCTCCGCCGAGCAGCGCGCCGCCCACGACACGCCCGACACCGCCATGCCGCCCGGCCCGGGCGAACAGGAAGTGGAGCTGCTCGGCCAGCGCTTCGAGCGTGCCGTCGGCCTGCTCAAGCACCGCCGCGTCGGGGGCCGGCATCCCTGGCTCGCCGCGCTCACCGGCCGGCCCTACGTCTACGAACTGCCCTGGTACGTGATCATCGGCGCGCCCGGTGCCGGCAAGACCACCGCACTGGTCAACTCCGGGCTCGAGTTCCCGCTGGCGGCGCAGCTGGGCAAGAAGGCGGTGCGCGGGATCGGCGGCACCCGCAACTGCGACTGGTGGTTCACCAGCGACGCGGTGCTCATCGACACCGCCGGGCGCTACACCACGCACGACAGCCACCGCGCCGCCGATCGCACCGCCTGGCTGGGCTTCCTGGACCTGCTGGCGCAGTACCGCCCGGGCCGCCCCATCAACGGTGTGCTGCTCACGCTGAGCGTGAGCGACCTGCTCAATGCCAGCGAGCCGCAGCGCGCGGCGCATGCCAGGGAGCTGCGGGCCCGCATCGACGAGCTGCACCAGCGCCTGGGCATCCGCTTCCCGATCTACGCCATGGTCACCAAGTGCGACCTGCTGGCCGGCTTCATGGAGTTCTTCGCCGACTTCGACAAGGACGAACGCGCGCAGGTCTGGGGCGTGACCTTCCCCTACGACACCGAGCTCACGTCCGACGACCCGCTCGCCCGCCTGGCGAACGACTTCGCCGTGCTCGAGAAGCGCCTGAACCAGTGCCTCATCGACCGCCTGCATGCCCAGCACGACCGCGAGCGGCGCCCGGCCATCTATGCCTTCCCGCAGCAATGGAGCGTGCTGCGCGAAACCCTGCAGGCCTTCCTGCAGGGCGTGTTCGGCGAGGCGCAGGAAGACCGCACACCGCCCTTCCTGCGCGGCGTGTACTTCACCAGCGCCACGCAGGAAGGCACGCCGGTCGATCGCGCCCTTGGCGGCGTGGCCCGCGCCATGGGCCTCACCAGCCGGCTGCTCGCCCCCGCCCGGCCCAGCGGCAAGAGCTTTTTCGTGACACGGCTGCTGCGCGACGTGGTGTTCACCGAGGCCGGGCTGGCCGGGACCAACCTGCGCTGGCAGCGCCGCCGCGCCGGGCTGGGCTGGGCCGCGGTGGCGGCCAGCGTGTGCCTGGTGGGCGGCGGCGCGGCGCTCACCTGGGCGGGCTTTCAGCACAGCCACGCCCAGATCGCATCGCTCGACGACGAAGTGGCGGCGCTGGGCCGGCAGGCCGCGCGGGCAGCAAAGGCGGCCCCCACCGACCTGGCCGCGCTGCTGCCGGTGTTGCAGACCCTGCAGGCGGTGCAACGCCAGGCAGCCGTCGCGCGCGGCGCCGGCACCGTGCCGATGCTGTCGTCGGCCCTCGGCTTCGACCAGGGCAGCATGCTCGCCGCCGCTGCGCATGACGGCTACGAACGCCTGCTGAAGGACGCCTTCGTCCCGCGCATCGCCGCGCGGCTGGAGGCGCGCCTGCGCGCCTCCAGCGACGACCCGGCGGCGCAGGAGTCCCGGGTGTCCCGCCTGTACGAAGACCTCAAGGCCTACCTCATGCTCTTCGGCGGCCGCCACTTCGATACAGCCGCGCTGCGCGCCTTCCTGCTGGCCGACTGGGAAGGCAGCACGCCGCCGGTGGCTGCCAGCGCGGCCGAACGCGAGGCGCTGCGCGGCCACCTCGAACGGCTGCTGGCGCGCGGTGAAGTGGGTGCGCCTTCGCAGGCGCAGCCGCAGGTCGTCGCACGGGCCCGCGAGCTCGTGGCCGGCGTGCCGCTGGCGCAGCGGGCCTACGGCCGGCTGCGCCAGATGGACCCCGGGCCGCAGGCCGCCACCTTCTCCGTCGAGTCGGCCGGTGGAGCGGGCGCGCGCCGGGTCTTCACCCGCGCGAGCGGCAAGCCGCTCGACGCCGGCGTGCCGGGCCTCTACACGCGTGCGGTGCTGCAGCAGTCGCTGCGGCCGCGCACGGTGGACGTGCTGCGCCAGCTGGCGGCCGAGCAGTCCTGGGTGCTCGGCACCACTCACGGTGCGGCTGCCGACCCTGCCGGCCAGGCCGCCGTGGCCGACGAGGTGGAGCGCCTCTACCTCGCCGACTACAAGCGCCTGTGGGGCGAGTTCGTCGCCGACCTGCGCCTCGCGCCGACGTCGGACCTGGCCGCCACGGCAGAAGCCGCCCAGTTGCTGGCGCATGCCGACTCGCCGCTCGCCACCTTGCTGCGCAACATCGTCAGGGAAGTGAGCGTGGCACAGCCCGCCCAGCTGGGCGCTTCCGGCACCAGCACCACGGCGGCCGCCGAAACGCTGGTCGACCCGAGCTTCGAAGCGCTGCGCGCCTTCGTCGCCGGCCCGCCCAGCCAGGTGGACGAGATGCAGGCCCTGCTCGGCCGGCTGTCGCAGCACCTCAGCGCGGTGGACGATGCGACACGGCGCAAGACGGTGCTGCCGGCGAGCAACGTGACCCGCGAGCTGGCCCAGGCCGCGCAACGTGCCCCCGAACCCTTGCGCGGCATGCTGATCGACCTGGCGCATTCAAGCGCCGGCCAGGCCTTCGCGGCGATGCGCGAGCCGTTGGCGAGGCAGATGGCCGGCGAACTGGCCGGCCCCTGCTCACGCGCCATGAGCGGACGCTATCCGTTCGTTCGCACCAGCCGCGAGGACATGTCGCGCGAGGAGTTCATGCGCACGTTTGCCGCCGGCGGTGTGGTCGACGGCTTCTTCCAGCGCCACCTCTTCCCCTACCTGGACACGTCGATCCGCCCGTGGGCCTACCGCAAGCCCGACGGGGCGCGGGCCGAGTCGAGCGAGGCCCTGCTGCAGTTCCAGCGCGCGCAGGCCATCCGCGAGGCGTTCTTCCGCGAGGGCGGGCGCACGTTCGGCGTGCAGCTCGACTTCAGGCTGATCGAGCTCGATGCCGACGCTGCCGCGTTTTCGCTCGACGTCGACGGCCAGGTGATGCGCTTCGTGCGCGGAGCCACCGGCCGGCGCGGTGCTGAAGGCGCCGTGCAAAGCGTGCGCTGGCCCGGTGCCGGCCCGAGCGGCCGCGTGCAGGTGCAGCTCACACCGCACGGGGGCAGTGCCGGCCCCGGCCACGTGTTCGAAGGGCCATGGGCCCTGCTGCGCCTGTTCGACCGGGTGCGGCTCGAACCGGGCGCGACGCCCGACCGCGTGATCGCTTCATTCGACGTCGAAGGCCGCAAGGCCCGCTTCGAGATCCGCAGCAGCACGCCCCACAACCCGCTGCTGCGGTCGGAGCTGGAGCAGTTCCAATGCCCGAGGCGCCTGTGACCGCCGCCGGCGTGGGGTGGTACGGCAAGCTGCCAGGCCTGGGCGACTTTGCGTCGCGCCGGCTGCCGGATGCGTTCGTGCAAGGGTGGGACGCGTGGCTGCAACGCGGCATGGTCCATGCGCAGGAGCAGTTGGGGCACGACGCCTGGCTCGCCCGCTACCTGGTGGCGCCCATCCGGCGCTTCTGGCTGGCGCCGCAGCTGCTGAGCGACGCGGCATGGGCCGGCCTGCTGATGCCCAGCGTCGATCGTGTCGGGCGACATTTCCCGCTCACCCTGGCAGTGCCCGGTGCCGGCCTAGCCCAGGCCATTGCCGCGCGCGCATGGTTCGGGCAGCTCGATGCCACCGCCCGGCGCGTGCTCGACACCGGGTACACCGTCGAAGCCTTCGAAGCAGCGCTGGCTGCGCTGGATGCGATGCCGGCCGAGGCCGACGATGCGTCGGCCGGGCTTGCCGCCACGCTGCTGCAGCCCGGCGGCGAAGCCGGCACCTGCGCCAGCGTGTGGTGGTGCGGCGATGCCGACGAGGCTTCCCGGTACCGCTGCTTCGCCGCCCTGCCCTCGGCCGCGGCCAGCGTGTCGCTGCTCACGGCACCGGAGGCCGGCCCATGAACGGGCTCCTGCGCCCCCTGCTGGCGGCGGCGGCATGCATGCTGGCGCTGGCATCGCTGCCTGCGCTTGCGCAAAAGATGCGCGGCACCGCCATCACCGAAGAGCGCCTGGCGCTCGTGATCGGCAACGCGGCCTATCGCACCGATGCGCTCGACAACCCGATCAACGACGCCCGCCTGGTGGCCGAGAGCCTCAGGCGCGCCGGCTTTTCGGTGACGCTGCGCGAGAACCTCGACCGCGCAGGCCTGGTGAGCGCGATGCGCGAGTTCGGCACGCGGCTGTCGGAAAACACCGTGGCGGTCCTGTACTACGCCGGCCACGGCCTGCAGCTGCGCGATCGCAACTACCTCATCCCGGTGGATGCCGAGATCCGCAGCGAAGACGAGATCCCGATCGCGGGGCTGGACCTCGGCTTCATCCTCGGCCGCATGCAGTTCGCGCGCAGCCGCATCAACATCGTGATCCTCGACGCCTGCCGCAACAACCCGTTCGCCGGGCGTTCGTCGTCGTCCACCGCCCAGGGCCTGGCGCAGATGGATGCCCCCGTGGGCACCCTGCTCGCCTTCGCCACCGCGCCCGGCAAGCTGGCCGCCGACAGCGGCGGCGGCGCCAGTGCCAACAGCCTGTATGCGAGCTACCTGGCCCGGCACCTGCTCACACCCGGCCTGCCGGTGGAAAGCGTGTTCAAGCGGGTGCGCGAAGGCGTGGTGCGCGACACGAAGGAACAGCAGGTGCCCTGGGAAAGCTCGTCGCTGCAAGGCGAGTTCGCCTTCGTGCCCGGCGTGGCGCCGCGCGCCGAAGCCAATGCCACCGACCTCGAAACCGCGGGCGAGCTGGCGTTCTGGAACAGCATCCAGAACGCCAACCGCGCCGATGAGTACCGCGCCTACCTGCGCCAGTACCCCAAGGGGCGTTTCGTGGCACTGGCGCAGACGCGGCTCGCGGCCCTGGCGCCGCAGGCTGCCGCGGCACCGGTGCCCCAGCCGACAGGCACGCCGCCCGGCGCCCGCGCCGACCTGCTGCCGCAGGCCGGCGACACCTGGCGCTACCGCGTGCAGGACCAGTTCCGCCTGGGTGACCTGTTCATCACGGCACGGGTCGATGGCGTCTCGGCCGACGGCGTCGCAGAAACCTGGACCACCACCTCCGACGCGAAGGTGCGCACCACCATCGCAGCACTGGAGGCCGGCTTCCACCCGCTGCCGGGCTGGACCCTGTCACCCCCCGAGTTTTCGCCCTACCTGCTGGCCGCGGGGCCGCTGCGCGCAGGGCAGCGACTGGGCGACCAGCAGCGCCGCATCGAACAGGTGAGCGTGCCGCTGCGGGTGAGCGTCGAAGGCGAAGAAGAGGTGGTGGTGGGCGCCGGGCGATTCCGCGCCACCAAGGTGGTCCTGCGCGGCCAGGGCCGCGCGCGCGGCGCGGCGGTGAGCGCGGAGCACGTGGTGTGGTATGCGGCGCAGGTGAAGCGGCCGGTGAAGTACACGGTGTCGACTTACGTGGGGGCGTCGCTGCGGGAGGCGACGACGTTTGAGCTGGTGGAGTTCAGGGTGAACTGACCCCTAGAACGTTGAGAAAACTTCTTTGAACCGCCAGAGAAGCCGCTGCAACTGAAGGTCAGGCTGAGACGAAACGCTCAGACCGAAACCCGGAACGCAAC
>CAMLNA010000073.1 GCA_946481025.1 uncultured Rivibacter sp.
CGGGGGGATGCGGGCCGGCTTGGGAGCGGCCCGGCGCTCGGCCCGCGAGGATGTCTGCCCCTCGCCCGGCGGGTACGCCGGCCGATCCCCCAAGGGGATGCGGGCCGGCTTGGGAGCGGCCCGGCGCTCGGCCCGTGCCATCAAGGTTGACACGGGGCGTGTCATGGCGCCAGGGACCTCAGGCCTTGCGGCGCAACACCAGCATCACGAGCGCCACCGCGATGACCACGAAGAGCGCCAGGCTCCAGAACTCGTAAGGCACGCCGAGCAGGTCGACGGCGGCCTCGGCGCACGAGGCACGCACCTCGAACACTTCGGGCAGCAGCGCATCGAGACGGGTGCCGCTCACGATGCGGTCGGCCAGCGTGAGGTTGCACGAGGCCGACTGAGCCGCCACGAAATGCTGGTACAGCGCCGCCACCGCACCCAGGCCGGCCAGCACCGCTGCCAGGAAGCCGGTGCCGGCCACCGCGGGCCGCACCCGCAGCGCAGCGCCTACGAGGCACACGATGCCGATCACCGCGAACACCAGGCGTTGCAGGATGCACCAGGGGCACGGCTTCATGCCGAAGACGTGCTGCGACACCAGCGCAGCGCCCACGGCCGCCAGGCTCAGCAGGCCCACCAGCCCCAGCGCCAGCGCAGGCCTTCCGGAGAGAGCGCTCATTGCTTGAGTTCGGCGATCAGCTCGATCTCGACGCAGGCACCCAGCGGGATCTGCGCCACGCCGAAGGCGCTGCGCGCATGCGCGCCCGCCTCGGCGCCGAACACCTGGGCGAAAAGCTCCGAGGCGCCGTTGGTCACGAGGTGCTGCTCGGTGTAGGTGGGCGTGCTGTTCACCAGGCTCATCAGCTTGACGATGCGCGCCACGTTGTCGAGCCCGCCTGCCGCTGCGTGCAAGGTGCCCAGCAGGTCGATGGCCACCGCGCGTGCCGCCTGCTTGCCGGTCTCGGTGTCGATCTCCTTGCCGAGCTGGCCGACCCAGGGCTTGCCGTCCTTCTTGGCAATGTGGCCCGACAGGAACACCAGGTTGCCGGTGCGCACGAAGGGCACGTAGGCGGCCGCGGGAATGGCGACGGGCGGCAGGGTGATGCCGAGTTCCTTGAGGGTGGCTTCGATCTTCGACATGGCATGGACTCCGTGCGCCGCGACAGGCGCAGGACGAGGGTGGAAGAGGGAGCAGCGATCCTACACGCAGGCCCATGTCCGGCTCCGGCACACTAGCTGCTCCAACAAGAACAGAGGACAAGGCGAGGGGCGGCATGCGATCAGGGCAGGGGAGGACGGCGGGGCTGGCCGCGCTGGCTTTGCTGGCCGGCACGGCGGGCCAGTTGCAGCAGCAGGCGCTGTGGCCGCAGGTCGCTTATGCCGCGCTGTGCGCGGCCGCAGCCGTGCTGGCCTGCCTGGGCTGGGGCCTGCGCTCGCGGCCGGCCGTTCTTTCGTTGCTGGGCGTCATGGCCGCGCTGCTCCTGGGTTTCGGCAGCACCGGGTGGCGCGCAGCCGAACGGCTGGGGCAGGCGCTGCCCGTACCGCTCGAAGGCCAGGACCTCCAGGTCGTGGGCGTGGTGGCCGGCCTGCCGCAGTTCCATGCCGATGGCGTGCGGTTTCGCTTCGAAGTTGAGACGGCCAGCCGTGGCGGCCAGCCCGTGGCGGTGCCTCCCCTGGTGTCGCTCGGCTGGTACGCCGGGCAGCGTGGGGGCAGCCTGCAAGGCCTGCCGCAGGCGGCCCTGTGCGCCGGCCAGCGCTGGCGCTTCACGGTGCGCCTGCGCCAGCCGCACGGCAACCTCAATCCGCACGGCTTCGACTACGAGCTGTGGCTGTTCGAGCAGGGCGTCCGCGCGACAGGCTATGTGCGCGACAACCGCGGTGCCGCAGCGCAGCGGCTCGACGAACAGGCCGGCCATCGCCTCGACCGCTGGCGCCAGCAGGTGCGCGATGCGATCGGCCGCCGGGTCGCCGACCCGCATGCGGCCGGTGTGCTGGCGGCGCTGGCCATCGGCGACCAGGGGGCCATCGAACGCGACGACTGGGAGGTGTTCCGCAACACCGGTGTCGCGCACCTCATGAGCATCAGCGGCTTGCACGTGACGATGTTCGCCTGGCTGGCCGGCGGCGTGGCCGCCTGGTGCTGGCGACGCTCCACGCGACTGACCCTGCGGCTGCCGGCCGCGACCGCCGGGCGCTGGATCGGCCTGGCGGCGGCCGTCGTGTATGCCCTGTTCTCCGGCTGGGGGGTGCCGGCGCAGCGCACGGTGTGCATGCTCGCCGTGGTCACCTTCGCAGGCAGCCTCGGGCGACGCTGGCCTTGGCCGCTGGCGTGGGGCGTGAGCGCCGTGGTGGTGACGCTGGCCGATCCGTGGGCGCTGCTGCAGCCGGGGTTCTGGCTGTCGTTCGCGGCGGTGGGGCTGCTGCTGGCCAGCAGCGGTGCCCAGGCGCCGGACGACGAAGCGCCCGCTGGGAGCGGCCCGTCTTGGCGGCGGCGATGGGCCGCCACGGCCTCGCAAGCGGCCCGTGGCGGCCTGCGCACCCAGGTCATCGCCACCGTGGGCCTGGCGCCGCTGACGCTCGTGTTCTTCCAGCAGGTGTCGCTGATCGGCTTCGTGGCCAACCTGCTGGCCATTCCGCTGGTCACGCTGGCCGTCACGCCGCTGGCCCTCGCGGGGGTGCTGCTGCCGCCGCTGTGGTCGCTGGGCGCCGCGGTGGTGCAGTGGCTGGCCGGCGTGCTGGGCTGGCTGGCGGCGTGGCCATGGGCCACCTGGACCGTGCCCGGCGCGCCGGTGTGGGCCATGGTGAGCGGGTTGGCGGCGGCGGCGCTGCTGGTGGCGCCCCTGCCGTGGCGGCTGCGTCTGTTCGCCGTGCCGCTGCTGCTGCCGCTGCTCGCGCCCCCGGTGGCGCGGCCTGCGCCAGGCAGCTTCGACCTGCTGGCCGCCGACGTGGGGCAGGGCACTGCCGTGCTCGTGCGCACGGCAGGCCACACGCTGCTGTACGACACCGGCCCGCAGTATTCGCGCGAAAGCGACGCGGGCGAGCGCGTGCTGGTGCCGCTGCTGCGGGGCCTCGGCGAGGCGCGGCTGGACCGCCTGATGCTGAGCCACCGCGACACCGACCACGTGGGCGGCGCCGCCTCGCTGCTGCAGGTGGTGGGCGCCGAGAGCCTGTGGAGTTCGCTCGAAGACTCGCATCCGCTGCGCGCGGCAGGCGTGCCGGCGACCCGCTGCGAGGCCGGGCAGCGCTGGTCCTGGGACGGCGTCGGCTTCGAGGTGCTGCACCCGCGACCGGCCGACTACGAACGCACCAGCCTCAAGCCCAATGGCCTGAGCTGCGTGCTGCGGGTGAGCACGCCGCACGCCAGCGTGCTGCTCGCCGGCGACATCGAGCGCGAGCAGGAGGCCGCGCTGGTGGCCTTCGACCGCGAGGCCCTGCGCAGCGACCTGTTGCTGGTGCCGCACCACGGCAGCAAGACGTCGTCCACCGATGCCTTCCTCGACGCGGTGCTGCCGCACACCGCCGTCGTGCAGGCGGGCTATCGCAACCGCTTCGGCCACCCGGCGGCCGAGGTGCTGGCCCGCTACCGGGCGCGCGGCATCCGGGTGCTGAAAACCGCTTCATGCGGTGCCTGGCAATGGTCGGGCGGGCGGCAGGGCTGCTGGCGTGATGCGGTGCGGCGCTATTGGCATCACGAGGAACAGGCGTTCGACGCATCGGACGATGAAGGCGAGCCTTAGGGCACCGGCTCAGGCCGCGTTCGTCATGACCTCGATGCGGTGCCCGTCGAGGTCATGGAACATCGCGCCGAAGTAGGTCGGGCTGACGTCCGGCCGCAGGCGGGGCGTGAAGATGTCCTGTCCGCCGGCCGCCAGTGCGGCTTCGTGGGCGGCCGCGACCGCCGCGCGGGACGTGGCCCCGAAAGCCAGGTGGGTGCCGCGGGCGGTGACCGGCGCCTCGACCGGGTACAGGAAGAACGACCAGTGCGATTCGATGCCGAAGGCCGCCTCCGCGCCGGTGTCGCGCAGCAGCGCGAGGCCCAGGGGCGCGAGCGCGGCGCGGTAGAAGGCCGTTGCCTCGGCATAGCGGGTCGTCCCCAGCGAAACATGATCGATCACGTGCTTCTCCTCGGTGTGTTTTCTTCAGACGAGCCAGCGTGCGGCCTGCTCGGCCGTGACGTTGCTGCCGCACAGCACGGTGGCCAGGCGTTGCGACCGCAGCCCTTGCGGGTGCTCGAGCACCGCCGCCACGCCCACCACGCCGGCCGGCTCGACCAGCAGGCCGGCGGTGCCGAAGACCAGGCGCATGGCCCGCTCGATGGCGCCCTCGCTCACCAGCAGCACCTCGTCCACCGTGCCGTGCATGTCGGCCAGCGCTTCGGGCACCGGGCGACGCACGGCGATGCCATCGGCGATGGTGCGCGCCGAGGGTCGGTCGATCAGCCGTCCTTCGCGCCATGACACCGCCATGGCGTCGGCACCTTCGGCGCACACGCCGATCACCCGGGTGGCCGGGGCGTGCGACTTGATCCAGCGGCCCATGCCGGTGAGCAGGGCGCCGTTGCCCAGGGGCACCAGCACCGCATCGAAGGCGTCGCCCGACCTCAGCATCTCGAGCGCGATCGTCCCGGCGCCTTCGGCAATGGCGGCTTCGCGGCCGTCTTCCACCATCACCGCGCCGCTGTCGGCACAGAAGCGGCGGGCTTCTTCCTTCGCAGTGTCGAAGTCGTCGCTGAACAGCCGCACCTCGGCGCCCATGGCCCGCATGCGCTCGACCTTCAGCGGGTTGGCGGTGGTGGCGCTGTAGACCACCAGCGGCCACTGCCGCGCGCGGCACACCCAGGCCATGGCCTGGCCCCAGTTGCCGGCGGTGGCGCACACCAGCGTCCGGCCGGCGAGTTGCCGCGCGTTTTCGTGCAGGAAGAAGTCCGCGCCGCGGCCCTTGAACGAGCGCAGCGGGTTCACCGTCTCGACCTTGAGCGAAAGCGATGCGCCCAGCGCCTGCGACAGCGGTTCGCACTCGAACTGCGGCGTGTCGCGGAACACCGGGTCGATGGTCCGCGCCGCGCGTTCGATCCGGTCCGGCGACAGCCGGTGAGGCGTTTCGATAAGCTTGCTTGCCATGGCCGGCAGTGTGCGGCCCCGGCCGGTGCGCCCGGCCGCGAACACAACGCCCGGCGTGCGGCCAGGCCGCATTCCACCAGACATCATGGTCGCCGCCCCGCGAACGACCACCCGACACTCCCAGCAATGCTCGACACCCTCGACCGCCGCATCCTCGACCTCTACCAGCGCGACACGCGAACACCTGCCGAACAGATCGGCGCCCGGGTCGGGCTGTCGGCCGCGGCGGTGCAGCGGCGGCTCAAGCGCCTGCGCGAAACCGGGGTGATCGTGGCCGAGACGGCCCAGCTCGACTGCCGGCAGCTCGGCCTCACCTTCACTGCCATCGTGCACGTGGACCTGATCGACGAGTCGGCGCTGCAGACGCTCGCCTTCCAGCGCCGCATGAAGGAGCGTCCCGAAGTGCAGCAGATCTACGGCGTGGCCGGCGCGGTGGACTACGTGCTGGTCGTGGTGGTGACCGGATTGCCGGCCTACGAGGCCTTTTGCGAAGCCTGCCTGCTGCACGACGCCAACGTGCGCAGCTTCACCACCCACGTGGTGCTCGACGCCGCCCAGCGCGGCGGCCCGCTGGCGGTTGTGGCGGGCTGAGGCGGCTCAGCGTTCCTCGCCGGCCGCGCAGCCGACTTCGGCTGCGCCCGCCTGCTGGCGAAACGCCTGGGGCGAGATGCCCGACCAGCGCTTGAACTGGCGGCTGAAGTGGGCCACGCTCGAATAGCCCAGCCGCTCGCTCACCTGCCCGATGCTCTGGCCGGCGTCGAGCAGCAGCAGGCGCGCGCGCCGCAGCTTCAGCATCGAGCGGTGGTGCTGGGCCGAAACGCCGTACACCTGCCGGAACAGCGCGTTGCCGTAGCTCGGCGTGTAGCCCAGCCGGCGGATGGCCGAGGCGATGGAGGTTTCCTGGCCGAGTTCGATTTCGCGCTCGATCCATGCCGCCAGCCGCTCGGCGGTCTGCAGCGCGGCCTGCGGCAGCGCGGCGGCGGTCCGGGCCTGCTGCGCATGGCTGGCCGCCAGCACCGCCAGCAGCTTGAACAGCGACGCGCTGATCTCGAGTCGCCACGCCAGCGAGGCCACCGGCACGGCCGCGTCGCCCTGGCCCATGCGGCGCAGCACCGGCGCGATCTGCTCGAGCGTGGGATCGCCGCTGTTGAACACCCGCGTGCCGATCAGGCACAGCAGCCGCCGCAGCTCCAGGTCGTCGATGTCGAAATGCAGGCAGTAGAAGCTCGAGGCGACCGGCGTGCTCGACGAATGGGCCTCGAACGGGGTGATGAAAAGGAGGTCGCCTTCACGTTGCCGCAGGCTGCGGCCGGTGAGCCGCGTGTGCTGCTCGCCCTGCAGCAGCAGGCCCACCTCGAAGTACGGGTGGTCGTGCCGCGGGTAGCTCCAGCCGGCCGGCACGCGCGCGGTGTGGGCGCCGGTGAGCATCAGCGCGGCGCGCAGCTCGGGCTGCATCTGCCGCATCGGCAACGGGAACTGCTCGGACACGAGGCCTCCTGCAAGACAACCGGTTCGGGGCGAAACGGGCGCCATCATCCAGCATTTGGGCAACTGCGGCGCGCGTTGGGGCATGGCCAGCACTCGACGGCAGGCGAAGAATTTTTTCATTGCCCCACCACGCATTCACCATGCCTTTGCCCAACCTGTTCTTCAACACGCAGCACGCACCTGTCGGCGCCCATGCCAGCCTCACGCTCGGCTTTCCCGGGCCGAAGGGCGGCATGGACCTGGAACTGTGCCGCCCCCCCGGGCAGTCGGTCCTGGTGGCGCTCGAGTCGGCCGGCGAGCCGGGCCTGTTCCAGGCGCTGCCTTTCACCGAGCTGCCGCATGACGCGGAGCGCAAGCGTTTCGCCAGCGAGGAGGCTGCTGCGGCGACCGCCCGCGTGCAGGTGCTGCCGCAGGCGGCGGTGAGCCGCGACTTCCAGCTCGCCACCGACACCTGGCGCGCGGGCGACCTGCGGTTCTCGCTCTTCACGCCGGTGCGCAGCATTCCCGATCTCGAGCGCCTCCATCCGGCCGACGAACCGGCCGCGAAGCGGGCGCTGGTGCCGGCGGTGCGCGCCGAAGTGGAGGTGGACAACCGCCAGGGCCGGCGCACGCGCCGGCTGGTCGTGGGCTTCACCCGCGTCGACCCGGCGCGCGGCCTGCGCCACCTGCACTCGCCGGGCGGAGCGGTCGGCGTGGGCGACGGGCTGCACATGGGCCTCGTGACCGATGCGCCCGGGGCGCGCTCCTTCATCGGCTTTCATCCGCTGGGGTCGATCGACGACCCGCGGGCCGAGCTCAACCGCCAGGCCATGCTCGGCCCCTGGGGCGTGCTGGTGTTCGAAGTGCCGGCCGGCGAGCGGCGCACGCTGCGCCTGGCCTGGTGCTTCCACCGCCCGGGCGTGGTGACCTCGGGGCTTGCGGCGCGCTACTACTACACCCGCTGGTTCGACTCGGTGGAGTCGGTGGGCGCCTATGCACTGGCCGACTTCGACGAGGCGGTGTCGGCCTGCCGCCGGGCCGACAGCGAGCTGCAGGCGCGCGCGCTCAGCGAGGCCCAGCAGTTCACCGTGGCCCACACCACGCGTTCGTATCTCTATTCCACCCAGATGCTCGAGCACGAGGGGGCGCCGCTGTGGGTGGTGAACGAGGGCGAATACAACATGATCAACACGCTCGACCTTGCAGCCGACCATGCGCTGTACGAGTCGCAGCACCACCCCTGGGTGATCCGCAACCTGCTGGAGCAGTACGCGCGGCGCCATGCCTACGAGGACACGCTGCATTTCGCCCACAGCGGCGAAACCGCGCCGGGCGGCATCGCCTTCAACCACGACATGGGGGCGCACGGCCACTTCGCGGCGCCGGGCCATTCGGCCTACGAGCTGGCCGGGTTGACCGGGGTGTTCTCGTACATGAGCACCGAGGAGCTGCTGAACTGGGTGCTGTGCGCGGGCATCTACGTGCACAGCTCGCACGACCTCGCCTGGCTCGGGCAGCGGGCCGAGCTGCTGGAGCGCTGCCTGTCCAGCCTGGAGCAGCGCGACCATCCCGACGACCGGCAGCGCATCGGCGTGCCGCGGGCCGACAGCAGCCGTTGCGCGGGCGGGCGCGAGATCACCACCTATGACTGCCTCGATGCCTCGCTGGGCCAGGCCAGCGGCAACACCTACATCGGCGGCAAGGCGTTCGCGGCCGGCCTGGTGCTGCAGCGGCTGTTCCTGATGGCCGACCGGCAGGGGGCCGCCGAACGCGCGCAGCGCCTCGCGCGGCGGGCGGCCGCCACGGTGGCGGCCAGCGCGCGGGCCGACGGTCGCATCCCGGCGCTGCTGCAAGGCACCGGCGACGCGGTGATCCTGCCGGTGATCGAGGGCCTGGCCTATGCGTGGTTCGGCGGCTGCCGCGACGCGCTGGCGCTCGACGGCCCCCATGCGGGCTACCTGGCCGCACTGCAGCGCCACATGGCCGAGCATGTGCTGCGCGAGGACACCTGCCTCTACCCCGACGGTGGCTGGCGCATCACCTCGACCAGCAGCAACACCTTCCCGGCCAAGGTGTACGTGTGCCAGTTCGTGGCGCGCGAGATCCTGCGCATGGACCTCGGGGCCCTCGGCGCACGGGCCGACGAGGCCCATGCCCGCTGGCAGATGCATCCCGAGCACAGCGTGCACTGCTGGACCGAGCAGGTGGACAACGGCATCGCGTTCGCGGCGCGGTACTACCCGCGCGGCGTGAGCAGCAACGTGTGGCTGACGGAGGAACGGCCCCAGGGTTGAGCACGCCGGCCGCCTCTGTGCCGCGGGTGCGCGCGGCATGGTGGTCCCCTGCTGGATCCGATGGCATGATGGCCCGGGTCTTGCATCGAGCGGGGGGCTCACCACGGCTCAGAGGAGGAACTCGTGGCCATCCATGTCGCGCTGAACCACGTCACGCACTACCGCTACGACCGCCGCGTCGGGCTGTCGCCCCAGGTGGTGCGCCTGCGCCCCGCGCCGCATTGCCGCACGCCCATCCTGTCGTATTCGCTGCGCATCGAGCCGGGCGAGCACTTCGTCAACTGGCAGCAGGACCCGTTCTCGAACTACCTCGCACGCCTCGTCTTTCCCGACAAGACCACCGAGTTCAAGATCACCGTCGACCTGGTGGCCGAGATGTCGGTCTACAACCCGTTCGACTTCTTTCTCGAGCCCAGCGCCGAAAACTACCCGTTCACCTACGAAAAAGCGCTGGCGCACGACCTCGCGCCCTACCTGGTGCGCGACCCGCTCACGCCGCGCTTCGCGGCCTTCGTCGAGAGCATCCCGCGGGAGCAGGTGCGCACGATCGACTTCCTGGTGGGCCTCAACCAGCGGCTGCAGAAGGACATCCGCTACCTCATCCGCATGGAGCCCGGCGTGCAGGCGCCGGAGCAGACGCTGGAGCTGGCCGCGGGCTCCTGCCGCGACACCGGCTGGCTGCTGGTGCAGACGTTGCGCCACCTGGGGCTCGCGGCGCGTTTCGTGTCGGGCTATCTCATCCAGCTCAAGCCCGACGTGAAGGCGCTCGACGGCCCTTCGGGCGCGGAGGCCGACTTCACCGACCTGCATGCCTGGTGCGAGGTCTACCTGCCGGGGGCCGGGTGGATCGGTCTCGACCCCACCTCCGGCCTGCTGGCCGGCGAAGGCCATATCCCGGTGGCCTGCACGCCGGAGCCTTCGAGCGCGGCGCCGGTCACCGGTGCGGTGGACGAGTCCGAGGTCGAGTTCGGCCACGAGATGTCGGTCACCCGCGTCTACGAGTCGCCGCGAGTGACCAAGCCCTACACCGACGAGCAATGGCGCAGCGTGCTCGACCTGGGCCACGTGGTCGACCACGAACTCGATGCGATGGACGTGCGCCTCACGATGGGCGGCGAGCCCACCTTCGTGTCGGTGGAAGACCGCGAAGGCGCCGAATGGAACACGGCCGCGCTCGGCCCCACCAAGCGCGGCTACGCCACCGAGCTGGTGCAGAAGCTGCGCAGCAAGTACGGCGAGGGCGGCTTCCTGCACTTCGGCCAGGGCAAGTGGTACCCGGGCGAGCAGTTGCCGCGCTGGGCGCTGTCGGTCTGCTGGCGCAGCGACGGCGAACCCTGCTGGCACGACCCCGGCCTGTTTGCCGACGAGCGCGAACCCGGCGGCTGCACCGAGCGCGACGCACAGCGCTTCATCCACACGCTGACCGGCAAGCTGGGCCTGGGGCCGCAGTACATCCAGCCCGGTTATGAAGACACCTGGTACTACCTGTGGCGCGAGCGCAGGCTGCCGGTCAACGTGGATCCGTTCGACGCCCGGCTCGACGACGAGCTGGAACGCGAGCGCCTGCGCCGCGTGTTCTCCCAGGGGCTCGACAAGGTGGTGGGCTACATGCTGCCCCTCAACCGCGAATGGTCCGTCGGCCTGAACGGACCGGCCTGGGTCACCGGCCCCTGGTTCTTCCGCGACGAGCGCATGTACCTCTTTCCAGGCGATTCGCCGATGGGCTACCGGCTGCCGCTCGATTCGCTGCCGTGGGTGAACGAGGCCGACCGCCCCTACCAGATCGAACAGGACCCGTACGCACCGCGCGACCGCCTGCGGCCCGCAACCGAGATCCGCAGCCAGTACGCCGGCTATGTGCCGCCCAAGGGCGCCCCGAGCACCGACTGGCGCGGCCGCATCGGCGTGCCCACCGCCGGCCATGCACCGGTCTCGCCCGGTCCTCGCGCGGCGGACGACAAGCCGCAGCGCCACGAGTCGGCCTCCTGGATCACCCGCACCGCCATGTGCGTCGAAGCGCGCGACGGCGTGCTCTACGTCTTCATGCCGCCCCTGGCCGAGCTCGACGACTACCTCGACCTGCTGGCCGCGGTGGAGTCCACCACGGCCGAGCTGGGCTTGAAGATCGTGCTCGAAGGCTACCCGCCGCCGCGCGACCCGCGGCTGAAGATGCTGCAGGTGACGCCGGACCCGGGCGTCATCGAGGTCAACATCCACCCGGCCTCGAACTGGGACGAACTCGTGGACCACACCGAGTTCCTGTACCAGGCCGCGCACGAGTCGCGGCTGTCCAGCGAGAAGTTCATGGTCGACGGCCGCCACACCGGCACCGGCGGCGGCAACCACTTCGTGCTGGGCGGCGCCACGCCGGGCAACAGCCCGTTCCTGCGACGGCCCGACCTGCTGGCCAGCCTGCTCACCTACTGGCACAACCATCCGTCGCTGAGCTACCTGTTCTCGGGCCTCTTCATCGGCCCGACCAGCCAGGCGCCGCGCATCGACGAGGCCCGCGACGACCAGGTCTACGAGGTCGAGATCGCGCTGCGCGAGATCGAGCGGCAGGCCGGCCTCACCGCCGAGACGCCGCCCTGGGTCATCGACCGCACCCTGCGCAACCTGCTCATCGACGTGAGCGGCAACACCCACCGCGCCGAGTTCTGCATCGACAAGCTGTATTCGCCCGATGGGCCCGCCGGCCGCCTGGGCCTGCTGGAGCTGCGGGCCTTCGAGATGCCACCGCATGCGCGCATGAGCCTGGTGCAGCAGCTGCTGCTGCGCGCGCTGGTGGCCTGGTTCTGGCGTGAGCCCTATGCCGGCCGCGGCGCCACCCGGCTCACCCGCTGGGGCACCGGGCTGCACGACCGTTTCCTGCTGCCCACTTTCGTGCAGATGGACTTTCACGACGTGCTGGCCGAGCTGGCACGCGCCGGGTTCGCCTTCGACGAAGCCTGGTTCGCGCCGCACTTCGAATTCCGCTTCCCCATGGTGGGCGAGGTCAGCGTCGCGGGCATCCACCTCACGCTGCGCAACGCGCTGGAGCCCTGGCACGTGATGGGCGAGGAGGGCGCGGCCGGCGGCACGGTGCGCTACGTGGACTCGTCGCTCGAGCGGCTGGAGGTCAAGGCCAGCGGGCTCAACGGCAACCGCTACGTCGTCACGGTGAACGGCCAGGCGCTGGCGCTGCAGCCCACCGGCCGCATGGCCGAGCACGTGGCCGGCGTGCGCTTTCGCGCCTGGCAGCCGGCGTCGGCGCTGCACCCCACCATCGGCGTGCACGCGCCGCTCACCTTCGACGTGGTCGACACCTGGATGCAGCGTTCGCTGGGAGGCTGCCGCTATCATGTTTCGCACCCGGGCGGGCGCAACTACGACACCTTCCCGGTCAATGCCTATGAGGCGGAGAGCCGACGCTTGGCGCGCTTCTTCAAGCTGGGTCACACCCCGGGGCAGCTGCAGGTGCAGCACGCCGTGCCCAGCCAGGAGTTCCCCTTCACCGTCGACCTGCGCCAGGTTTCCTGATCACCGGCGCATGGGATGCAGCAGTCCACCCTCGAGTTCGACACCAGTGCCAGCTTTGCCGATGCCGCGGCGCATGCGGTGCTGCATGCCGCCAAGGCGGCCGATGCCGGCCATTACGACGAGCTGATCGACCCGAGCGGCCTGGCGCTGCGCCCGGCCTGGCGCGAATTCGTGAGCCTGCTCGGGCCCGAGGGACTGGGCAGCATGGAGCGGCGCCACGCGCAGATCGAGCGGCAGATCCACGAGAACGGCGTCACCTACAACGTCTTTTCCGACAGCAGCGGTCCCGCGCGGCCGTGGTCGCTCGGGCTGCTGCCCTTCCTCATCGAGCCGGCCGACTGGCGGCAGATCGAAGCCGGCGTGGCGCAGCGCGCCCAGTTGCTGCAGGCCGTGCTGGCCGATGTCTACGGACCGCAGCAACTGCTGCACGAAGGCCTGCTGCCCAGTGCGCTGGTGCAGGGGCATCCGGGCTACCTGCGCGCGCTGCAGGGCGTGGTGCCGGTGGGCGGCCAGCACCTGCACATCGTGGCCTTCGACCTGGCACGCGGGCCCGATGCCCGCTGGTGGGTGGTGGGCCAGCGCACGCAGTCGCCCTCGGGTCTCGGCTACGTGATGGAGAACCGGCTCATCACCTCGCGCCTGTTCCCCGAGGCCTTCCGCGAGCTGCGGGTGCAGCACCTGGCCTCGGGCTACCGCCGCCTGCTCGACACGCTGCAGCAGCTGGCCACGCCCTGCGCCGACGGCCATGCGCCGAGGCTGGCGCTGCTGACGCCGGGCCCCTACAGCGAGACCTATTTCGAGCACGCCTACCTTGCCCGCTACCTCGGGCTGCCTCTGGTGGAGGGCGGCGACCTCACGGTGCGTGACGACCGGCTGTACCTCAAGACGGTGCAGGGGCTGGAACCCGTCCATGGCCTGCTGCGCCGGCTCGACGACGACTACTGCGATCCGCTGGAGCTGCGTGCCGATTCCACCTTGGGTGTGCCGGGGCTGCTGCAGGTGATCCGCGCCGGGCGGGTGGTGGTGACCAACGCGCTGGGCGCCGGCTTCCTGGAGTCGCCGGCGGTGCAGGGCTTCCTGCCTGCCGTGGCCGGGCGCCTGCTCGGGGCGCCGCTGTCCCTGCCCGGCCTGCCCACCTGGTGGTGCGGCGAGCGGGCTGCCTGGGATGCGGCGCGCGACTCGGGCCAGGTGGGCGTGGTGCGCGCCACCTACCCGCGCGCCACCGGCCGCGGCGTGGACCCGGGCATCGGCGCGCCGCTGAACGAAGACACCCGGGCCGAGTGGCGCCGCCGCATCGAGGCCGATCCCGACGCCTACACCCTGCGCGGCTACCTGCCGTTCTCGCAGACGCCGTGGTGGGCCGCGGGCCAGTTCCTGCCGCGCACGGCCATGCTGCGCGTCTATGCCATCGCCGATGCGCAGGGCGGCTGGAAGGTGCTGCCCGGCGGCATGACCCGCATCGCGCAGCACGACCCGGACGTCGTCTCGATGCAGCATGGCGGCAGCAGCCTCGACACCTGGGTCATGACCGAGGGCCCGGTCGACACCTTCTCCATGCTGCAGCAGCGCCTGCGCATCGACGACCTGGCCGGCCGCGCGCGGCCGGTGTCCAGCCGCACGGCCGAGAACCTGTTCTGGATGGGCCGCTACACCGAGCGCACCGAACAGCTGGTGCGCCTGACCCTGGCCACCTCGACGCTGGTCGACGAAGACGACGACACGCCCGAAGCCCTGCTCGACGCGGTGACCGAACTCGCCCGCGACACCGGCCTGGCGCCTTTCGGTTCGCCCAGCCTCGCACAGGCGCCGCGCATCTTCGAGCGTGCGGTGGTCGCGGCGCTGGCCGACGCGCAGGGCGAGCGCAGCATCGCCTTCAACCTCGCGTCGCTGGAGCGCGCCGCCGGCGCCCTGCGCGACCGGCTCTCGCCCGAGCACTGGCGCCTGGTGCGCAAGATGGGCGAAGACTTCGAGGCACGCATGGCCTGGGTCGCCGCCTCGGAAGTCCCGGGGGGCGCCGGCTTTGCGGCGGCCGAGCTGCAGGAGGCGCTCGAACACCTGGCCGACCAGCTGGCCGCGGTGACCGGCGCGCAAACCGACCGCATGACGCGCGACGACGGCTGGCGCCTGCTCACCGTGGGCCGGCTGACCGAGCGGCTCATGGGCATGGCCAGCACGCTGCAGGCCTTCTTCGCCGGCCGCGCGGTGTATGGCGTGCAGGGCTTCGACATGCTGCTGTCCCTGTTCGACAGCACCATCACCTTCCGCGCCCGCTACCAGCGACGCCAGGACCTGCTGGCGCTGGTGGACCTGCTGGTGATGGACGAATCGAACCCCCGCGCGCTGGCCTGCGTGCTGCGCCGCCTGCGAGCCGAGCTGCGCAAGCTGCCGCAGGCGGGCGGGCCGGTCGAAGGGCTGCTGGCCCTGCTGCCGCAGGAGGGCGCAGGCGCCACGCTCGCCGAACTGCAGGGCCGGCGCGACCGCGAGAGCGACCCCCGCGCGCCCAGCGGCGACGCACACGACGACCGCATCCTCGCCCTGTGCGAGCGCCTCATGGAAGCCGGCGCGCGGCTGTCCGACGAAGTCGGCCGCCGCTACTTCGCCCATGCCGATGGATACGAGCAGCACCTCAGCGCCTGAGGCCGCGGCGGGCACCGACCCTGCGCCTGCGCCCGCGTTGTTGCGGGTGGAGCACGAGACCCGCTACCGGTACACGAGCCCGGTGGAGCTGGCCCACCACATGACCTTCCTGCGCCCGCTGGAAGACGCCCACCAGCGCGTCGAGGTGTTCGAGATGCAGGTGGAGCCGGTGCCCGGCCACCACACCACCGGGCGCGACACCTTCGGCAACAGCCGCGGCTTCTTCAGCATCACCATGCCGCACGAGTCGCTGTGCGTGCGGGCGAGCAGCCTGGTGCGGGTGGCGGCACGCCATGCCGCGTTGCGGCCGGCTGCGTCGCCTGCGTGGGAGCTGCTGCGCGAGCGCTTGCGCTTCATTGCCGGGGAGCGGTACGAACCGGCCGCCGAATTCGTGTTCCCGTCGCCGATGGCGCCGCTGCACCGGGAGCTTCATGCCTATGCGCGGCCTTCGTTTTCCCCGGGCCGGCCGGTGGCCGAAGCGGCCATCGAGCTGATGCAGCGGGTGCATCGCGACTTCCGCTACGAACCGCAGAGCACCCAGGTCAACACGCCGGTGCTGCAGGCCTTCGCGCAGAAGCGCGGCGTCTGCCAGGACTTCGCCCACGTGATGATCGGCTGCCTGCGCAGCCTGGGCCTGGCCGCGCGCTACGTGAGCGGCTACCTGCTCACCGAGCCGCCGCCCGGGCAACCGCGCCTGCAGGGAGCCGACGCCTCGCACGCGTGGGTGTCGGTGTACGTGCCGGGGGCGGGTACGCCCGGCGACTGGCTCGAACTCGACCCGACGAACGACTGCGTGCCGGGCACCTCGCATGTGCGATTGGCGGTCGGGCGCGACTACGGCGACGTGACGCCGCTGAAGGGGGTGATCCGCGGCGGCGGGCAGCACACGCTCTCGGTGCGGGTGAGCACGGAAGCGGTGCCGCAATGGGTATGAGGCGGGGCCCCAAATTGGCACAATCCCTGCATTAGTGACGTGCAGAAAGGGGACGCGAATGCAGCCGTACGACGAGATGCACGCCAGCAGCACTCGGGTGCGTGACCACTACAGCCAGTACGACCGCTGGCTCGCACGCCAGCCGCGCGAGATGATGAAGACCCGGCGAGACGAAGCCGAGATGATCTTCCGCCGCGTCGGCATCACCTTCGCCGTGTATGGCACGAAAGACGAAGACGGCGCGGGCACCGAGCGCCTCATTCCCTTCGACCTGATCCCGCGCATCATCCCGTCGCACGAATGGCGCGAGATGGAGCGTGGCCTGCGCCAGCGCGTCACCGCGCTCAACCGCTTCATCCACGACGTCTACCACGACCAGGAGATCATCAAGGCGGGCCTCGTGCCGGCGGAGCAGGTGTTCAAGAACGCCCAGTTCCGGCCCGAGATGATGGGCGTGGACGTGCCGGGCAACATCTATTCGCACATCGCCGGCATCGACATCGTGCGCGCCGGCAACCCCGACGGCTCCGGCAGCTACTACGTGCTCGAAGACAACCTGCGGGTGCCCAGCGGCGTGAGCTACATGCTCGAGAACCGCAAGATGATGATGCGGCTGTTCCCCGACCTCTTCGGAGAGCACCGCGTGGCCCCGGTGGCGCACTACCCCGACCTGCTGCTCGACACCCTGCGCGCCGTGGCGCCCGCCGGCGTGAACGAGCCCACGGTGGTGGTGCTCACGCCCGGCATGTACAACTCGGCCTACTTCGAGCATGCGTTCCTCGCGCAGCAGATGGGCGTGGAGCTGGTGGAGGGGCAGGACCTCTTCGTGCGCGACAACTACCTGTACATGCGCACCACGCAGGGCCCGAAGCGGGTCGACGTGATCTACCGGCGCGTGGACGACGACTTCCTCGACCCGCTCGTGTTCCGGCCCGACTCGACCCTCGGCTGTGCGGGCCTGCTGAGCGTGTACCGCGCCGGCAACGTGGCGCTGTGCAACGCCATCGGCACCGGCGTGGCCGACGACAAGTCGATCTACCCCTACGTGCCCAAGATGATCGAGTTCTACCTCGGCGAAAAACCCATCCTGCACAACGTGCCGACGCACCTGTGCCGCGAGCCCGAGGACCTCAAATACGTGCTCGCGCACCTGCCCGAGCTGGTGGTCAAGGAAGTGCACGGCGCCGGCGGCTACGGCATGCTGGTGGGGCCGGCCGCCACCAAGGACGAGATCGCCGCCTTCCGCGAGCAGCTCCTCCTCAACCCGAGCAACTACATCGCGCAGCCCACGTTGAGCCTGTCCACCTGCCCCACCTTCGTGGAAAGCGGCATCGCGCCGCGCCACATCGACCTGCGGCCCTTCGTGCTGTCTGGCAAGACGGTGCAGATGGTGCCCGGCGGGCTGACCCGCGTGGCGCTGAAGGAGGGCTCCCTGGTGGTCAACAGCAGCCAGGGCGGCGGCACGAAAGACACCTGGGTGCTGGAGGCATGACGATGCTGTCGCGGACTGCTGATCACTTGTTCTGGATGGCGCGGTATATGGAGCGCGCGGGTCAAGACGCGCAGCGGCTTGCGGCGAAGCCGGCAAAACACGGCGGCGTGCGCAGCACGCGGCGGCGTTCTCGGCCTTCGGAGGTTCTGTGATGCTCTCTAGGACTGCAGATCACTTGTTCTGGATGGCTCGGTACATGGAGCGTGCCGAGAACACCGCGCGCATGCTCGATGTGAACTACCAGACCGCGTTGCTTCCGCAATCCGCGGCTGCCGCAGAGCAGGGCTGGCGGGGCCTGCTGAGCATCTCCGAGCTGCTGCACGAGTTCCACAAGCGGCACGACACGGTGAACGCGCGCACGGTGATGGACTTCATGGTGAGCGACGAGGACAACTCGTCGAGCATCGTCACCTGCCTGCGCGCCGCGCGGGAGAACGCGCGGGCCGTGCGGGGTGCCCTCACCACCGAGGTGTGGGAAATGCAGAACCAGACCTGGCTCGAGTTCAACCGCATGCTCAAGTCCGGCACGCTGCAGCGCGACCCCGGCGAGTTCTTCGAGTGGGTGAAGTTCCGCTCGCACCTGTCGCGCGGCGTCACGCTGGGCACCATGCTGCAGGACGAGGCCTTCCACTTCCTGCGCATCGGCACCTTCCTCGAGCGGGCCGACAACACCGCGCGCCTGCTCGACGTGAAGTTCCACTCGGCGCAAAGCGAGTTCTTCGGCGCCGGCCAGGCGCGCGACCAGCAGGAGGTCGACTTCTATCACTGGTCGGCCATTCTGCGGTCGGTGTCGGGCTTCGAGGTCTACCGCAAGGTCTACCGCAACGTCATCCGCCCCGAGCGGGTGGCGGAGCTGCTGATCCTGCGGCCCGACATGCCGCGCTCGCTGGCCGCGTGCATGAACGAGGTGGTCGACAACCTGCGCATGGTGGCCAACGACCAGAGCCACGAAACGCTGCGCCGGGCCGGCCGCCTGCGGGCCGACCTGCGCTTCGGCCGCATCGACGAAATCCTTGCCACCGGTTTGCACGCCTTCCTCACGCAGTTCCTCGATCGGGTGGGCGACCTGGGCCTGGGCATCAGCCGGGACTTCCTGGTTCCCGTCAACGCCTGAAAGGGAAGGGGATGCGTCTGCGCATCGAGCACAGCACGCACTACGGCTACAGCCACGTGGTGCAGCACGCCATCCAGACGCTGCGGCTCACGCCGCAGAAGTCCGCGCAGCAGACCGTGCAGCAATGGCACGTGCAGGCGCCGGGCACGCTGTTCGAGTCGATCGACGGCTACGGCAACCTCGCCCACACCTACACCATCAGGCGGCCGATGATGCGCGGCACCGTGCGGGCCTACGGCGTGGTCGAGACGCATGCCGACTCCGGCGTGACCGATGGTCCCGGCGCGTTGTCGCCGTGGCTCTACCTGCGGCCCACGCCGCTGGCCGAAGGCCATCAGCGCCTCGCTGAATTTGCCGCCCATCACCTCGACAAGGGCGTGAACGAAGCCACGCTGATGTCGCTGGCGCGCGCGGTGAACGAGCAGGTGAGCTACCGCCCCGGCAAGACCGACGTGGCGACCACGGCGCTCGAGGCCTTCGATTGGGGGCATGGTGTTTGCCAGGATCAGGCACACGTCTTCATTGCTGCCTGCCGTGCGCATGGCGTGCCGGCGCGTTATGTGAGCGGGTATTTCTACGCCGCCGATGCGCCGGAACTCGCCAGCCATGCATGGGCCGATGTATGCGTGGACCCGCAGGCCGGGCGCTGGCTGAGCATCGACATCACGCATCAATGCCTGATGGACGAACGCCACGTGCGCCTGGCCGTGGGCCCCGACTACGCGGCCTGCCCCCCGATCAAGGGAGTGCGCATGGGCGGGGGCAGTGAGACGATGGAAGTGCAGGTGGACATCCGACCTGTGTAGTCGGTGGCCTCCTGTAGAGCAGGAGGCCGTCATGACTGCCCTGGAACTGGAGATCGAAGAGCGTCCTCAGAGCGAAGTCGAAGAGGTCGCCAACAGCGTGAGCCACGGGCTCGGCTTCCTGGCCGCACTGGCCGCCGTGCCCATCCTCCTGGTGGCCACCAACGCACGCAACGGCAACACGGCACAGCTCATCGGCGTGAGCGTGTTCTCCGCCACGATGGTGCTGCTGTACCTGTGCTCCATGTGCTACCACGCGCTGCCGCCCGGCCGGGCCAAGAAGCTGTGGGTGCGGCTCGACCACATCGCGATCTTCCTGTTCATCGCGGGCAGCTACACGCCATTCGCGCTGGGCGCGCTGCATGAGGCCTGGGGGGCGGCGGCCTTCGGGCTGGTGTGGGGCCTGGCGATGATCGGCGCGGCCATGAAGGCAATGAACCGCCTGACGCACCCGCTGCTGTCGACCGGGCTCTACGTGGCCATGGGCTGGATGGTGCTGGTCGCGGCCTATCCGATCCTTCAGCGCATGCCGCCATCGGGCCTGTTCTGGCTGCTCGGCGGCGGCGTGGCCTACACGATCGGCGTGGTGTTCTTCATGTTCGATTCGAAGCTGCGCTTCGGCCACCTGGTGTGGCACCTGTTCGTGATGGCAGGCAGCACCTGCCATTTCCTTGCCGTGCTCTGGTATCCGGTGTGACTACGACGAGGGCGCCGGCTGAGGCTGTGGCTGCGACTCCGGCGCCGTAGCCGCGACGATGTTCGCCACCGCCCGCCCCAGCTCGATGACCGCCAGCGCGTAGTAGCTCGACCAGTTGTAGCGCGTCACGGTGTAGAAGTTGGCTGTGCCTGCCACGTAGCTCGGCGCGGCGTCGCCGTTCTGCAACTCCACCAGGGCCAGCAGGCCGTTGTGCTGGCGGGCGGCCTCTGGCAGGGAGGCGCCGCGTTCGGCAAACTGCGCCGGCGTGAAGCTGGGCACGATGTCGGGCACCAGCAGGACGGCCCGGTCGACCACCTCGACCGGCGCCGCCACTTCGTAGTGGGTGGGCATGCCGCGCTGCCAGCCGAACTCGGCCAGGTAGTGCGCGACCGAGCCGATCACGTCGGCGGCGCTCGTGTGCAGATCGACGCGGCCGTCGTTGTCGAAGTCCACGGCGTACTTGTTCCAGGAGCTGGGCATGAATTGCGGCATGCCCAGGGCGCCGGCATACGACCCCTTCAGCGAGAGCGGGTCGATGCCGCTCTTGTGGCACAGCACGAACAGCTGCTCGAGTTCGTCGCGGAAGAACGGGCTGCGGTCCTTGCGGCCGGTGGGAAAGTCTAAGCTCAGCGTGGCCAGTGCATCGATCACGCGGAAGCCGCCCATGTGGCGCCCGTAAAGCGTCTCGACGCCGACGATGCCGACGACGATCTCGGGAGGAACGCCGTAGCGTTCTTCGGCAGCACGCAGCCAGCGTTCGTTGTCGCGCCAGAACTCGACGCCGGCACGCAGCCGCGTCGGCTCGATGAATCGCGCGCGGTACGCCGACCAGTCCTTGGCCGTGCCCGCCGGCGGCGGCATGATGAACCTGGCCACGCTCGG
>CAMLNA010000074.1 GCA_946481025.1 uncultured Rivibacter sp.
CACGATCCCCTGCCTGGCGGGGGTCTTGGCTGAGGCGTCGGCCATGCGCTTTGCCAATGCAGGTGCCTGGCCGCTGCGGTCTCGCAAGGGGTAGTTCAACTCGCGGCTGAAGCGCTCCCGCACCCCCTGCGCCATGAAGTCCGCCACGCCGAGCAGGTGCACCTCGTTGGCCTCCATCGCCATGGATACCGTGCGGCCCTTGCCGACGTCGCCCTTGGCGGCGGCCTGCATGTCCACGCGGGTCATGCGCGCCGTGCGGCACCCGTCGGTGTCGTTCTTGAAGCGCTCACGCACGACCTTGGTCCACCGGTGCCGGCTGAAGGCCACCCAGATCTGCGAATGGGCCGACGGATCGACGCAGAAGAACTGCGGGCCGATGTTGCTGTGCCCTTCGCGCTTGCAGGCCACGCTGAGCTGCGTGCCGTCTGGCGTCTCGTCGAGGTCCTCGACCGGCATCTTGTTGAGCAGGCCGTCGACGCCCACCACGTAGGCGTCCCACACCATGTTGGACTTCAGCACGTAGAGGTAGCCCGCCGGCAGCACGCGCATGAAGTCCCACGACAGGGTGCGATCGGGGGTGGCCAGGCGCCCGTCGAGCGTCTTCAAGGCCGCCGTTGCGGCGGCATCGGCGCGGTGCTTGTCGAACACCGAGCGCAGTGCCGGGCTGCCGGTCACAGGCAGGATGGCCAGGCCGGTCTTGTGGCAGTTCTTGCAGTTGGAAGCTGACGCCCCCGAGCCCGAACCTGCAGCCTTGGCGATCTGCCCCTTGGCTTTCGGCTTCGGTGGGGCAATGGCGGTTTCACCCATGATGTGCATTCCTCCCCTGGCTCGATAGCCAACGGCCATCGGCAATGGTTTCCAGTGTTGTTTCGTCCAGCGCCGCCGCGGCGTCGGCAAACGACTGCCCTGTGCTGCGACTGTTGGCAAGTGCTTGCGCAAACGCAGGATGTTCGTCGAAGCGCTCGTGCACGCACAGCGCGCAGGTCGCGAAGGTCATGCAGTCGGTGTCGGTGCGCAAGCCTGCCGCCTGGGCGCGAGCGAGCTGCGCGTCGAGCGCCAGGACCAGGTCATCGCCGGTGCGGTCCAGGCCCCAGTCGGCGGCTTGCGGCACCAGTTCGTTGACCCAGGCCATCCGGCCGAGCGCCGCCCACTGCGCGGCGTCAAAGCCCACCTCGGGCTTCGCCTGCAGCGGCACGCGCAAGGTTCTCAGTGAAAGATCGGGGCCGACGAAATGCCATGCGGCCACCGGCCCGAGCAGGTGGCGCAGCTGCCCCGGGCGAGCCAGGGCACTCAAACGCGCAAGGACACGTGGGTCGATGTAGCGCAACAACCTGCGCTCGCCCGACGGGCTTCTTGCCACGGAGGCATTGGCGATCAGCGCTGCCAACGCATCCCCGTCAAGGCCTTCTGCCGGCTGCGGGCTTCCGGCTGGCGCCACCTCGATCCAGCCGCAGACAGACCGGACCTGCCTTGCCTGGCCCACATTGCCCAATGCCTCTTCCATCGCCAGCCGCACCGTGCGGTTCAACAAGCGCTCGGCTCGGCGCTCATCGTTCAGCCACAACAAGTACGGCATGCGCTCGGCGGCAAGGTCGTCGTGCCGGATATGCACCACGTGCATGGAAGCCTCATCCGACGGCAGCACATCTTCGAGCGGGTCGGTGACCGCGCGGTCGATGATCACCGCCACCGGCGACGAAGCATCGCCGCGTGCCAACGCCGCACGCAAGGCGGCAATGCCGGCATCGGTCAGTTCATCGATCGAACGCATGCCCGTGCCTCCGGTTCAGACGATGGCAGCGCCGGTGGAGGCCGCATCGCCCAGGCGCGCAGCACACCCCTTCAACTCCCCCGCCTTCGGCAGGCTCAAGCTTGCACTCGCGCTCCCCGCCCCCGCCAGCTCCTTCATCGCCGCCTTGAAGCTCGCCGTTCCGCTGGTGCCCAACTCGATGTTGCCGCCCTCGATCTTGAGATAGGTGCCGCCGCCGGTCAGCAGGATGCTGTTGGGCGCGCTGATGGTGATGCCGGCGCTCGTGCTCGCGATCGTCACTGCCTTGTCGGCATTGAGCTGCGCCTTCGCGCTTTGCGCCTGCGCGCTCACCTTGCCGCTGGCGGCATGCAGCTTCATGCCCACGTCCTGCACGCTGCGCTGCGTGTCCTGGGCCTTGCCGTAGGTGAACAGGGCGATGCCGTCCTTCACCGCCACGGCCTGGTTTCGCTGCGTGTTGAGGTTGGCGTCCTGCCCGGCCACCAGGCTCAGCGTCTGGCCGGCGCTGGCCAGGGCGCTGGCCGGGGTGTAGGCGCCGATGCCGCCCGCGCCTGCGAGCACGAGGTCGGGCTTCGAGAAGACGGGGATGGTGCCGCCTCCGCCGCCGATGCCGAACTCGCCGGTGACGTTGGGGGTGGAGGGGATGGTTTTCTTCGATTCGCTCATGAGTTGCTCCCTGCAGAGGGCGATGCGCAGGCGGCGCGGTCCCAGATGCCGGCCTTCTCGTCCCAGCGCACTTCGTGAACGCGCGGCACGCCTGCGGCACTACGAATCACGCAGAACTCGGCGGTGTACGCGAAGGTGGGGTCGCCCGGGTCCTTCACTCGCGCCCCGAGTCCCACGGTGTACAGGCGGCCGAACTGCAGCGCAGGCGGGGAAGTGTGTGCCACGGACTGCCCAGGCACTTCGCCGTAGCGCAGGCACTGCCCTGGGAGGAAAGGAACAGGCTTCTCCAGCGTGAACGACCGGGTGGTTTCGTACCCACGACCGCCCTGCGTCTCGATGCGAGGCCCCAAAAGTTCCGGATCGCCCATCCGCGTTGCCACCGGCACGTCATCGCCCTCCGCTGTGTACCGGGGGCTCCAGGGGGCCGCAAGCCGCAGCCTGCAACTTGCCCTCCTTGCGCTCCACCGGCAGCACACGCGCTGAAGCGCCGGCTTCCCGCACCATGCAGAAGTGAGCCGTGTACAGATGAACCGGCTCACTCGCGTCTTCGACAACGGCGTTGACCATGACGGAGTAGATGCGCCCGGGGGCCAACGGCTGCGGAGCCTTGAGCACCTGGCCCTCCGGCAGTGAGGCACCGTACTGAACGCACTGCCCCACGGGCAATGGAACTCTCGGTGCGGCAGGCGCAACCATCGCCCGCCATACCGGGCTGCCCTTTCCCTCGCCTTCCGCGATGGACACGGAAACGGCTTGCAGCTGCGGATTGCCTTCTCGTGTCGCGCGGGTGCTTGCGACGCCGAAGCACGGAAGCTCCGCGCGTTGAGTGACCACCGCCGTACCCATGCCCGAACGAGCGGCACAGCCACTCGCCAGCAGCGACAGCAACAGCAGCGCCAGGAAGCTCTTGTTCATGCCTGTTCTCCACACCCTTTCAGGAGCCACCCGGCAAGCTCGACCTGTCGGCAGGATCAGCAAGGAAGGTCTTGAGCGTGTACTGCTCGTAGTCACTCAAGGCGTTGGCGTATCGCTGCTGCCGCATCACCGTGGGGTCGCCAAGCACCTTCAGGGCGAAGTAGTCGGCCACGATGTCGCCCTGTGCTTCCATGTTGTAGTCAGCCAGGGTCTTGTCGTGGGCGAGTTGGTATGCGTAGGAAAGCCCGATCCGGATGGCGCCTCTGAGCTTCACCGGATAGTCGAGCTGGTACTGCCATACGTGAACCATCTCGTGCATGAACCAGTGCTTGTCCGCCGAGTCCTCCTTGGAGAAGTCTTCCTTGAAGTAGTCCGGGTTGAAATACATCTCCCCGTTCGGCGTCATCGCGGTGTTGTCCGGCTGCAGCCCGAACCAAAGGTATTCGCCGTTGTGGACCTTCACCTTCGAATAGTCGATCGAGTCCTTGAAGATCACCTTCGCCATGGCGATCTCGCCGGGTGTCATCGGGCGGGCCTTGCCCTTGGGCGTTTGCACCTGCACCACCGAAGCCCCCAGGTTCTGCGGGTTGGTGGCCACGCCGCTGATGGGCACCACCAGCGCAGCGGCCGAAGTGGAGCCGGCCTGTTGCGCATGCGCGGTGCAGCAGGACTCCAGCGGCCTGGGGCTCAGCTTCGCTTCGACGATGGGCTGTGCCTGGGCGGTCACGACCCGCTGCGTCAAGCCCTGCGCATCGGTCTGCCCGGTCTCCACGCTGCCGTCGGCCAGCTTCAGCTCGTAGGCCACGTTGGCCAGCGGCGTTCCCTTGGCATTGAGGAACTGGATCTGCTCGTCGAACGACGTCGCCTCTTCCGACGCTTCGGAGCCTTCGGCCTCTGACGCCGCGCCCGCTGCGGCAGCCGTGGCCAGCGCGAGCGTGTCCACGGCCTGCAGCACTTCGAGCATGCCCGCCATGCCCTCGGCCACCGGCAGCTTCTCGGGCTCCGGCTCGCTGCCGATCCTGGCCTGGTGCTGCTGCGCCGCCTTGGCCAATGCCAGCTGCAGCTCGCGGCTGGCGTCGAGCTGGGTCTGCGTTTCGCGCGTGTCCAGCTGCTGGGCCGAACCGGTGCTGGCCTGCCGGCCGTGGGTGCTGATCAGCAGTCCGCTGCCGGCACGCAGTGCGCCGTAGGCGCTGGTGAACAGCTCCGCGCCATGCCCCTGGTGCTGCAGCCGCTGGTTGTCGCGCTGGTACAGCAGGTGCCCCAGCTGCAGGCGGCTGTTCGCGGTGCTGGTGGCCAGCAGCACGCGTGCCTCGCCCGGGCTCGCGTCGAAGACCAGCTGGTTGGCGCCGCCGGTGCCGCTCGCACTGGCGCTGACCTCCTGCGTCTTGAAGCCCACCTGCACCGCGTTGTGCTGGTGGCCTTGCAGCGCGCCGCTCCTGGCATCACCCGGAAACCACGCAGGCGCGTTGCCGGTGCTGCCGGCAGCACCGCCCGCCGCCTGGTTGCCCTGGGCATTGGCCTGGCCCACACCGTTGTAGACGCTGCCCACCACCACCGGGCGGTCGATGTCGCCCTCGAGGAACTCGACCACCACTTCCTGCCCGGCACGCGGCGTGAACACGCTGCCCCAGTTGGCGCCGGCCAGCGGCGTGGCCACGCGCACCCAGGTGCCCGCGCGGTCGTTGGCGGGGGCGTTGTCGTCGCCGCCCTCGTCGGCCAGGCGGTGGCTGGCCTGGCCGCCGCGCTGCCAATGGAACTGGACCTTGATGCGGTGGTCGCGGTCGGTGTGGATGGGGGCGCCGTCGCTCACCACGATGGCCGTCTGCGTGCCGTGTACCGCCGGCCGGGGCAGCAGCGTGGTGAGCTCATGCACGTGGGCGGCTCCTTGCACGTCGAGCCCCAGCGCCCGCACCGGCAGCTCGGCCGGCAAGGCCACCAGGTCGCACTCATACAGCGGCGTGTCTTCTTCGCGCGGTGCCGCCAGACCCAGCAGCCTGGCGATGCCGGCCTGGGCGTCGGCCGCGAGGTTGTTGCGCGCGCGATGGCGCACGGCCATGACGGTGTAGCGGCCGCCGGCGCTGGCGTGTTCGGCCAGCTCGAAGGTGGTGGCAGGCGCCGCCATGCGGAAGCCGCCGCGCGCCTCGCACAGGCGGGCCGCGGCGTCGAGCGTCTGCTGCTGGCGCTGGGCGATGCGTTCGCCCTGTTCGCGGGTTTCGTAGACATACACGCCGGGCAGGTCGCGGCGCACCAGAGGCGGCAGGCCGGCCGCCGCCGCGCCATCGGCGCGCACCGGGCGCAGCGCGTTCTGGCGGTAGTCCCAGCTCTGCAGTTCGATGGCCGCGGTGGTGACCTGCGCGGTGGCGCCCCAGCGGGTGAGGGTGTCTTCCTTGAAGCTGGCACCGCTTTGCGCAAAGCGCACGCGGGCCTGGGCACCCGGCTTCACGGCGCCGTTGTGGTCGGCGATCACCAGGGTGTGCACGCCCAGGCTTTCGCTGGTGGCGTCGCCCTGGTGCTCGAACCAGGCGAACAGGCCTTCTTCGGCGAGCAGGCGCAACACGAAGGCGAGGTCGCTTTCCTGGTACTGCGTGACGAGGCTGCGCTGCGGATACACGCCGGCATCGGCGAATTCGAAGCGCCAGGCCGCGGCCAGCTTGCCGTGCGCCTGGTAGCGGCCGAACACCGCCTCCAGCACTTCGGGCACGGTCATGCCCTGGAAGCTGCGGCTGTCGGTGCGATGGGCCAGCAGCGCGAGCCACGGCTCGACCACGAGCCGGTAGCGCGCGAGGCCACCATCGCTGCCCAGCAGGCTGAATTGCGTGACGTGGCCGTGCCAGGGGCGGAGCGCGGTTCGGCTCGCGCCGGTCAGCAGCTCCAGCAGGACGGGTTGGCCGATGAGCTGCTTCAGCTCGTGGTGGGTGCTGGTGGACAGCGCGGTGAGTTCAAGCCGGAAGCCCGCATGGCCGGTGGCGGGTGCCACCGCTTCAACCCCGTCCAGCGTTTCGGCCAGCAGCACGTTGGGGCCCAGCGGCGTATGCAGGCGCAGCAGCCGCTCGTGCTGCACGGGGCCGCCGAACAGGCTGGCCAGGAGCGCGACGTCAAGCTTCATGCTGGATCCCTGCAAGCAGAGGAGACGCCGCCGCGAGCAGGAACACGCGCTGCAGCTGCAAGGGGTCGCGGCGCAACACCAGGCAGTGGCGCTGCCCGGCGGCCACCACCGGCAGCAGCAGCTCGCCGGAGCCGGGCGAAGGCTCGGCCGGCTCGACGCTCCAGCGCGACGACTGCATGAGCTGCAGCAGGCGCTGCGAGCTCACCGCCGCCTGCGGCGTTGGCGACAGCAACACCTGGACCGCCAGCGCGGACCAGGAGTCCGCCATGCTGCCAAGCGCCTTCAGCTGGCCCGCGGCCGCGGGCCAATGGGCCGAGGCGCTGTTCGCCAGCACGGCGTCGGCAAGGCGCTGCTGCGCGGTTTTCGAATCGTTCTGGTCGCTCATGCTCGTTCTCCCTGTGGCGCGTGCGGTCGGTCGGCGGTCAAGACACCTTGTAGCGGAATTGCCCGTCCTTGCCGGCGCTCACCTTCACCTTCTGCAGTGCGGCACCCTCGGCCAGGCGGGCGAGCACGTGCTCGGCCACCTCGGGCAGCAGCGTGCCGTTCAGGATGTGGTCGACGTTGCGGGCGCCGGTGTCGACCTCGGTACAGCGTGACAGCACCGTCTCGACGAGCAGGTCGTCGTACAGGAACTGCGCGCCGTGGTTGGCCAGCACCCGCGCGGCAATGCGGTCGAGCTTCATGCGGATGATGCGTTCGAGCACGTCATCGCCCAGCGGGTAGAACGGCACCACCTTCATGCGGCCGATGAAGGCCGGCTTGAACGCCTTGTACAACTGCGGCCGCAGCATCTCGGCCAGCGCGTCGGCATCGGGCAGCTCCTCGGCCGGCTTGTTGAGGCAGGCCTGCATGAGCGCGCCGGAGCCGACGTTGCTGGTGAGGATGATGACGGTGTTGCGGAAGTCGATCTCGCGGCCTTCGGCGTCGTCCATCACGCCCTTGTCGAACACCTGGAAGAACATCTCCAGCACGTCGGGGTGGGCCTTTTCCACCTCGTCGAGCAGCACCACGCTGTAGGGCTTGCGGCGCACGGCTTCGGTGAGCACGCCGCCTTCGCCATACCCCACGTAGCCCGGAGGCGAGCCTTTGAGGCCGCTCACGGTGTGGGCCTCCTGGTACTCGCTCATGTTGATGGTGATGAGGTTGCGCTCGCCGCCGTAGAGCACGTCGGCCAGTGCCAGCGCGGTTTCGGTCTTGCCCACGCCCGAGGGGCCGACGAACAGGAACACGCCCTTGGGCTTGTTCGGGTCCTCGAGGCTGGCGCGGGCGGTGCGCACCCGTTGCGCCACCGCCTCGATGGCAAACGGCTGGCCGACCACCCGCGCCTCGAGCGAGGGCTTGAGCTGCAGCACGGCCTTGATCTCGTCCTTGACCATCTTGCCCAGCGGAATGCCGGTCCATGCGGCCACGATGCCGGCGGCCACGGTGCCGTCCACCTGCATCGGCACCAGCGGCACCTCGCCCTGCAGCGCCGTCAGCTCGGCGAGCTTTTCCGCCAGGGCCGCACGCTGCGGGCTCGCGGCGGGCGCCGCGGTGTCCTTCTTGCGCCCCTTGGCTGCTCCCTTGGCCGGCTCGGCAGCGCCCTCGGTGACGAGCTCCGGCACTTCTTCGGCCGGCTGCGCCTCGACCCGGCTGCGCAGTTCGCTGATCTGCTGCACCAGGGCTTTCTCCTGCTCCCAGCGCGACTCGCAGGCGGCCAGCTCGGCCTGGGTGATGGTGCGGCTCGTGGCCAGCTCCGCCAGTCGCGTGCCGTGGTCGGCACCGGCCGCGCGCTCGCGCTTGAGCGCCTCTTCCTCGGCGGCCAGGCGCTCCAGCTTGCGCCGCGCCTCTTCGATGGGGGCGGGCGTCGCGCTCTGGCCCAGCGCCACCTTCGCGCAGGCCGTGTCGAGCACGCTGATGGCCTTGTCGGGCAGTTGCCGGCCGCTGATGTAGCGGGCCGACAGGCGCACCGCCTCGGTGATGGCCTCGTCGAAGATGCGCACGTTGAAGTGCTTCTCCATCAGCGGGCGCATCCCGCGCAGCATGGCGCAGGCGAGCTCCTCGCTCGGCTCCTCGACCTTCACGACCTGGAAGCGCCGCGCCAGGGCGGCGTCCTTCTCGAAGTACTTCTTGTACTCACCCCAGGTGGTGGCGGCCACGGTGCGCAGCTCGCCGCGCGCCAGTGCCGGCTTGAGCAGGTTGGCCGCGTCGTTCTGCCCGGCCTGCCCGCCGGCGCCGATCATGGTGTGCGCCTCGTCGATGAACAGGATGATCGGATGCGGGCTCTTCTTCACCTCGTCGATCACGTTCTTCAGGCGGTTCTCGAACTCGCCCTTCACGCTGGCGCCGGCCTGCAGCAGGCCCATGTCGAGCACGTGCAGCGCCACGCCCTGCAGCGGCGGCGGCACGTCGCCCGACGCGATGCGCAGCGCCAGGCCTTCGACCACGGCCGTCTTGCCCACGCCGGCTTCGCCGGTGAGGATGGGGTTGTTCTGGCGACGGCGCATCAGGATGTCGATCACCTGGCGGATCTCGGCATCGCGGCCGATCACCGGGTCGACCTTGCCGTCCTTCGCGCGCTGCGTGAGGTTGGTGGTGTACTGGTCGAGCGCGGGCGTCTTGCCGGGCGCGGCCGGCTGCGTGCCGTCGGCTTCTTCGTCGCCGCCGGGCGCCGGGGCATCTGCCTCGCGCAGCACCTGCTGCGCTTCTTCGGAGCCACGGGTGAGCTTGTCGAGCTGGTGCTTCAGGTCGTCGAGCTTGAACCGCGCGAAGAGCTTGGAGCCGCGATAGGCCAGCTGGCTGAGCGAGGGCTCGGTCAGCAGCGCGAGCAACAGGTGGGCGCTGCGGATGCGCACGTTGTGCGACTCCAGCGAGGCGATCAGCCAGCCGTGCTCCAGCAGCACCGGCAGGTGGGCGCTGAACACCGGCGTGCGGGTGTTGCCGGCCTTGAAGCGGCCGATCTCCTGTTCGAGGTCGCGCTGCAGCTCGGTGTGCGAGATGCCGCTGTGGCGGCACAGCAGGCTGAAGTCGCTGGCCGACTGTTCCAGCAGCGCGAGGAACAGGTGCTCCAGGTCGACCTCATAGTGGCCGCGCGCCATGCACAGGCTGGCGGCGCGCTCGGCCGCGCGGCGGGTGGTGTCGTTGAGCTTGGAGATCAGCGTTTTCAGGTTGGTGGACATGGGAACTGCAGGAGGGTGATGACAGCGATGTTCGTGACCCGGCGGCTACGCGGCCGCGAGGACTTCATAGGAAGCGTCGTTGCGGTCGTCGTTGCTCGCGCCGCTGTGCAGGAAGCTGTTGAGGCCGAGCGCCGCGCCGCCGTCGAGCGAGACGCCCAGCACGTCGGCCGCGCGCAGCACCAGGCGCACTTCGTATTCGAGCGTGGTGCCGCTCACCAGCTGGAGCAGTTGCGAAAGCGCCCGCGCCGCCCGGCCGCCGGGCAGGAAGCGTTCGTAGTCGGCGCGCTTGAGCGGCCCGATGGACAGGCGCAACCGGAGGTCGCGCTGCCAGATGCGCTCGCCCATCACGGCGCTCTGGCCGAGCACGCCGTTTTGCTGCCCCAGCAGCGAGGCGCCTTCGGCGGGCAGGTCGAACCAGCGCCCCACGAACTGCTCGACCCGCACCGGCACGCGGAAGTATTCGGCCACCATGCGCTGCAGCTGCACCGGCGACACCGGCCGGCGCTGCAGCGTGCCGGCAAAGAAGGCGAGCGACTCGTCCTGCACGCCGCCGTCGGCCGCCAGGCGCTGGCGCAGCGAACGCTGACCCAGCCCCGCCAGCGACAGCACCAGCGGCGTGAAGCGGTTGTGCCGGTCGGCCTGGTACTGGACCGCCAGGCGGTGCTTGCGCCAGGCCTCGTAGAACAGCACCAGCGCCCGGTGCTGGAAGATGTCGAGGAAGGCGCGCGCCGCGCGGTCGCGGTGCAGCACCTCGCGCTGCGCGAACAGCTCGGTGTAGAAGTTGGGCAGCGCGCCGCCCGCCCCCAGCAGGCCCATGAAGGCCGGCGTGATGCGCACCTGGGCGATGTCCCGGGTCCGCGGGCCGGCCGACGTTGCGGTTGCGGCTTGCTGCGCCGCTTCGGTGGGCAGTTCGAGGTCGACGTGGGGCCGCTCGGCCGGCACGGTGTCGAACTCGGCGATCTCGCTGGCAGGGAAGGCGAGTGACAGCGAATTGCGGAACTGCAGCTTGAGCGACAGCACCGCCGCGCGGTTGAGCCCTTCTTCATGGGCGAACCACTGCTCCAGCACCTGCACGGCCTGGAAGAACTGGAAGCGGTGCGGCTGCTCGAACAGCCGCTCGATCACAGCAAGGGGCTGTCGCCGCTGCGGCGTGGACATCGGATGATCTCTTCCTGCGTGCGCGCCGACACGACAGCGAGCTGCGTGAAGCTGTTGGCGTGCACGTACAAACCGAAGAAGTGGTCGAGCACCTGCACGAACAGGCGCAGGCCGGTGCCGACGAAACCCTGCTCGTCGAGCGTGAGGCGCACCTCGGTGCCGCGCACGAAGGTCGGGAAGGGCTGGCCCGGCAGCCAGGCGGTGGCGGGCTTGAAGTCGATGGCGACCAGCGCCTCGATCTGCCGGCGCGTGACCGCGCTGCGCGGCAGGTCGTACAGCCGCAGCATCTCGCGGATGGCGTCGATGCCGCCGGCCGACAGCGACAGGTGGTTGAGCGACAGGTGCGAGATGAGCCGCCACAACGCGCCGCGGCCGCGCTCGAAGCGATGCGGCTGGGTGGGTCGGCGCAGCAGCACGATCTCGCGCGCGACGCTGCCGCCTTCGAGGAACAGGTCGCCGCCGGCGTTGCCGAAGCTCAGCATGGCCGGCAGGTCGCGGTTGGTGGCGGTCACCTCGATCGACAGCGTGTCGGTCTGGGGCGAGGCCGGGTTGAAGTCGGCATCGACGATGGCGAGTTCACATTCGAAACCCGGGCTGTGCTCGGCCACGGTTTCGTCGCGGTGCGCATACCAGTAGCGCGCCGCCTCGTCGCCCTCTTCGCCCGACAGGTCGTCGTGGCGCAGCGAATAGAACGGACGGAACTCATCGATGCTTTCGCCCTGCGGGCTCTGCCGCACCCGGAACACCTTGTCGATCGAGTAGACCTCGTAGGCGAAGGCGCGGCGCGAGTCGGGCAGCAGCGGGTAGCTCGCGCTCTGGTGCGTCACCCGGATGGGGTCGGCGTTCTGGCGGAACAGGTTCACCACCGGCGTGCAGCCGGTGAGCAGGTTGTCGCGGCCCACGGTTTCGAGCAGGCGGGCCTCGTCGGAGTCGGCGCGGATGCCGCCCATCACGAGGTGCAGCGTCACCGGGCCGGCACCGGCCTGCTGCACGGCGGGCGGCAGCGGGATGTCGATGAAGTTGAACTTCTCGGCGAAGGCGAAGTACTCGGTGAGCAGCCGGTACGCCGGGTGCGAACGGGCGCTGAAGTCGATGAGCGCCTCGTCTTCCGCAAAACCCACCGAGGCCGGCAGGGCAGGGCCGCCGCTGCGCCACGGGCCGGTGCCGGCCGCCTGCACCAGCACGCCCAGCACACGGGAGGTCAGCGCCTCGCGAAGGGTGCTCACCTGCGAGCCTTCGCCGTCGATGTAGAAGCGCAGCGACGCGGCGCCGAGCGCCGCCCAGCTGACCTGTGCCGACGTGAGTTCGAGCTGCAGCGACAGCACCGAGGTGGCCCCCCTGGGCAGCGGCGTGCCGTCGGGCGCCGACACGGCGCCGCGGAAGGCGGCGGACACGAGCCGCAACGGCAGCAACGGCAGGTCGTAGGCGGTGCGGAACTTGCACGCCACGCCCTTGATGGCCTTGGACACGAGCGTGGTGCCACGCGGCACCACCGCCGCCTTGCTCATCTGCGAAGCGCCGCTGCCGAGCTCGAAGCGCGCGATCGAGCACGAAGGAAACGGCCGCAGGTAGTGCGGATACAGGACGTCGAGGAACGTCTCGGTGAACAGCGGGAAGTCGTCGTCGAGCCGCTTGTGGATGCGCGAGGTGAGCAGCGCAAACGCCTCGATCATGCGTTCGACGTGCGGGTCTTCGCCGACGTCGCCGGAGAGCATCAGCCGTCCGGCGATCTTGGGGTACTGCCGCGCGAAGCTGCCGGCATGCGCGCGCAGGAAGGCGAGCTCGCGCTCGTAGTGCGGCAGCAGTTCATCCACGGCGTGCACCCTCTGCCTGCGGGCGGCCGCTGCGCACGTCGTACTGCTGGGTCATCGTGTGCAGCACTGCATCGAAGCTCACCGGCTCCTGCAGCGGATGCGCCTGCAGCAGCGCATGGATCGCGAAGCGAAGGCGGTCGGTGGCACCCGGGTCGTTCTCGATGCTCACCCGCACCTGGGCCAGGCGCGGCTCATGACGCGCAATGGCACCTTCGAGCGAGCGGCAAATGGCGTCGCGGTCGGCCGAACTCACCATCGACATCGACACGAAGTCGTCGAGCCCGAAGGCCAGCAGCGAACGCTGCGACAGCGGGAAGCCCTTGAGGTCTCGCGCAAGCGTGCCTCGCCGGCTGTTGAGCAGGCTCTCCACGTCGCGTGCGACGCTGGCCTTCAGTTCGTCGATCGACAGCGTGGCCTTGACGGCCGAGCCGCCGGCACGCGCCGGATGGTCGATCAGGCGGTCGAGCAGCGAGGGGATGAAGCGATGCATCTCTGACGCTTGTGCTGGTGCGCGGGTACTGCCATGCGCCAAAAAGAAGGGCGAGCCAGGCCCGCCCTTCCCGAGCTAACGCAGGACGATCAGGAGAACACCGGAGCGTTCTTCTCGAGGCTCCACTGCTTGGTGAGCTTCTTGCCGTTGCTGCCGTCGATCTTGATCTCGTCGTAGGTCCACTCGATGGCGGAATACTTGAGGCTGAAGGTCTCGCTGGGCACGCCTTCGCCGCTGACGACGTTGGACACCGACGACACGATCGCGTTCTTCAGCTTGATCTGCAGGTACTTCTTGCGCGTCTGGCTGCCGGCAGCGGTGTTGCCGCCATAGGCGCGATAGAAGTGGATCTCGACGTCCTTCACCACGGTGCCCGACGAGCA
The DNA here is from genome assembly GCA_946481025.1 of uncultured Rivibacter sp. The sequence goes on from CAMLNA010000074.1 coordinate 13,459, forward strand.
GGCCACCAGCAGCGACGGGGTGGAGCTGTCGATGTCCTTCGTGAACACCAGTTCGCCGTGCTCGACGCGCTCGGCAGTGTGGCCGCCCGAGGTGGACGACGTCGCCGACTTCGGCTGGCGGATCTGGTGCGAGAAGGAGGTCACCTCGACGGTGTCCTTGTGGGTGTTGTCGCGGCTGTCGCCCTTGATGTCGCCGGCCTTGAAGTCGACGTAGATGTCTTTCATTGGTTTTTCCTCTCTGAGTCGGGTACTTCTCTACAGGATCATCCCTTGGCCGACTGCGGGAGTTCCGCAACCAGGCGCAGGGACACGGTCAACTCGTCCAGCTGGAAGTGCGGACGAATGAACGACACGGCTCGGTAGTGACCCGGGCGGCCGGGCACTTCCGACACCTCGACCCGTGCCTCGCGCAGCGGGTACTGAGCCTTGACGTCCTGGGTGGCAGCGTCGTCGGTGGTGACGTACTGGTGGATCCAGTTGTTCAGGAACACCTCGACGTTGTCGGCCGACGCGAAGCTGCCGATCTTGTCGCGCATCATGGCCTTCAGGTAGTGCGCGATGCGGCACACCGAGAACATGTATTGCAGCTGCGCGGCCAGCGCCGCGTTGGCGTTGGCGGAATCGAGGTCGTACTTCTTGGGCTTTTGCGTGGACTGCGCGCCGAAGAAGGCCGCGTAGTCGGTGTTCTTGCAATGCACCAGGGGGATGAAGCCCAGGTCGGAGAGTTCCTTCTCGCGGCGGTCGGTGATGGAGATCTCGGTCGGGCACTTGAGCGCCACCTCGCCGTCGTCCGTCTTGAAGGTGTGGGTCGGCAGGTCCTCGACCAGGCCGCCGCCTTCGACGCCGCGGATCGCCGCGCACCAGCCGTAGCTCTCGAACGCCGAAGTCAGCCGCGCGCCAAAGGCATAGGCGGTGTTGACCCAGAGGTACTTCGAGTGGTCGCTGCCGTCCACGTCCTCGACGAAGTTGAAGCCTTCGGTCGTCGTGCCGTCCTTGGGGTTGTAGGGCAGGCGGCCCAGGAAACGCGGCAGCGTGAGCGCCACGTAGCGGGAGTCCTCGGACTCGCGGAAGGACTTCCACTTGGCGTATTCCACGGTGTCGAACACCTTGGAAAGATCGCGCGGCTTGCCGAGCTCGGTGAACGACTCCAGCCCCATCAGCTCGGGCGAAGCCGCAGAGATGAAGGGGGCGTGCGAGGCGGCGGCCACATGCGCCATCTGCTCCACGAAGTACATGTCTTCGGGCTGGCGGGTGATGTCGAAGTCGCCGATGAGCGCGCCGAACGGCGAGCCGCCGAAGGTGCCGAACTCTTCTTCGTAGACCTTCTTGAACAGGGCGCTCTGGTCGAAGTCGATCGCGGTCTTGAAGTCGCGGATCAGCTCCTTCTTGGTGGTGTTGAGCACCTTGATCTTCATCTGCTCGCCGGTGCTGGTGTGCTTGCACAGGTAGTGCAGGCCGCGCCAGGTGCCCTCGAGCTTCTGGAACTCGGCCGCATGCATCACTTCGCTCAGCTGCTCGGAGATGAGGCGGTCGAGTTCGGCCACGCGGGCGTCGAGCGTGGCCGAGAGGTTGTCGGACACCACCACGGTGCCCTGCATCACCTCGCGCACGAGCTCGGCGATGATGTCCTTCGCGCGGCTGTGCTCGGTCTGCGTCTTGGCGACCTTGCTCTGCGCGACGATGTCGTCGAGCAGGCTGGTCGTGGTGGCGGCGGCGGAGGAGGCTTCGGCCAGGGCTTGGGGTTGGGCGCTCATGTCAGTTCTCCTCGGGCTTGGCTTCGGCACCGAGCTTCTGGAGCTTTTCGGTGTTGGTCAGCACGTCGGCCAGGATGTCCTCGAGCTTTTCGTTGCCGGCCAGCTTGTTGCGCAGGTCGGACAGCTTGGTGCGAGCCTCGAGCAGCTTGCGCAGCGGCTCGACCTGCTGCACCACCGCCTCGGGGCGGAAGTCGTCGATTTCCTTGAACTCGAGGTTCACAGCGAACTCACCGCCTTCGGGGCTGAGCTTGTTCTTCACGCGGTACGACGCCTTGGGCGCCATGCCTTCCATCACCTCGTCGAAGTTGTCGAGGTCGACGTTGACGAACTTGCGCTCCTTGAGCTTGGGCAGCGGGTTGTTCGGGTCCTGCTGGCCGGTGAAGTCGCCGACCACACCCATCACGAAGGGCAGCTCCTTCTGCTCGATCGCGTCGCCGATCTCGACGTCGTAGGTGAGCTGCACGCGCGGCGGGCGCACCTTCTCGAGACGCTTTTGCACACTGTCTTTCTTGGCCATGGTGAGTCCTTTGGCGGAACTGTTGGGTTACTGCAGGGCGCCGAACGGATTGCGCGGCGTCGCGCTCGCTTCCTTCTTGGCGGGAGCGGGGGCGGGAGCCGCCGGCGCAGCGGCGGCGGGGGGGTTGGCTGGCGCATCGGCTGCGCGCTTGGGCGGCGTGGCGGCCGAGCGGCGGGACGGCGCGGGCTTGGGGGCCGGTGCGGTGGCTTCGATCACCGACGGCGCCGGCACGAGCACGGTTTCACCGAGCGATTCGCGGATCTTGCGGGCCAGGCCTTCGGCCTCGGTGCGCGTGGTGCCGCTCACCGCGTCGCCCTGGCGCAGCTGCTGCAAGGCCATGGCCGAGGCACGCAGCCCGCTCACGGCGATGAGGCTGTTGGCGGTGGCGTCCTTCGTGTCGCGCTGCAGGACTTCCTGTGCCGCGACGATGGCGGCGCCGTAGTTGCCGCCGTCGAAGTGGATCTGCGCCATGCGTGACCACGGAGCGGTGGCCGAGGGGTGGGCCCGGGTGGCGGCGTGGAGCACCGACAAGGCCTTGGCCGTGTCGCCGGCCTGCTGCGCTGCCCGAGACTCCTCGAGCATTGCGCCGAGTTCGGGTTCGGGGGCCGGTGCCTTGGGCGCCGAGCTGCACCCCACCAACAGCGCCATCACGCAAGACAGCACACCCAGTTGCGCGAAACGTACGCGCTGCGTCATGTTGGGAACCTCCCTGCTACTACTTGTTCATCACCGGCGCAAAGCCTTCGAGCGCCAGCGGGGTTGGATTAAACCCGAGCAGCCTAGCGACTGTCCCCCCCACGTTAGGGGATCGTTTCATCTGCTTACCTTTCGTGTGGTAGGCACCCTCGATCGGGGGGCACCCACCCACACCGCGGCCCCTACACTCGCGGAGCTTTTTCGAGCCTTGCAAACAAACTCAACAGGGGGATCTCCGGTGCCGAGGGAGATGCTAGCGAGCGGTTGTGCGCTGTCGTTTCGCGCATGGGGCCGCAGTGTTGTGCGCAGCATTGCCGTGTTGCCGATCTGCTTCGTGCTGGGCGCCTGCGCCAGCCTGCCCACGCCGTCCGAAATGGTCAGCAAGGCACTCGAAGCCACCGGGCTCAAGGCCCCCGAGCCCCCGACGAACCCGCTGGCCGAGGCCGACGTTTCGAAGCTCGATCCCTCGAAACTCGAGCTCTCGCAGGTGCCGCGCTTCGTCTCCTTCAAGCTGCACGCGAGCCCGGCGCTCAACATCGATGCGCAGGGCCGGTCCCTGTCGCTGGTGGCGCGGCTGTACAAGCTCAAGTCGCCAGACGCCTTCTGGAAGGCGCCCTATGCCGCCTTCGGCAACAGCGCCAAGGAAAAAGAGTTGCTGGGCGACGACATCGTCGAGGTGCGCGACATCCAGCTCGTGCCCGGCCAGCAGATCAACCTGCGCGAAAAGATGTCGCGCGACGTCGGCTACGTCGGCGTCGTCGCGCTGTTCCATTCGCCGGCGCCGCAGCGCTGGCGCTATGTGTTTGCCGCCAGCAAGCTCGAGTTCAGCGGCCTCGCGATGGGCGCGCATGCCTGCTCGCTGAGTGTGCTGGCCGGCGAACCGCTCTACCTCGACCCCGCACTCGCCCGGCTCGGCCCGGGCGTGTGCGCGTAGGACCGTCAGTTTCCAGGATGCAGTCGTGATCCCGACACAGAAACTTCTTTGGGGCGAGGGCCTGTTCCTGCGCCCGCAGCACTTCCAGCGCCAGGACGCCTACCACGAGTGGCGTCTGGCCCGGACCGCACGCGCGCTGCACCCGTATGCCTGGGGCGTGCAGTCGCTCAAGCTCGACACCGATGCGCTGCAGTCCGGCATGGTGCGGCTGCTCGAGGCGCACGTCGTGTTCCCCGACGGCGAGATCCTGCAGGCACCCGGCGAAGACGAACTCCCGCCGCCGCTGGCACTGTCGTCCCTGCCGGACGTGAGTGCCGAGGTCGTGCTGCACCTGGCGCTGGCGCCGCTGCGCACCTCGGGCAGCAACTTCGCCGCCTCGCTCGAAGAGGCCGACACCGCCGTGCGCTATGTGCAGCACCAGCAGACCGCCCCCGACCTCTTCACCGGCGCGGTGGACTCCGAAGTGACGGTGCTGCGCAAGTCGGTGCGCCTGCTGGCCGACCACCAGCCGCGCGATCACCTCGTCAGCGTGCCGGTGCTGCGGCTGCGCCGCACCTCCACCGGCGGCTTCGAGCTCGACGGCCGGTTCGTGCCCCCCTGCCTGTCGATCCAGGCCTCGCCGGCCCTGTCGCTGCGCCTGCGCCGCCTGCTTGACGCGCTGGAGGCCAAGGTCGAGGCGTTGTACGGCTTCCACCGGGAACCCAGCAAGAACATCATCGAGTTCCGCTCCGGCGACGTGGCTTCGTTCTGGCTGCTGCACACGGCCAGCGGCGCCTTCGCCGAGCTGTCCCACTACTTCCGGCACCCGGGGCTGCACCCCGAGCGGCTGTACCAGTCGCTGCTGTCGCTGGCCGGCGCGCTGCTCACCTTCTCGAAGAGCTACCGGCTCGCCGACCTGCCGGCCTACGACCACGCCGCCCCCACGGCCGCGTTCACCAAGCTCGACGACATCGTGCGCGACCTGCTCGAAACGGTGATCTCCACCCGCTACTTCGCCATCGCGCTCAACGAGATCAAGCCCGCCTACCACCAGGGGCGGCTCGACAGCCAGCAGATCGACGGCAGCACCTCGCTGTACGTGGGCGTGAGCGGCAGCGTGCCGCCGGCCGAGCTGGTCGACATGGTGCCGCTGCGATTCAAGCTCGGCGCCCCCGACGACGTCGACAAGCTGGTGCTCTCGGCGATGCCGGGCGTGCGTCTCGTTCACCAGCCGCAGGTGCCGCCCGCCATTCCAGTGCGGCCGGGCACCTACTACTTCCTCATCGAGCCGCGGGGCCAGCTTTACGAGCGCATGCTCGCGGCCCAGGCGATCACGCTCTACACGCCCGGCAGCATCGGCGACCTGAAGCTCGAGCTGCTGGCCGTCAACCCCTGACTCTTGCGCGTTGCCATGAACGTCAATCCCAACGCCGGCCTGCCCACCCAGCCGCCTTCGCTGTTCGGCAACACCGTGCCCGCGATGCCGGCACCGCAGCGCTCGCATGCCGCCCTCGAAGCCAGCTGCCTGCTCGACCTGATGTACGACGGCTTCTACATGCTGTTCCTGCTGCGCAACCAGCAGGCGCCGGCCGAGGCCGAGGGCTTTCGCGAGAAGGTGCGGGAGTTCCTGGTCGAGTTCGAGCGCGGCAGCAGCAAGCTCGGCGCCGCCAGCGAAGACGTCTACCTGTCCAAGTACGCCTTCTGCGCGCTGGTCGACGAAGTGGTGCTGCAGTCGCAGTTCACCGTGCGCGACGCCTGGGAGCGCCAGCCGCTGCAACTGCAGTTCTTCGGCGAGCAGCTGGCCGGCGAGAACTTCTTTGCCCGCCTGGAAGACCTGCGCCGCCAGGGCGCGGCGCGGTTGCAGGTGCTGGAGGTCTTCCACATGTGCCTGCTGCTGGGCTTCAAGGGCAAGTACCTGATCGAAGGCATCGAGAAGCTCAACTACCTCACTGCGCGGCTGGGCGACGAGATCGCGCAATGGCGCGGCCGCCACGCCGAGCTGTCGCCCCACTGGGCCGCACCCGACCGCATTGCCCACACCCTGCGCCACGAGGTGCCGCTGTGGGCCATCGCGTCGGTGTTCGCGCTGCTCGGCCTGGGCGCGTTCGTCGGCCTGAACTGGCACCTCTCGCGCGGCACCCGGCAGGACCTCGCGGCCTACCAGGACGTGATCAAGATGCCGCCCAAGGTGGCCAACGTGACCATCACCCTGCCATGAGATCTCAAGTGCCAACGTGGATTCCAAGCGTCTCGGACGGCCGATCGTCGTACTCGACGAGCGGGGTGTCCGAATGAGCGATACGACGCTGCTCGATGCCTTGCCCGGCGATGCCGTCTGCGGCGAGGACCTGTCGTTTTCTACCGAGTTCGACCAGATCGCCGAGCTGCGCCGGCAGGACGACCCGACGCTCGACCAGGGCGAGTGGGTCACGAGCCTGAAGCAGGCCGACTGGCCCGCCGTGGCCCGCTTGTGCGAGCAGCTGCTGCGCGAGCGCACCAAGGACCTGCGGGTGGTCAACTGGCTGACCGAAGCCGACGCGCTGACCCGCGGCTATGCCGGCCTTGCCCGCGGCCTGGCCCTGGCCGCCGGCCTGTGCGAGCGGCACTGGGAGCTGCTGCACCCGCAGGCCGACGACGGCGACATGGAGCAGCGCATCGGCACCCTGAGCTGGCTGCTCAATCGAGTGACCACGCTGGCGCGCCAGCTGCCGGTGCTGCGCAATGCGCAGCGCACGGTGAGCCTCACCGACATGGCCGAGGCCCGCGCCCTGCAGCAGGCCATCGAAAGGCAACCCGACGCAGCCGAGTCGCTGTCGCGCGGCAAGCTGGCGCTGGCCGACGTGGCACGCATCCAGAAAGAAACGCCGCGCCCGTGGCTGCGCGAGCAGCTCGCCGCCTTGCACGACGCGGTGGCGGCGCTGGCCGGCCTGCAGGCATCGGTCGACGGCCACCTCGGTGCCGACGGCCCGACCTTCGTGTCGGCACGCGAGGCCCTGGCCGGCGCGCTGCACGACCTCGAACGCCTGGCGCGCGAAACCGGCGCGGTCGAAGGCACGGCCGCCTCAACGCCGACCACGGCCGCCGCCGCGAGCGAGGGTGCCAACACAACCGCAAGCCAGGCCGCGCCAGGCGCTCCCGGCATGCTGGCGACGCGCGAGCAGGCGCTGGCGCAGTTGCGCCAGGTCGCCGACTTCTTCCGCCGCACCGAACCGCACAGCCCGGTGGCCTACCTGGCCGACAAGGCGGCGCGCTGGGGCGAGCTGCCACTGCACGAGTGGCTGCGGCAGGTGGTCAAGGACCAGACCTCGCTGGCACAGCTGGAAGAGCTGCTGGGCGTGCCGGGCGAACAGCAGCCCTGATCGGGCCTTCACCGCAGAGACGCGGAGATTCGCGGAGGAATACGGGCTTCTCTGCGGTCCTCTGCGCCCTCCGCGCCTCCGCGGTGAATGACTTTGGTGTGAAGGGCCAGTGGCGCGCTTACTGCCCCACGCGGAACTCGATGCGCCGGTTGCGCGCCCGC
>CAMLNA010000075.1 GCA_946481025.1 uncultured Rivibacter sp.
TCGGGCTCTTGTTCGAAGGCGTTGGTGTTGGTGTTGGTGTTGGTGTTGGTGTTGGCGACGCTGCCGGCGGGCTGCCCGCCGGGTCGCTGCCGCCGCCGCAGGCGGCCAGGGCCGCGGCACCGGCGGCCGCCAGCAGCCACCGGCGACGCGGGTGTCGTGTCACATCGGGTGATGTCATTCGACTTCCTCGCATCACAACGAGCGCAGGAAGGCCAGCAGGGCGTCGCGGTCCGCCTTCGGCAGGGCCTGGAAGCGCTGCCGGCTCGCGGCGGCTTCTCCGCCGTGCCAGAGGATCGCCTCGGTGAGCGTGCGGGCGCGGCTGTCGTGCAGGTAGCCGACCGGCACGTTCTTGCTGGCCGCCACGAGTTCGGTATAGCCGATGCCCCACAGCGGCGCGGTGCGCCACATGCTGCCGGTGGCCTGGCCCTCCACGAAGTTGTCGGCCAGGTCGGGGCCCATGTCGTGCAGCAGCAGGTCGGAGTAGGGCCTGATCGTCTGGTTGCGCACCTCGGCCATCTCGGATCCCGCGCCGGTCTTCAGGGTGCTGGCGTGGCAGGCCGTGCAGCGCATGCTGTCGAACACCCTGGCGCCGGCGGCCACCTTGGCCGGGTCGACGTCGAGGTAGGACAACGGCGCCACGCCCTTGGGGAAGCCGCTGGCCAGGCTGCGCTGCGCCGGCACCGCCAGCAGGCGCAGGTAGCGCGTGATCGACGTGAGCGCTTCTTCCGAGAGCCCCTTCTCGACCTTGGCCTGCGTGCAGTTCGCCGGGCCGGCGAGGCAGTCGCGGTTGGGATAGACCGGCGAGGTGACCGACATGTCGAGCAGCGCTGCCGACGCGGACTGGTGGCGCAGGCTCACCTTCGAGGCCTTCCAGCCGTAGCGCCCCAGGCGCACCGCGCCGGTCTCGGGGTCGTAGGCATGGTTGGCCTGGCCCTTCACCCCGTCGGCGTCCGGCGTGGTGCGAACGCGCGACAGGATCTCCGCGTCCGGCACCGCTTCCAGCAGGCCCATGCCGATCATCGGCTGTGCGCTGCGCAGCGAGTACACGGCGGGTGTCGGCCCGTCGAAAGAGACCTTCGGCTTGCGCAGTTCCACGGCGGTGCCGTCGGCCAGCGTCACGGTTTTCGCCTCGAAGCCCGCAACGCGAACGCTGGTGCCCCAGTCCTGCGGCCTGCCGGTGGCCGGCGACCGCGTGTTCATCTGCACCGCCAGGCCGTAGGTCGGGTGCGGCAGCTGCTTGCCGGCGGCGTCGAGCGTTGCCGTGCGCACGGCCATCGTGTCGAGCCGCTGGTTCACCGCCGCCGGCGCGACGCCCCGGCCGTTGTTGATGTGGCAGCCGAAACACGACGACTGGTTGAAGCGCGGCCCCTGCAGGCCGACGGCCGCCTCGTTGCGGTCGTTGCCGGCCTCGGTGTGGTCGCCGGTCCACAGGTGGGTATGGATCCACCGGCGGCCCTCGACGAAGCGCTGCATGTTCTGCATGCCGATGTTGTTGAGCGGCTGCTGGAAGATGAACTGCGCGTTGTCGGCATAGTCGTAGGACACCGAGCCGATGCCGCCCGACAGGGTTTCGGCCGGCAGCGGCGCGTTCATCAGGCGCGGCTGCACGCCGTACCAGGGCCGCAGGCCTTCACCCACCACGTAGGTCAGCTCGTTGGTGTAGTAGCGAACGCCGCCGTTGTCGCCCAGTGCGTCCATCACCGCACGGGTCGAGAAGAACGAACTGGTGAACTCGATGACGTCGCCCGCCTTGATGGGGCGAGCCGGGACGCTGCCGCCGTTGGGCACCAGCACGCCGTTGGCGTCGGCCACCAGCGCGGTGTGCCCCGGGTAGGTGTCGAAGACCACCGAGCAGCCGTCGTTGGCGCCCACGATGCCGCCGTAGCCGCTGTCGGGGCGCCGCAGCGCGCCTTCGGGCGGCTTCGGCACGACCGCGCAGACGGCGTCGTTGGCGGTGTACTTCGAGTCGTCGAGCAGGTCGCCCGGGCTCATCCAGCCGAAGCCGGTCACGCCGGTGCTGTCGAACCGGCGCACGAACGCATGGCCGCCGCCGCGCTGGGCCTGCGTGAAGTACTGGTTGACGATCAGCTTCGGCCGGGTGACGCCGGCCACCTTGCTGTTGTCGATGAACTCGACGCCCCAGGTGCGGTTCTTGAAGTAGTTCGCCACGAAGTTGAGGTGCGCGCCCGGGCCCTTGTCCACCGGCCTGCCGGCGGCGTCGACGGTGTCGTTGGGGCCGTAGCCGGCTTCGTTCCAGTCTTCACCCCGCTCGCGTGCATGGCGCGAGCGGCCGACCATGCCGAAGCGGGTGACCAGCGTGCCGTCGGGCAGCGAGAACTGCACCGTCTCGATCGGTGCCTGCGGGGCCGGCGCGGGCGCGAGCGTTGCGCCGCTCGGCGGAAACCTCTCGGCCGAGGTGGCCAGCACCGGCAGGGAGTTGTCGCTGCCGGGTGACTTGAACTCCACCTCGAACAGCGAGTAGCCGTACTGGGTGCCACGGGCCACGCCGCGCATGCGCAGGTAACGCGTGTTGGTGTTGAGGTTGAAGAACTCTTCGGTGCCGCCCTTGGCGCCCGTCACGTAGCGCAGCTGGTACCAGGTGTTGCCGTCATCGGAGGTCTCGATCGCGTACTCCTTGCCGTACGCGGCCTCCCAGGTCAGCTTCAGGTAGCCGAGCGGCGTCTTCGCGCCGAAGTCGAACTGGATCCACTCGTTGTTCGCGTGGGCGCTCTCCCAGCGGCTGGTTGCGCTGCCGTCGATGGCCTTGGCGGCGTTGCTGCCCTGGTTCACCGACGAGGAGGCCGTGGCCCCCACCGGCTTGACCGCCACGCCGGGGCGGCTCAGGTCGATGCCCGACGGCAGCTGCTGCGTGGGCGGCGGCGGGGGAGCGGCCGGGCCGCCTGTGACCGGCAGGTCAGGCGCAGGCGCGGGCGGGGGGACTTCCAGCGCGGGTTCGTCGACACCGGTGCCGGGGGCCGGGGTGGGTGCCGGCGCGGGGGTCGTGGTGGGGATGGGCGTGGGCGGCGCCGAACCGCTGCCGCCGTCGGGGGCCTTGTCGCTGCCGCCGCAGCCGCCGAGTGTGGCCGCGGCCAGCATCAGCGAGGTCAGGGTCAGCACGGCGCGCGAGCGCGCCTGTGTTCGAGGGATGTGCCTCATGGTCGGGAACTCCTTGAATTTTTCTTGGTGGTGGGGGCCGATGTGCCCGCTCGAGGAATCTTCAGCAATCTTCTTCGGCATGCTTTCGTCAGAGCATGGGCGCAGGTTCGATGCCAGCCCGCCCGTCCCGAGCGGTTGGCGCACGCAGTTCGCACAAGGAAGAAGCCGGTGGTTACAAGTCGGACGCGGCCAGATCTCACAGTGACAAAACTGGTCCCGCGAAGACCGCGCTGTGCTGCGCGGCGGTGAAGATGATGAGGATTGGAGGGCGCCGGTCAGCGCGGCGACGCGCTTGCCTGCGAAGCGAGCCGGTATCCCGAGCCGTAGACGGCATCGACCCGCAGCGCCTCGCCCTCGGCCGGCAGCTGCCGGAGCTTGCGTCGCAGCTGGTAGACGTGCTGGTTGAGCGAGCGGACCGCAGCCGCATCGTTGGCTCCGCAGAGTTCGACGCACAGGCGGTCGAGCGCGACGATGCGCCCGGCGTTCTCGAACAGCAGCTTCGCGAGCGCCGTCTCGCGCATGGTCAGGCGCACGTGTTCGCCGGAGGCACCGATCCGCCGTGCGGCGGCGTCGAGCTCGAAGCTGCCGACCCGCAGGACCGGCTGCCGGTGGCGCAGCACCCGGACCCCGATGCGGCCGACGATGCGCTGCGTGGCGCGCTCGACGTTGCCGTCATCGAAGACGTAGTCGTCGGCCCCGTGCACGAGGGCATGCGTGATCGCGGCCGCGCTGCCCTTGCCCACCACGATGATGGCCGTCTGCGCCTGGGCCTGCCGCTGCAGCAGGGACAGGCAGTGCGCCAGGTGGTCCGGCTGGTCCTCGAGGAGGATGGCGTCGAACGCCAGCCAGTTGAAGCCGGCTGCGAGCTGCTCGAACGTCATGAAGCCGTGCACCTCGATGCCTTGGGAGGTGAGCGCGTTGCGGATCAACGCGAGGGCACGACCGTTCCTGGACAGCAGAGCGACTCTCATGGGTTCTTGTAGGCTTGCGGGCCCACGTCGCGTCGAGGAACAATCGCTGAGGAACGCGAGGCCGGGCTGCCGTATACGCAATAGGCATGCCGAACTCGCGGCCCGAGTTCAAGTCGCCGTCATTCATCGCTCGTCGATCAAGCGCTTCCATGCTTCGCTCCCCTGTTCTGTCGCTCGCAGGCCTCGTTGTGGTCGGGTGCGCGCAGCCGCCCAGGCCTGCACCGGCGGCCCCCACGTCTGTGCCGGTCATCCGCGAGGCGAGCCTTCAGCCGGGTTGCCTGCTGCCTTCGCCTGATGTGATCGATGCGGCTGCCGCCGGCTCCGTCGAGCTGCTCGTGGACGTGTCGCCGACCGGCGTGCCGGTGAATGCCACCGTTGTCCGGTCCACCGGGCGCGCCGACCGCGATCGCGCGTTTCAGCAAGCCGCCATGGCCTGCCCTTTCAACCCGGCGAGTTCGTACACGCCCGCCACCGGCGAGCGCAAGTCCATTGCCGGCCAGTACACGCTGGCCTATGCCTGGCCGGCCCGGCATGAGTTCGTCGGCACGTCGAGATGCTTTCCGCCCGCCTATCCCGAGGCGGCGCGTCGTTTCGACGAGGCGGCCGAGGTGCAGGTCTACTTTCGCCGGCCGGCACCTGACGCTCCCTTCGAATTCCGGGTGACCAGCTCGCGGCCTGCCCCCCGGCTCACCCAGGCGTCGCTTGTGGCCACCGAGCGCTGCCTGGCGCATCCTGAAGTCCAGGCCGGCGTGCGGGCCGGCCCGTGGTACCTGGCGCCTTTCAGCTGGCGCCTCGAGTAAGAGCGAGGTCGGCGCGGCGGGTGCGCAAGCGCACTTGCCAGAACCGGTTTCAGCCGCGAAACCACGCCATGCCGTGGTCCGTCTCCGCCAGCTCCATCAACTCCATTTCCGCCGCGAACCCGCTGGGCGTTTCGAGCAGCCGCAGCCGCCCGCCATGCGCGCGCGCCACGCGGTCGGCCAGCATCAGGCCCAGGCCGGTGACGCCCTCGGTGGCCTGCGTGTCGAGCGCCTGCTGCAGCTGCCGGCGGCGTTGCGGCGTGATGCCCGGGCCGTCGTCGCGCAGGCGCAGCGTGTGAGGCGAGGGCGTGTCCACCCACACGTTCGCCGCGCCGTGGCGCTGCGCGTTGTCGACGAGGTTGAGCAGCGCGGCAGCGAGCAGGTCGGGGTCGCCGTCGATGCGGGCCCCCGCGGCCACGTGCAGCTGCAGGCCCGGCGCCGGCAGGCGCTGCAGCATCTGCGCGACGTCGATCGTCACGCGCTGCTGTGCCTGCGCGCCGCTGCGAAAGAGCCCGAGCAGCGCCACCACCACCCCCTGCAGCCGGCTGGCGGCGCCCCGCACGCGCTGCAGCCGCTCCTGCAGCGGCGCGGGGCATTCGCGCAGCGCCACGGCGAGCTGGGTGTCGATGCCGGCCAGCGGCGTGCGCAGCGCATGCGCGGCATGGGCCGAAAACGCCTGCTCGCTCGCGATGCGCGCCAGCAGGCGAGTGGTGAGCGCTTCGAGCGCCTCGTGCACGGGTTGCAGTTCCCGGCGTTCGGCCGGCCCGAGTGTCAAGGCGCTGCCGCGGGCCGGGTCGAGGTCCCAGTTCGCCAGGCGGTCCGACAGCGTCTGCAGCGGCTGCAGTTCGGCGCGCACGCGCGAGCGCAGCCAGAGGTGGCCCACCATCCCCACGGCCAGGGCGGCCAGCACCGCCCCCAGGGCCACTTCGGCGCGCGCCTCGCGCCGCTCGTCGCGCGTCTGCGCGGCATACAGCGTGCGACCGTCGGCCCCCAGGGGCAGGCCGTAGATGCGCCAGTGCTCTTCGTCGCCGAAGCCGGCGGTCGGCGTGCTGCGCCATGGCGTGGACGGCGCGCGCGGCGAGCGCAATTCAAGCGTGCCGTCGCGGGCCACCACCTGCCATGCGAAGCGTTCCCCGCCGCTGCCGCCACTGACGAGCTCGACCGCGCCGCCCGGCAAGCCGCGGGCTTGCGGGGCACGCACGAGCACGCTGACCAGCTCGGCGGAGGACTGCAGGGCATCGTCCAGCAGCTCGTCCACCTCGTGCGCGGCAGCCAGCCACACGGCGGCACCCACCGACAAACCCCAGACCACCGACCACACGGTGAGCGCGCCCGCCAGGCGCGCGCGAATGGCGGGCGGGACGCCGTTCCTGTTCATGTCGCCGCCTCCACGCGGTAGCCCAGCCCGCGCGCGGTCTCGATGAAGTCGCGGCCGAGCTTGCGGCGCAGCGCCGACACGTGCACCTCGAGCGCGTTGCTCGCCACTTCGGAGTCGAAGCCCAGCACCAGCCGTTCGAGGTCGGCCTTGGGCACGATGCGGCCGGCGCGCAGCACCAGCGCTTCGAGCACGGCCCACTCGCGGGCCGTGAGTTCCACCCGCCGGCCCGCGCTGCGCACGAGCCTGGCGCCGAGGTCCACTTCGACGCTGCCCAGGCGCCGCAGCGACGTCGCGCTGCCGGCGAGCCGGCGCTGCATCGCGCGCAGCCGCGCGGCCAGCTCCTCCGGGGCGAACGGCTTCACCAGGTAGTCGTCGGCGCCGCCGTCCAGCCCTTCGATGCGGTGCTGCAGCAGGTCGCGCGCGGTGAGCATCAGCGCCGGCGCGGCATCACCGCGGCTTCGGCGCGCACGCAACCACTCCAGCCCGGAGCCGTCGGGCAGCTGCCAGTCCACCAGCAGCACGTCGAAGGGTTCACCTCGCAGCGCCTGGGCCTCATGCAGCGAGCGGCACCAGTCCACCACGTGGCCTTCCAGGCGCAGGAACTCGCGCAGGCCGTCGCCGAGCAGTTCGTCGTCCTCGAGCAGCAGCAGCCTCATGCGCCGTGTCTCCTGATGGGTGGTGGCAAGTGCAAATGGCCGCAACCGTACCACCGCGGCGCTTCAGGCTGGCTTCAGGTTCGCTTCAGGCGCGCTTCAGGGTGCCGAGGCGCAATCCGCGGGATGAATCCTTCCGTACCAACGACATGGTGGCCACCGCGCGGCGGCTGGCGGACCGGGCGCATCGACGCCACGGTGGAGCAACTGGTGCTCTGGGCGTGCCTGTTCTGGGCGCTGGCGGTGAACCGGCCGCTCCATGCTGCAGTGCTGCGCGGGCGAGACTGGTCCGAGCCCGCCACCTGGGGCTTCGCGGCCGCGACCTTCACGCTGGTGGTCGCGCTGCATGCGCTGCTGCTGCTGGCCGTGGCGAACCGCTGGACCGTCAAGCCGCTGCTGGCCGTGCTGGCGGTGACCAACGCCGCAGCGGCTTACTACATGGGCGCCTTCGGTGTGGTCCTCGACCCGTCGATGCTGCGCAACGTCCTGCGCACCGACCCCGCCGAGGCCGGCGAGCTCCTCAACGCCGACCTGCTGTGGCAGCTGCTGCTGTATGCGGGCCTGCCCTGCCTGCTGCTGTGGCGCGTGCGGGTGGTCCGCAAGCCCTGGCCGGCGGCGACCGGCCGCCGCGTCGGCTGGCTGGTGCTGCTGACACTGGTGCTGGCCGGCACGACGCTGTCGGTGTTCCAGCCGCTGGCCGCGCTGCTGCGCAACCACCACGAAGTGCGTTACCTCGTCACGCCGGGCAACTATCTCTGGTCGGCCGGCTCGGTGCTCGCGGCCGACGCGCGCAAGGCCGCAAAGCCGCGGCAGCCCATCGGGCTCGATGCCCGGCCCGGCCCTTCATGGGAGGCCCGGCGCAGGCCGGTGGTCGTGGTGCTGGTGGTGGGTGAGACGGCGCGGGCCGCCAACTGGGGGCTGTCGGGCTACGCGCGCCGGACCACGCCGCAGCTCGCGCAGTTGCCGGTGGTCAACTTCGCGCAGGTCGGCGCCTGCGGCACCAACACCGAAGTCTCCGTGCCATGCATGTTCGCGCCGGTGGGCCGGCGCGACTACGACGAGGCCCGCATTCGCGGCCAGCAGTCCCTGCTGCACGTGGCCGACCGCGCGGGCGTGCGCGTGCACTGGCGCGACAACCAGAGCGGCTGCAAGGGCGTGTGTGACGGCCTGCCCGGCGACACGGTGTCGTCCCGCAACGCCCCGGGGCTGTGCAACGAGGAGCACTGCCTCGACGAGGGGCTGCTGCACGACATGGACGAGCGGCTGCAACGCGCGCAGGGCACGCAGCTGTGGGTGTTCCACATGCTCGGCAGCCACGGCCCCTCGTACTTCCGGCGCTACCCGCCCGCATTCGCCCAGTTCGGGCCCGACTGCCGGGACGATGACCTGCGCCGCTGCAGCGCCGAGGAGATCACCAACGCGTACGACAACTCGGTGCTCTACACCGACCACGTGCTCGCCACTGCCATTGCCAAGCTGCGCGCGCATGCGGCCGAAGTCGATTCGGCGCTCGTCTACGCGTCCGACCATGGCGAGTCGCTCGGCGAGCATGGGCTCTTCCTGCACGGCATGCCGTACGCCGTGGCGCCTGAGGTGCAGAAGCGCGTGCCGATGATCGCGTGGACCAGCACCGGCTTCGAGGCGGCGGCCGGTCTGAACCGCGGCTGCCTGCTGCCGGAACTGCAGCGTCGTGCCAGCCAGCCGGTGAGCCATGACCACCTGTTCCACACGCTCCTGGGACTGCTGGACGTGCGCACTTCGTTGCATGAGCCGGCGCTCGACCTGACGCAGGCCTGCCGCCCGGCCGGCGTTGCCGACCCGGCATGAGGCTTGCGCTCAAGGCGGTGCGCTGCGAAGTGCTGGCCTCGGTGGCGGCGCTGCTGGTGCTGCTCGCGTGGGAAGCCGGCCGCTGGGACCTGCCCCTGTCCCGTCTCTACGGCAGCCCCCACGGCTTCGCCCTGCGCGACGCCTGGTGGACCCGCGGGCTGCTGCACGAAGGGGGGCGCTGGCTGGCCGGGTGCTTGCTGGCACTGCTCGTGTGGGATGCCCTGCGCCCGATCGTGCAGGGCCCGGGCAGGGCGCAACGGGGGTATTGGTTGTTGGTGGTCGTGGCCTCGATGCTGCTGGTGCCGCTGCTCAAGCGCTTCAGCACCACGAGCTGCCCATGGGATCTGGCTGAGTTCGGCGGAGGGGCCGTCTACGTGCCGCATTGGCTGCCGGGCGTCGCGGACCAGGGGCCGGGGCACTGCTTCCCGTCCGGCCATGCGGTGAGCGCATTTGCGTTCTTCGGCCTGTACTTCCTTTGGCGGCCGCATCGCCCTCGTGCCGCGTGGGTCATGCTGGCGACCACGCTCGTGGTCGGTGCTCTGGCGGGCTGGACGCAGGTGGCGCGCGGAGCGCACTTCCTGAGCCACGTGCTGTGGTCCGCCTGGTGGTGCTGGAGCCTGGCTGCCATCGCACAGGCCGGCGCTCGGGCTGCCAAGAAAAAGGCCCCGACAAGCGGGGCCCAAGGTTCAACCTGGAGACGAGAAACGGGTCGGCTTACTGCCGGGGAGCCTGGGCCTGCTTCTGGCTCTGTTCGGCGGCCTTGGCGGCGCGCCAGGCTTCCCAGCTGGAGTAGGCCGGCTGCGGGCCGCGGCCCAGCGAGTCGGGCGTCTCGGCATGCAACGCGTCGTATTCACCGCTGGCGCGGGCGCGTTGCAGTTCGGCGATCACTTCCGCCCGCGTGAGCGGCTTCGCCGCGGGTTTGGTCTCCTGGGCCTGGGCGGCCAGCGGCAGCAGCGCGGCTGCGGCCAATGCGGTGGTGACAAACAGCTTGTTCATGACTTTCCTTTCTTTCGCTGAGGGGGCGAGGACTCAAGGGGACAAACGCAAACAACAACATGGACGCCGTAGACCGCGGCGTTCACAGACTCAGGAACGCCGCCGGCGCGCGGCCGGTGTGCACCTGGGCTGTCGGGTGGGCGATCGGCAGCGCGTGATGGCGCTGGCCGCTCGCGGCAAACAGGGCGTTGGCCAGCGCCGGCGCCACCGCGGGCAGCGCGGTTTCGTGCTGCTCGCACGCCGGTGCGCTGCTGCGCACGAAATGCAGGTCGATGACGGGGCGCAGGGCCGCAGGCACCGGTTCGGCCAGAGCGGCATCGAGGCCCATCAGCAGCGCCACTTCCGCCTGCAGCGAGCTGGAAGCCTGCGGCTCGGTGTCGCCGCTGTCGAGCACGGCAGTGATCCGATGCACCAGCAGCCGGCCGCGCTCGTCGAGCGACGCCTCCACCACCTCGGCGGCCAATGCGCCTTCGCTCTCCACCAGCGCGATGCCGCGGCCCCGGCCGGCCGCCAGCGGCGAGCCCCAGCCGGCGCGGCGTGCCGACTCCTCGAGCACGTGGCGCTGGCGCGAGCCGGCGGGCAGCAAGGCTCGCCGGTATTCGAACGGGTCGGCGTCCGCAACGATGGCGAGGTCGTCGATGAAGGTCTCGGCAAAGAAGGCCTGCAGCGCGTGCTGTGCCGCGCGGCCGCGGCGCCGGTCGGTGTCGATCGCATGCACCGAGAGATTCGGTATGGCGTAGGGCAGCCGGTAGGCCTTGCTGCCGCGCAGCGGAAGACCCACATGACGCTGCCACCACGCCCGCGGCCTGCCATCGGCCCCCAGCATGGCGCGCAACTCGCCGCCCGCCGGGAAGAAGCGCTGCACCACGCGTTCGCGGGACGCTTCCCACAGCAGCTCTTCGGCGTCGCCCACCTGCACCACCTGATGCGCCTTGCCGGCCTTCATGGCCACGAGGTGCAGGTTGTGCAGGGTTTCGTGCGTGTGGCTGCCGGCGGGCGTCGCCGACGGCGCGCTGTCGAGCGGCCGGGTCGCTTCATCGGCAGGGGCTTGCCCGGCCGGCCAGGGCGCGAGCACGGCACGTGCGCCGGGTTGTGTTTGCCGATCGTTCACCGATGAGTTCAGCATCTGCGCCTCCGCTTTGCGGGTGATTCGGGCTCGTGTGTCGAGCCATCGTTGCGGCGCATTCTTCGGGCTCGCGTTTAAGAACTCTTTGCCGTGTGCTTAAGAACTCTTTAAACGCGCGAATTCACACTTCGCAGCGGGCCGGCAGCGGCCGCACAATCACGTTTGCAAAGATAAGTAGAGGCACGATGAACCTGTTGCTGGTCGAGGACGACGAGATGCTCGCGCAGGCGGTGAAGGCCGGGCTGCATCGCGACGGCTACCGTGTCGATTGGGTCAACGATGCCGGCGCTGCGCGCCTGGCGCTGGGCAGCGAGCACGGCTTCGGGGCGGTGCTGCTCGACCTGGGCCTGCCCAACGGCTCGGGCATCGGCGTGCTGCAGGCCATGCGCGCCCGCTACGACGCCACGCCGGTGCTCATCGTCACGGCGCGCGACCAGCTGAGCGACCGCATCGCAGGGCTCGATGCCGGCGCCGACGACTACGTCGTGAAGCCGTTCCAGCTCGACGAACTGAGCGCGCGCCTGCGTGCCGTGGTGCGGCGCAGCCAGGGCCGCGTGTCGCCCATGCTCACGCAGGGCGACGTGGTGGTCGATCCGGCGCGGCGCAGCGTCACCCGCGCGGGCGAGCCGGTCACGCTGAGCGTCAACGAATACCGCACGCTGCTCGCGCTGATGGAGCGGCGTGGCTGGGTGGTCACCCGGGCCCAGCTCGAAGACGCGGTGTACGGCGGTGCCAGCAACATCGAAAGCAACACCATCGCGGTGTACGTGCACCAGCTGCGCCGCAAGCTCGGCGACGAGCTGATCGCCACCGTGCATGGCTTCGGCTATCGGATCGGCGAGGAGCGGACGGCATGAAGCGCCACGACCCTGCAGCCACCGGCGAATCCTGTGCGGGTTCGATGCTGCTGCGCTGGATGCCCCGCTCGCTGCGCGGCCGGCTGCTGGTGGCACTGCTGGTGGTGCTGCTGTCGTTCTGGGCCGTGTGGTTCGGTTGCCAGAGCATGATGCTCAACCGCCAGCAGACCGGCTGGTGGGACAGCTCGCTGCGCCTGATCGCGCAGCAGATCCTGCTCTCGCTGCCCGACAACGTGGACCAGGTCACCAATGCGTCGCGCACCTTCCGCCTGCCCCCCGGCGAGCGCAGTGCGGCCAACACGCCGCCGCGCCGCCTGAGCTTGGCCGAGCGGGCGTTCCGCGGCGAAAAGGCGAGCTTCCAGGTCTGGACGCGCTCCGGCCAGAGCGCCTTCCGCTCGCCCGGAGCGCCCACCGTGCCGTTGCGGGCCGACTTCCAGGATGGCTTCGCCGATGCCGAGGTCGATGGGCATTCCTGGCGCGTCTACAGCATCGGCGACTCGAGCGGCCGCATCGTCGTGCAGGTCGGCCGCACGCACGAGCAGCTGCATGCCGAGCTGGCACGCTGGATCAAGCTGAGCCTGGTCGCGGCACTGCTGGTCGGCGGCCTGCTGGCGGCGGTGCTCTGGTTCGTGATCTGCTGGTCGCTGCGCCCGGTCACCAAGGTGCAGGACGCGATCCAGCAGCGCCACGCGCTCGACCTCAAGCCGCTGCCCAGCGTCGACTTGCCCGAGGAGGTGGCGCCGCTGGTGGAGTCGTTCAACCGGCTGATGCAGCGGCTCGACACCTCGGTACAGGGCGAGCGGCGCTTCATCGCCGACGCTGCGCACGAACTGCGCACGCCGCTGGCGGCGCTGCTGGCGCACACCCAGCTCGCCCTCGATGCCAAGGACCCGCAGGAAGGCCGCGATGCGCTGATCCGCCTGAATGCGGTGGTGCAGCGCAGCGCCCGGCTCGCCGAGCAGCTGCTCGACCTGGCGCGGCTCGACCAGGGCCGCACGCTCGACAGCGAGCGCCGCATCGGGTTGTACGAGGTGATCGAGGTGGTGGTGCGCGATTTCGAGCTGTCGGCTCAGCAGAAGCAGCAGCGCATCGCGCTCGAGCTCGAGGTCTGCGAGATCGTCGGCGACATCGATTCGCTGGGCATCCTGGTGCGCAACCTCGTGGACAACGCCTTGCGCTACAGCGGCGTCGGGGGGCGTGTGCAGGTGTCGTGCGGCTCGCAGGACGGCGAGGTCATGCTCAAGGTGGCCGACGACGGCCCGGGCGTGCCCGAGAGCGAATACGAGCGCATCTTCGACCGCTTCTACCGGGTGCCCGGTGCCGGCGGGCGCGGCAGCGGCGTGGGGCTGTCGCTGGTGTCGCGCATCGCCCAGCTGCACGGGGCCCGCATCGAGGTGGGCCGCGGCCTTGGCGGCCGCGGCTTCAGCGTGGTGTTGCGCTTTGCCGCGCCGCCGCCGGCCGGCGCGGCCGCAAGCGCGCGCCATGCGGGCGTCGAGGCGGCAGGCGGTGCGGTTGCAGCGCCGCGCCCACCCGGCGTCCTGTCGCCCCGGCCGGTGGACGATCCGGCCTGAGCGCGGCGGGCGGCACAGCCGGCACAATCGCGCGCGTGCTGCCGGCCTCCCGCTTCCTGCTGCTTGCCTGCGCTGGCCTCCTGGCCGGCTGCGCCGTGCGCTCCGACCAGGTGGCGCCGGTGCCCACGGCCGTGCAGCCGCTGCTGGACTTGTCGTGCACGCAGTTGCGCGGCGCACTCGACGGCGTGGAGCAGCAGGCGGAAGACCTGGCCTTCGCGGTGGACGCACAACGCGGCAACAACCTGATCGCGCTCGGCGTGGGCGTCATGGCGTTCTGGCCCGCGCTGATGGTCATGCGCGGCAACGAACAGCAGGCCGCCGAGCTGGCCCTGCTCAAGGGTGAGCACGAGGCCTTGCTGCAGGCGATGGCCGGCAAGCAGTGCGCTCGCGAGGAAGCACCCGACGTGCCGAAGCTGCCGGACGACGGCGTGCACCGCGGACTGCCTGCTGCAGGCGACCGCTACACCTACCAGGAGTTCGAGCCGATCTCGGGCCAGCCGGCCGGCCGCAGCGAATGGCGGCTGCGCACCGTCAAGCCCGGCCGGCTCGAATACGTGAGCGGCGACGACACGATGCGGTGGACCACCGATGCGGCCGGCAACTGGCGCTCGGGTGCCGTCGCCGGGCTGCGCCTGCTGCGTTTCCTGCGCGCCGATGCCGTGCCGGGCCAGCAACTCGAAGGCGAGGTGGGCACCGGCGACGTGCAGGACGGTATCGGCCGCCTCCAAGGCCGGGTGACCACCCTGCTGACGCATGAGCTGGAAGGCCGCCGCTTCGAAGCGGCCCGCATCGAGCTGCAGGGCCATGTGCCCTCGAATGTGCGCGACACGCAATCCCCGGCCGCGGGCAGCGAGCGCATCGAAGGCTGGCTCGTGGTCGAGCGCCGTACCGGGCAGGTGCTGCAGGCCGAAGTGCGCAGCGGCAACCCGGCCTTCGCCTGGCGCCGCCGGCTGGTGCGGTTCGTCAGGGCTCAGTGAGGCTCCTGTATACAGTTCTTTACTGCGTCCCCACACGGGCGATACCCCTTCGTCGGACAGTGAACGCCATGGACAGCCCCTGTCCGCTACCCAAGGAGTTCACATGACCTCTTCTTCACCCCAACCGAAGTCCGGCATGCGCCGCTATGTCGCGGCCGTGGTCATCGGCCTGGCAGGCTCCATCGGCCTGGCCGCCTGGGCCCATGGCGGCGCTGATCGTGGCCCGGGCGTCGCCGGCTTCGGTGGCCCCGGCATGTTCGCCGGTTCGCCCGAACGGATGAACCGCATGGTCGACCACGTGCTGCGCGACGTGAATGCCACCGAGGCGCAACGCACGCAGATCAAGCAGATCGTCACCGCCGCCGCGGCCGACCTCAAGGCGCAGCGCGAAGCCGGCAAGGGCCTGCGCGACCGTGCCGCCGCGCTGTTCACCAGCCCGACGGTCGATGCCAACGCCGCCGAGTCGCTGCGCCAGCAGATGCTCGGCCAGCACGATCAGGCGTCCAAGCGCGTGATGCAGGCCATGCTCGACATCAGCCGTGTGCTCACGCCCGAGCAGCGCACGCAGCTGGCCGAGCGCATGAAGCAGCGGCGCGACATGATGCAGCGCCACATGCGCGAGCGTCAGGACCTCGACCGCCCGACCCGCTGACCGGGCCCGCGAAGGCCGCGTGCCGCAAGGCATGCGGCCCTTGCCGCTTCTTCCTCGCTTATGCTTGACTCCCGCTTTCCGCCCCGCGTCATTCCGGCTCCGGGGCGCGTTTTTTCAGCCACGGTTCCGCCCATGACTGCACGTGTCCTGCTGATCGACGACGACCTGCGCCTGACCGGCATGGTGGGCGACTACCTGCGCAGTGCCGGCTTCGACATCGACGTGGCGCCGTCGCTGGCCGCAGGCCGCGAGCTGCTGGCGCGAGAAACCTTCGACGCGCTGCTGCTCGACCTGATGCTGCCCGACGGAGACGGCCTCGACCTCACGCGCGAGCTGCGCGCCGCCCCGCGCACCCGGCACCTGCCGCTGCTCATGCTCACCGCGCGCGGCGAGCCGATGGACCGCATCGTCGGGCTCGAGCTCGGGGCCGACGACTACCTGCCCAAGCCGTTCGAGCCGCGCGAGCTGCTGGCGCGGCTGAAGGCGCTGCTGCGGCGTGCCTCGCCGACGCAAGGCGACGACGATGTGCTGCGTTTCGGCCGGCTCGAGATCGACCTCGGCGAGCGCCAGGCGCGCCTGGCCGGCAAGCCCTGCGAACTGACGAGCTACCAGTTCGACCTGCTGCTCGTGCTCGCCCAGAGCCCGGGCCGCGTGCTGAGCCGCGACCAGATCATGGATGCGCTCAAGGGCCACCCGCTCGAGGCCTTCGACCGCTCGATCGACGTGCATGTGTCGCGCATCCGCGCCGCCATCGAAGACGACCCGAAGAATCCGCGGCGCATCCTGACCGTGCGCGGCGTGGGCTATGTGTTCGCCAAGAAGCAGGACAGCGAGGCCTCGGAGGCATGACGGCGGGGCGGCTCGCGTACCAGCACCGGCACCGGCGCCGGCATGAGGGCGTTGCCGCATGAAGTCGCTGTACCTTCGCATCTACATCACCGTCGTGGCGGTGCTGCTGGCGTTTGCCGTGGTGGCCGGCTGGGTGGTCAAGCGCAACATCGAGCAGGAGCGCGAGACCTTCCAGAACCAGGTGTCCGAACGCACGGCCGCCTGGGCTGCGCTGATCGAGAACAGCCTGCCGCCGGCCGAGGCGCCCGAGGCCGAGCAGCGCGCCGCGGTGCTCGAGTGGTCGCAGCGGCTGCGCATGGCGCTGGCGCTCGACAACGAGCAGGGCAGGCGCATCGCGACCTCCGAGCTGTTCTCGCGGCGCGAGGCCGAGCTGGGCGGCATGCCCAGGCGTGCCCAGCGCATCGCGCTGTCCGACGGGCGGGCACTGTGGATCTGGCGCGGCTTGCCGCGCATCATCCGCGAAGGCGGCCCGCAGCCGCAGCCGCCCGGCGGGCGCCCCCCGTTCGACGGCGAGCGCCCGATGGAGCCGCCGCGCGACGCCGGCGGCTATGGCTTCCACCTGCCGCCCATCCTGTTCGGCGGCGGTGCGGGCCTCGTGGTCACGCTGATCGTGCTGTTCGTTGCAGTGGCGGCAGGCGCCTACCCGGTGGTGCGCCGCCTCACTCGCCGGCTCGAAGCCCTGAAGCGCGGCGTCCAGGCCTTCGGCGCCGGCCAGTTGAGCCTCCGCGTTGCGGTGGATGGCCGCGACGAGGTGGCCGAGGTGGCGGCCAGCTTCAACGACGCCGCTGAACGCGTGGAGCAGCTGGTGCGTGCCAACCGCTCGCTGCTGGCCAACGCGAGCCACGAGCTCCGGTCGCCGCTGGCGCGGCTCAAGATGGCGGTGGGCATGCTGGACGGCGCTTCGCCCGAGCGGCGCGACAAGCTCAGGCACGAGATCGACCGCGACATCAGAGAGCTCGACGTACTGATCGACGAAGTGCTGCTGGCCAGCCGGCTCGACGCGCGCTCGAGCGTCGAGCGTGAGCCGGTCGACCTGCTGGGCCTCGCGGCCGAGGAGGCCGCGCGGGTGGATGCGGTGCTCGACGGCGAAGCGGTGCTGGTGTTGGGCGAGGAGCGGTTGCTGCGCCGCGCCCTGCGCAACCTGCTCGAGAACGCGCGCCGCTACGGCGGCAGCGAGGCACCCGAGATCACGGTGCGACGCGCGGGCGCGGGCCAGGTGGAGATCCGCGTGAGCGACCGCGGCCCGGGGGTGCCGGCGGACCAGCGCGAGCGGATCTTCGAGCCGTTCTATCGCCTGCCGGGCCATGCGGAGCATGCGGGCGGGGTGGGGCTCGGCTTGAGCCTCGTGCGACAGATCGCCGACCGGCACGGCGGCCGCGTGCGCTGCGAAGCGCGCCAGCCGGCGCCGGGCAGCTGCTTCGTGCTGAGCCTGCCCCTGGCCGCCGCCTAGTGGCGTGGCGCTCAAGCCGCGGCCAGCACGCCCTGCTGCAGCCAGGCCAACGCGGCGGCTTCAGGTGCCATCGCGCGCCAGTGGTCGTCGGCCCACAGCGCGCTGGCCATGTGGTCGGTGTCGGTGCGCGGCAGCCGCGGCCACTGTTCCTGCAGGCGCGAGGAACAACGGGCGATCCATTCGGGGGCGGTGAGGTCTTGCATGGCTTTCTCCGGCGGCGGTTGATACTGTACGAACATACAGTATGATGCGCAAGCCAGTCCACACGACCCTTGAAGCCAGCGGTGTTTTTCGCCGCTGGCATTTTTTTGCCCGGAGCGGGGTCAGGCCATCGCGCCCAGGATCACGCTCGACGCCTTGAAAAGCGCGGTGGCCGGCATGCCTGCCTGCAGCCCCATGGCCTGGAGGCTCGCCTGCGTCACCACGGCGGCGATGCTGTTGCCGCCACCGATATCGATCACCACCTCGGCATTCACCGCGCCGGGGTGCACCGCCTGCACCGTGCCGGCGAGCTGATTGCGGGCCGACATGCGGGCGCCCTCGAGTTCGGTGGCCACGATGACCGACGACGCCTTGATGAGCGCAAAGGCGCTCGCGCCCAGCTTCAGCCCGAGCTGCTCGGTGCTTTCGCGGGTGACGATGGCCACGATGCGGGCGCCGCCGGGGAGCGCGAGTTCCACTTCGTCGTTCACCGAGCCGGCGCGGTAGCCGCTCACCGTGCCGATGAACTGGTTGCGTGCGCTGGTCTTCATGTTCAGCATCCTCAGCAGGTTGAAGTCCTGCGATAGGTCGGTCGCCTCGCGGCCGAGCAGCTGCACGAAGCGCTGGTGGGCCGACTCGATCTGCATGAAGCGCTCGGCCAGTTGCCGGCCGCGCTCGGTGAGCCGCGAGCCGCCGCCGCGGCCGCCGGTGCTGCAGCGCTCCACCAGCGGCGCGCCGGCGAGGTTGTTCATCGCGTCCACCGCATCCCAGGCGGCCTTGTAGCTCATGCCCACCGCCCGGGCGGCCTGCGTGATCGAGCCGTGCTCGCCAATGGCGCGCAGCAGCTCGATGCGGCTGCTGCCTCCCAGCGTCTCGCCGCCCACGTTCATCCACACCGAGCCCTGCAGCTCGATCGGCTCGCGTTTCGGCTTCATCCGTGCCATGGCGCGCCCCTCGTCAAGCCGATGCATGGGGCGGCAGCTCGTGCCTGCCGCCCTGGCCGACCATCTGGCCGTCGCGCATTTCCAGCACGTCGTCGCCCAGCCGCCGGACGTCGGCCTCGTCATGGGAGATGAGCACCAGCGGGATGTCGAGCGCGGCCTGCAGGTCGGCCAGTTCGTCCCGCAAGCGGGCGCGCAGGGCGGGGTCGAGGGCGGCGAAGGGCTCGTCCAGCAGCAGGGCACGCGGTTGAGCCACCAGCGCGCGGGCCAGCGCGGTGCGCTGGCGTTGCCCGCCCGACAACTGCTCGGGGTAGTGGTGCGCCACCGGCTCCAGCTCGAAGGTGCGCAGCCAGCGCTGCGCCGCCTCGTGGTGCTCGTGCCTGCGCGCGTTGAGCCAGCCGCGGTGCACGCCGAAGGCGATGTTCTGCAGCACGGTGAGGTGGGGAAAGAGCGCGTAGTCCTGGAACACGTAGGCCAGCCGGCGGTGTCGTGCCGGCACGTCGATGCCGCGCGCACGGTCGACCAGCACCTCGCCGTTCAGGCGCACGTGGCCGGCGTCAGGCTCCGTGAGGCCGGCGATGATCTTCAGCGTCTGGCTCTTGCCGGCGCCCGAGGCGCCGAACAGCACCAGCCGCCGCGAGGCGCTGGCGAACTTCGCGTGCAGGTCGAAGCGGCGCTTGCCGTGTTCGAAGCGACGCCGCACGTCCACATGCCACACCATCGCGCTACCTCCTCGAACGCCCGGCGTCTGCCGGCACGCGACCGGGCGCCAGCCAGCCGGCGGCCAGCAGCACGGCCACGCAGGTGACCGAGGTGACCAGCACCAGGAAGTTGGCCACGTCGTCCTGCCCGGCCTGCACCGCCTCGTAGACGGCCACCGCCAGCGTCTGCGTCTTGCCGGGGATGCTGCCTGCCACCATGAGCGTGGCACCGAACTCGCCGGTGGCGCGCGCGAAGGCCAGCAGGGCTCCGGCCAGCACGCCGCGCCAGGCCAGCGGCAGCGTCACCCGGAAGAACACCGCCATCTCGCCCAGTCCCAGCACGCGTGCGGCCTGTTCCAGCTGAGGGTCCACCGCCTCGAAGGCGGCGCGCGCCGACTTGAAGATCAGCGGGAAGGCGACGATGGTGGCCGCGATCACCGCGCCCTGCCAGGTGAAGATGAGGTTGATGCCGAAGGTCGAATGCAGCCAGCCGCCGAGGGCGCCGCGCTTGCCGATCAGCACCAGCAGGTAGTAGCCCAGCACCGTGGGCGGCAGCACCATCGGCAGCGTGAGCAGGGCGTCGATCACGTCGCGCCCGCGCACCCGCGCGCGGGCCAGCCACCAGCCGACCGCCACGCCCAGCACGAGGTTGATCAGGGTGGCCCAGCCGGCCACCTTGAGCGTCAGCGCGAGTGCGACCCAGGCACCTTCCATGGGGGCGCTCAGGGCCTGCCGAAGCCGTGCCGCGCCAGCACCGCCTGGGCGGGCGGCGAGACCACGAAGGCCACGAACCTGCGCGCCTCTGCCGCATGGGCGCTGCCGGCCACCGGTGCGATGGGATAGAGCACCGGCACTTCGGTGGGCACCGTGAGCGCGACCTTCACCTTGCCGGGCAGCGCCGCGGCATCGGTGGCATATACGAAGCCGGCATCGACCTCGCCGCGCGCCACATAGTCGAGCGCCTGCCGCACGTTCTGCGCGCCGATCACCTTCGGCTCGACGGCGCTCCACAGGCCGGCCTTTTCGAGCACGCCTTTCGTGTAGCGCCCCACCGGCACGCTGGCGGGCAGGCCGATGGCGATGCGGGCATAGGCCGGCTGCGCCAGTTCACCCACCGTCCTGGGCATGGCCCTGGCGTCGGCCGGGACGACCACGACCAGCGTGTTCGACACGAAGTTGCGCCGCTCGGCCGCGGCGATGAGCGCCTGGCCCTGTGCCTGATCCATCGTCTCCTGGTCGGCGCTGGCGAACACGTCGGCCGGCGCGCCCTTGGCGATCTGCTGCAGCAGGGCGCCCGAGGCTCCGAAGTTCAGCAGCACCCTGGTGCCGCGGTTCTGCGCTTCATACAGCGGCGCGAGTTCGCGAAACGCGTGGGTGAGGCTGGCGGCGGCCGACACGGTGAGGTCGGCGGCCGAGGCTTGCCAGCACAGCAGCAGGGTGGAGGCCGCGAACATGCGGGGCATCTTGTTGCGCATGGAAGAGGCGTGCCGGATTTATATGTGGCTACCTATATCGAGAATGGCAGAACCAGCAGGCTATAGGGCAGGAGCGCGGAAGTTTATATGTGTCGCTCCGTATATTGAAAACATCGACCCGGCCTCCTTCACAAATGACAATGATTCTCATGTGCATGTAACATCCGGCCTCTTTCAAGGAGGGGACGGTGAGGATGCTTCGGGTTCGTTTGAACTGTTTGACGTGGGC
>CAMLNA010000076.1 GCA_946481025.1 uncultured Rivibacter sp.
TGGGCACCATGTTCGGCGGCTGGCGCATCGTCAAGACCATGGGCCAGAAGATCACGAAGCTGAAGCCGGTGGGTGGGTTCTGTGCCGAAACCGGCGGGGCGATGACGCTGTTCCTGGCCACCGCACTGGGCGTCCCGGTGTCCACCACCCACACCATCACCGGCGCCATCGTCGGCGTGGGCTCGACGCAGCGCGCCTCGGCAGTGCGCTGGGGTGTGGCCGGCAACATCGTCTGGGCCTGGATCTTCACGATCCCTGCCTCGGCCTTCATCGCGGCCGTGTTCTACGGCGTGAGCCTCTACCTCTTCTGACCAGGCGGCGCCGCTGCGCGGGTTGCCGTCACTGGCTGATCTTGCGGGCTTCGTCGATCTGGTATTCGAAGTAGCGCTGGCCGCTGAAGGCGATGGTGGCCATCAGCACGGCGGCGCCCAGCATCAGGGCCAGCACCACCGCAAACACCGTGGACCAGCCGGTCTTGTGCTCGGGGCCCTGCGGGTTGAATCGGGCGTTCCAGCGCTCGTCTGGCATCAGGCCGTACAGGATCGCCCACAGCGCACCCTGCGCCACCATCAGGCCGGCCAGCGGGATGAGCGCCCAGGCCAGGCGGTCGTCCTGCCCGAGTTGCTGCATGCGCAGCAGGCCCCAGGCGCCCAGCAGCGTGGGCCACGGGTGCAGCCAGCCCCAGCGGTCGCCGAAGCCATGGAGGTAGAAGCGGTGCAGGCCCAGGCTGCCCGCCAGCAGCGCGATCCAGGCCGCCAGCGTCTTGGACTTGTAGCCGTTCACGAGGCCGCACCGTACTCGATCGGGTCCTGCCCGTCGCCCGGGCCGAGGCTGCGCTGCATCAGCACCACGTCGAGCCAGCGGTCGAACTTCCAGCCCACCGACTTCATGACGCCCAGGTCCGAAAAGCCGAGTGACCGGTGCACGCCGATGGAGCCGGTGTTGGCCGAATCGCCGATCACCGCCAGCATCTGGCGGGCGCCCAGCGCCTCGCAACGGGCGAGCAGCTCCGCCAGCAGCAGCTTGCCGATGCCCTGCCCCTGCGCGTCGGAGGCGAGGTAGATCGAGTCCTCGAGCGCGAACCGGTAGGCCATGCGGGGCCGGAAGTGGTTGGCATAGGCATAGCCCAGCACGTGTCCGCCCCGTTCGGCCACCAGCCAGGGCAGTCCCTTGGACAGCACATCGTCGCGCCGTTTGCCCATGTCGTCCGGGCCGGGCGGCTCGAGCTCGAAGGTTCCTGTGCCGTTTTGCACATGCCAGCCGTAGATGGCTGCGATGGCGGGCACGTCGTCGGGGGTGCTGGGGCGGATGAGAAGCGGATGCATCGGAGTGGGTGGCAACGGGGCACTTCGAGTTTATAATGCGCGGTTTCGGTGCTGGCCTCGGCACTGCTTTTGAGGGTGCACGGGGCGTATCTAACCTCACCGATCTTCGGTGCCAGGCCCGCGAGGGCAGGGTGCCTCGGACTGACAAGCCCCGCGTGTCTCCCGGGTGCGGCAGTCGCTTCCATAGTCCTTGAGGAAACAACATGGTCGTGATTCGACTCGCACGTGGCGGCTCCAAGAAGCGCCCGTTCTTCAACATCGTCGTCAGCGACTCGCGCAACCGCCGCGACGGCCGCTTCCTGGAGCGCATCGGCTTCTACAACCCGGTGGCAGCCGAAACCGAGCAAGGCCTGCGCGTGGCGTTCGACCGCTTCGAGCACTGGACCGGCAACGGCGCCCAGCCGTCGCCGACCGTCGTGCGCCTGGTCAAGCAGGCCAAGGCCACCGTCGCTCCCGCAGCCTGAAGCTGCGGCGCCAAGGCGGCTTGACGTGAGCGTGTTCACGCTCGACGACGAGCAGGTCGCCTGGCCTGACGACGCGGTCGAGGTCGGCCGCATCGTCGACGCCTGGGGCATCAAGGGGGGGATCAAGGTCCAGCCCTTTTCCTCGGATCCCCAGGCCCTGTTTTCCACTCGCCGCTGGTTCATCCAGCCGCCTGCGGGCAAGCCGCGTCCGGCCGGTGCGCCGGTGCTGCCCACGCGCCTGCGCATCATGCAGGCCAAGGAACACGGCGACCTCGTGGTTGCCACCGCCCAGGAAGTGCCCGACCGCAATGCCGCAGAGGCGTTGAGGGGCGCGCGCGTGTTCGTGCCGCGCTCCAGCTTCCCCACCGCCGCCACCGACGAGTTCTACTGGGTCGACCTGATCGGCCTTGCCGTGGTCAACCGCGAGGGCGACGCGCTCGGCACCGTGGCCGACCTGCTCGACACCGGCGCGCACAGCGTGCTGCGGGTGGTCCGGCAGGCCGAAGGCGAAAAAGCGGGCGAGGACGAACGCCTGATCCCCTTCGTCGCGCAATACATCGACCAGGTCGATCTCCCCGGCCGGCGCATCGTCGTGGACTGGGGCCTCGACTACTGAGGCGGGCCCGGTGCGCTTCGACGTCATCACCCTGTTCCCCGAACTCTTTGCGCCGTTCCAGGCCAGCGGCGTGACGCGGCGCGCCTTCGAGTCCAAGGCGGTGGACGTGCGCCTGTGGCCGCTGCGCGATTTCGCCGAAGACAACTACCGCCGGGTCGACGACCGGCCTTACGGCGGCGGCCCCGGCATGGTGATGCTGGTCGAACCTCTGGAGAAGGCGCTGGCGGCCATCCGCGCCGGGCAGGCGGCAGCCGGCCTGGCGCCGACGCCCGTGGTGCTGTTCAGCCCGGCCGGCACACCGCTGTCGCAGGCCCGCGTCACTGCGCTGGCGCAGGAGCCCGGGGCGGTGCTGGTCTGCGGCCGCTACGAAGGCATCGACCAGCGCTTCATCGATGCCCATGTCGACGAGGAGCTGAGCCTGGGCGATTTCGTGCTGTCCGGCGGCGAGCTGCCGGCGCTGGCGCTGCTGGATGCAGTGGCGCGCCTGAAGCCCGGGGTGCTCAACGACGCGCAGTCGCATGTCCAGGACAGCTTTTCCGACGGGCTGCTCGACTGCCCGCACTACAGCCGGCCCGAGCAGATGCCCGACGGGCGGGCGGTGCCGCCGGTGCTGCTGTCGGGCCACCATGCCGACATCGCCCGCTGGCGGCGGGAGCGCCAGCTCGAGTTCACTGCGCGGCGCCGGCCCGACCTGATCGCCGCGGCGCGTGCGGCCGGCCGGCTCTCGACGTCGGACGAGCGCTTTCTGGCCAGCCTTCAGCTATAATGGCCGGCTTTTCGATCCTCTGCCGGGCCGCCACGGGCCTCGTGCCCAAGAACGCATGGGCGAGCGCCGACACGATCACTTGGAGAACCTCATGGATCTGATCCAGCAGCTCGAGCAAGAAGAAATTGCTCGCCTCAACAAGAACGTCCCCGCCTTTGCCCCGGGCGACACGGTCATCGTCAACGTCAACGTGGTCGAAGGCACCCGCAAGCGCGTGCAGGCCTATGAAGGCGTGGTGATCGCCAAGCGCAACCGCGGCCTGAACTCCAGCTTCATCGTCCGCAAGATCTCCAGCGGCGAAGGCGTGGAGCGTACCTTCCAGCTCTACAGCCCGCTGATCGCCTCGATCGAAGTGAAGCGCCGCGGCGATGTGCGCCGCGCCAAGCTGTACTACCTGCGCGAGCGCAGCGGCAAGTCGGCCCGCATCAAGGAGAAGCTGGCCTGAGCGGAGCGACGGTCCGCCAACATGCAAAGAAGCCGCCTTGCGCCCAGCAGGCGGCTTTTTTGTTGTCCGTGAGCATGTCCCAGCAAACCCCTCGCTTCGACCCTGAGTCGCTGCCGGTCATCGGCACCGGCGCCGATCTGCCGCGCGTGCCGCTGGAGCGGCTGCGGCCCGACGCGCTGCGCGAACACTTCGCCGCCCCGCCGGCCTGGACGCCGGAGCTGATCGCCGAGCGGCCGATGTTCGACCGGCCGCCGGCGCGTGCCTCGGTGCTGGTGCCGCTCGTGCTGCGCGACGAGCCGACGCTGCTGCTGACGCGCCGTACCGCCCACCTGCGTGACCACGCCGGGCAGATCAGCTTCCCCGGCGGCCGTGCCGAACCCGACGACGTGGACGCCGCCGACACGGCGCTGCGCGAAACCGAAGAGGAGATCGGCCTCGCACGCTCGTACGTCGAGGTGATCGGCCTGCTGCCCGAATACACCACGGTGACCAACTTCATCGTCACGCCGGTGGTGGGCCTCGTGACGCCCGGCTTTGCGCCGGCCCCCGACCCGTTCGAGGTGGACGACGTGTTCGAGGTGCCGCTGGCGTTCATCCTCGACCCAGCCAACCACGAGCGCCGCCTGATCGAATGGCAGGGCGAGCGCCGCGAGGTGTTCGCCATGCCCTGGGAAGACCGGCTGGCCGACGGGACGGCGCTGCGCTATTTCATCTGGGGCGCCACCGCGGCGATGCTGCGCAACCTCTACCGCTGCCTGATCGCTTGATGCGCGCTTTGCGGCAGCAAGCCGTCGCTATGATGCCGGCATGAGTTTTTTCGCCGTGCTGTGTGCTCTGCTGATCGAGCAACTGCGTCCGCTGCCGCGCAACAACTGGGTTCACGACTCGCTCATCGGCTGGGTGCGCTGGACCGGCCGCAACTTCGATGCGGGCAAGGAGCATCACGCCTGGGTCGTGTGGTGCATCACGGTGCTCACGCCTGCCGTGCTGGTCGCGCTGGTCTACCTCGTGACCGCGCACTTCAGCCTGCTGCTGGCGCTGGCCTGGAACGTGTTGGTGCTGTACCTCACGCTCGGCTTCCGCCACTTCAGCCACTACTTCACCGACATCCGCGACGCGCTCGAGCGCGGCGACGAACTCACCGCGCGCCAGCTGCTCGCCGAATGGCGCCACCTCGACGCGAGCGAACTGCCGCGCGCCGAGTTGCTGCGGCACGTGATCGAGCATTCTCTGCTCGCCGCGCACCGCCATGTGTTCGGCGTGTTCTTCTGGTTCATCGTGCTGTCGGCGGTGGGCCTCGGGCCGATGGGCGCCGTGCTGTACCGCATGGCCGAGTTCGCGAGCCGCTACTGGGCCTTCAAGAGCCGCACGGTGGGCGTGCCGACGAACGAACGGCTCATGCAGCTGTCGCAGCACCTTTTCGGGCTGCTCGACCACCTGCCGGCCCGTCTGACCGCCTTCGGCTTCGCAGTGGTCGGCAACTTCGAAGAGGCCGTGGAGTGCTGGCGACGCCATGCATCGCTGTGGCGGCAGCCGCACGAAGGGGTGATCCTCGCCGCGGCGGCCGGCGCCGTCGGCGTGCGGCTGGGCGGGGGCGCCGCGCCGGGTCTCACGCCGGACCGGTCCAAGACCTTCGAGGTGGGGGTCGATGCGCAGTCCACCGACGCCGAAGGCTCCACCCCCGGCATGGCGCCCGAATTCGGTCACTTGCGCAGCGTGGTCGGCCTGGTCTGGCGTTCGGTGGTGTTGTGGATGCTGCTGCTGGCGCTGCTGTCGCTGGCCAACCTGCTGGGCTGAGCCGCTGCCGGTGCGCCGCTACCAGCGCTTCTGGCTCAGCTCTTCGAACAGCTCGCAATAGATGCGGTAGCGCGACGCGCTCACGTCGCCTGCGTCCACCGCATGGCGCACGGCGCATCCCGGTTCGTGCCGGTGCGTGCAGTTGTAGAAGCGGCATTGCCCGGAGTAGCCGTGCAGATCGCGCATGTGCGAAGCCAGCTCCGCCGCTTCCACCTGCTTGAGTCCGAACTCCTGGAACCCTGGCGAGTCGAGCAGGGCGGAGGCATGCAGCTTGTCCAGCCAGTACCACTGCGTGCTGGTCGTGGTGTGGCGGCCGGAGTTCAGCGCCTGGGAGACCTCGCCGACCTGTGCGCTCGCATCCGGCACCAACGTGTTGATG
Source organism: uncultured Rivibacter sp. (assembly GCA_946481025.1). The sequence continues at coordinate 5,793 of CAMLNA010000076.1, forward strand.
AGCGTGCTCTTGCCGGTGCCGGAGGGGCCGAGCACCAGGGTGCTGCGACCGTGCAGCACCGGCGCGAGCATGGCGATGGAGCCGCTGCGGTCCCCGCGAAGCGAGCACTCCAGCACTTCGTAGCCCATGTCGCGATAGGGCTTCAGCCGCTGCCGTGCGGCGTCGGCATGGGGCAGGTCCACCTTGTTGAGGCCGATGCGCACCGCGATGCCGGCCTGTTCGGCCGCGATCAGCGCGCGCGCCAGCTGCGACTCGCTGAACACCGGCTCCACCGCCACCCACACCAGCAGCTGGTCGATGTTGGCGGCGAACGACTTGGTGCGCCATTCGTCCTGGCGGAAGAAGAGGTTGCGGCGCGGCTCGATGTGCTCGATCACGCCTTCGTCGCCCGCGGCCTGCCAGCGCACGCGGTCGCCCACCACGGCATCGCTCTTCTTGCCGCGCGGGTGGCAGATCAGCCGTTCGCCGTCGGGCGTTTCGACGATGTAGTGGCGGCCATGGTTGGCCACCACGAGGCCCGTGTCGAGGACGACCGCCTTCGTCAAGCAGGCCTCACGGCTGCAGCAGTGCGTCGGCCTTGGCCGCGCAGATGAAGTCGTTGATCGAGATGCCGCCCACCGAATGGGTGTTGAAGCGCACCACGCAGCGGTCGTAGCTCACCGCCAGGTCCGGGTGATGGTCCTGACCATGCGCGATCCAGGCCAGCGCGTTCACGAAGGCCATGGTCTGGTGGTAGTTGGCGAAGGAGAAGGTCTTCTCGATGGCGCCCCCCACGAGGGACCAGCCTTGCACCTTCTTCAGGTGGTCGTCGATCTCCTGCGCGGCCATGGGGCCGCCCTGCAGCGGCACCACGCATCTCATCATTGCCAGCTCGCGACTCATACGCCCTCCATGGCCGCCAGCCGCTCCGAAGCCGGCGGGTGCGAATAGTAGAAGCGCACGTACAGCGGGTCGGGCGTCAGCGTCGAGGCATTGTCCTCGTAGAGCTTGAGCAGCGCGCCCGCGAGGTCCTTGGCGCTCGCCTGGGCGCAGGCATAGGCGTCGGCCTGGAACTCATGCCGGCGCGACAGCCCGGCAAACAGCGGCGAGACGAAAAAGCCGAACACCGGCCCGGCCAGCAGGAACAGCAGCAGCGCGAGCGCGTCGTTGGGTGCGCCTTGCCCGAGGTTGGGCGACACGCCCAGCCCGGCATAGAACCAGGCCTGCTGCGCCAGCCAGCCCAGCAGCGCGAAGCCGGCGAGGCTGAGGGCGAACATCGAGACGATGCGCTTCTGGACGTGCTTGTGCTTGAAGTGGCCCAGTTCATGCGCGAGCACCGCCTCCACCTCGCCCGGGTTCAGCTTGGCCAGCAGCGTGTCGAAGAACACCACGCGCTTGGCGGCGCCAAAGCCGGTGAAATAGGCGTTGGCATGGGCCGAACGGCGCGAGCCGTCCATCACGTACAGCCCCTTGGCGGCAAAGCCGCAGCGTGCCATCAGCGCCTGCACGCGGGTCTTCAGCGCGTCGTCTTCGAGCGGGCGGAACTTGTTGAACAGCGGTGCGATGACGGTCGGGTAGAGCACCAGCATCAGCAGGTTGAAGCCCATCCAGGCGCCCCAGGCCCACAGCCACCACATCGGCCCGGCGGCGCCCATGAGCCACAGGATCAGCGCGGCGATCGGCAGGCCGAGCGCCGCACCGAGCACCACGCCCTTGGCCAGGTCGGCCAGCCACAGGCCCGGCGTCATGCGGTTGAAGCCGTACTGCTGCTCGATGCGGAAGATGCTCCAGGCCTCGAAGGGCAGGTCGATGAGGCCGCCGATGAGCACGAAGGCCGAGAGCAGCGCCAGCTGGTAGGCCATGCCGCCCCAGCGCGGCAGCACCGCATCGCGCAGCGCCAGGTTCAGGGCGTCCAGGCCGCCCAGCAGCGTCCAGCCGAGCAGCACCGCGGCTCCCACGGCCATGGTCAACAGGCCGAAGCGCAGCTTGGCGATGGTGTAGTCGGCGGCGCGCTGGTGCGCGGCCAGCGACACGGTGGCGGCAAACGGGACAGGCACGCTGCCGCGGTGCGCGGCGACATGGCGCACCTGCCGGGACGCCAGCCACAGCCTGGCCAGCAGCGAGGCGGCCAGGAAGCCGGCGAAAACGAAGGTGAGGACGGAAGGCTGCATGGGCGCCGAGTTTACGGTTTGGCCTCGCGACTTGGCCGACAATGGCCGCCTCCTCAGGAAGGCACCCTCCCATGACCGACACCAGCACCGCCGCCGACATCGCCGCCACGGCCCTGCAGCCGAGCGACCAGAACCTGATCTGGATCGACCTCGAGATGACCGGCCTGAAACCCGACAGCGACCGCATCATCGAGATCGCCGTGGTGGTCACCGACCCGGCGCTGGCCGTGCGGGTCGAAGGCCCGGTGTATGCCGTGCACCAGAGCGACGAGACGCTCGATGCGATGGATGCCTGGAACAAGGGCACCCACGGCCGCTCGGGCCTGATCGACAGGGTGAAGGCCTCGTCGGTCAACGAGGCTCAGGCGCAGGCCGACCTCATCGCCTTCCTGAAGCACTTCGTGCCGGCGGGCAAGTCACCGATGTGCGGCAACTCGATCTGCCAGGACCGCCGCTTCCTCGCCAACTACATGCCCGAGCTCGAAGCCTTTTTCCACTACCGCAACCTCGACGTCAGCACGCTCAAGGAGCTGGCGCGGCGCTGGAAGCCGGCGGCGCTGGAAGGCTTCAAGAAGGCGCAGAAGCACACCGCGATGGCCGACATCCACGAGTCGATCGACGAGCTGCTGCATTACCGCCAGCACCTGCTCGCGGTCTGATCCGGGCAACTCAGCCGCGACGGGCCCGCAAGGCACGCAGCAGCGCAGCCACCTCCGGCTGCGGCCGGGCTGCCACCTTCCGGTACTCGGAACCGTCGGGCTTGCGTTCGAGCAGCCGCATGTTGATGAGCTCGCGGCGCAGGATGCAGTGGTCGCCGAAGGCGTGGTGCGCGTTGAGCACCTCGTTGACCTCGCGCTCGGTGTAGCGGCGCTTGCCGTCGAAGCGCATCCACAAGCCCCACAGCAGCAGCCGCTGTGTCGAGTACTTGATCGGCCAGCGCATCAGCCGCCCGTGTTCGTCGAACAGGCGCAGCGCCCGCTGGGCGGTGTCGGTCAATGTCGTGGCAAGCGGTGCGGCGCCTTGCGGCACGCGCGGCGGCGGCGCGGCCTGCAGGCTTTGCAGGTTGCGGTGGCCGGCGGCACGCGCCAGCATGTTGAGCAGCTCCACATGGCCGGGCGGCCGTGTTTCGCGCTCGAACCGCTCGAGCAGCTGGCGGCGCAGCGCCTTCGCAAAGCTGGAAAGATCGGCTGCGTGCAAGGGCACGAGCTCGCGGGAAGAAGCAGTCATCGTCGGGTCTCCGTCCGATGCGCCGGACCCGGCACGGGCCGGGGGCTGGGGTTGCCGACTTGCAGCGCGGCGCACGGGGCGAAACCGCATCAGGACAAGTTGTATGGGCAGGTTTAGCTCGCGAGCGGGTCGCGCGGCAACGCCTGGGTGAACTGCCGACCGAGCCCGCACTGTAGCAGGGGTCGCCCCCCGCCGTCGCGCGTGGTCATGCGCAAGCGCTCGTGACGGCGCGCCAGCCGGCCACCGCTGCCGCCAGCCAGCCGGCCGCGTCGTCGGCATCGAGCTGCGGCAATCCGAGCACCCGGCCGGCCGCGCGCAGGACGGCCAGCGGGTCGTCCAGCACCAGCGCCTGCGCGCCGTTCTGCTTCGACAGCTTCTCGCCATGGGGGCCGAGCACGAGCGGCGTGTGCAGGTAGCGCGGTACCGGCAGGCCGAGGCAGCGTTGCAGATGGATCTGGCGGGGGGTGTTGTCGGCCAGGTCCTCGCCTCGCACCACGTCGGTCACGCCCTGCTCGGCGTCGTCCACCACCACCGCGAGCTGGTAGGCCCACAGGCCGTCGGCGCGCTGCAGCACGAAGTCACCCACTTCGCCGGTGACGTCCTGCCGCTGGTGGCCCAGCCGACGGTCGTGCCAGTCGATCACCAGCGGCGGCGCGTCGTCCATGCGATCGCCCGGATGCACCGCGCAGGCCAGCCGCGCCGACCGGGGCGGCTTGCCCCGCAGGCCTCCGTGGCTGGGCCGGCAGGTGCCGGGATAGGCCAGTTCGCCATGGCGGCTGCGCTGCCGGCCGGTGGCCGAAAGCGCCAGCTCGATGTCGCGCCGGGTGCAGCCGCAAGGGTAGGCCCAGCCGGTGGCGAGCAGGCGGTCGAGCGCTTTCCGGTAGAGCCCATCGCGGCGGCTCTGCCATACCGGCGGCTCGTCGGGCAGCAGTGCCACGGCGGCCAGCTGCCGCAGGATCTCCTGGTCGGCGCCGGGCACGCAGCGCGGGCCGTCCACGTCTTCGATGCGCACCAGCCAGCGCCCGCCGTGTGCCCGCGCGTCGAGCCAGCTCGCCAGCGCCGCCACGAGCGAGCCGGCGTGCAAGGGCCCGGTGGGCGAGGGTGCAAAGCGGCCGACGTAGGGTCTGCTCATCGCTCAGAGGATGAGGCCTTCATGCTGCTCCAGCAGCGCGCGGCGCGTGGCCGGGCTTTCCAGCTGGCTGAGCCACCACGCGAGCGCCAGGCCAGGGCGCTGGCCGGTGTTGCGCCAGGCGTAGTTGAGCCGGAATGCGGGGCGCTCGACTTCCGTCTCCTTCTGCACCAGCCGGCCGGCCTCGACATGCCGGCGCACCAGCGGCTCGGGCAGCGAGCCGCAGCCCAGCGCACGCAGCAGCGCCTCGAGCTTGGCGGCCATCGAGGGCACGGTGAGCACGTCCTGGCCGGGCAGCACACCCACCGTGATGGGGGCCAGGTCGCGTGCCGTGTCGGCCACCGCCACGATGCGGTGCGCGGCGATCACCGTGGGCGACAGCGGCTCCTTCACCGCGGCCAGCGGGTGGTGCGGTGCCACCACGAACACGAACTGGATGTGCCCGAGCGTTTCGCAGTGCACCGAAGGGGCCGGGGTGTGGTCGCCGGTGCCGATGGCGATGTCGGCCTCGCCGGAGAGCAAGGCCTCCCACGTGCCGGACAACACCTCGTTGCGGAACTTCAGGCGCGTGGGCGGGCCGGCCTGGTCGCTCCCTTCGGGGCGGATCTCGTAGAACGCCGCCGTGAGGTCGAACAGCGCGCGCGGGGCGATCACGTTGTCCACGGCCAGCGTGAGCTGCGTCTCCCAGCCGGTGGCCACGCGCTTGACCCGGTTGGCCACCGCGTCGATCTCCTGCAGCAGCCGCCGGCCCTCGTTGAGCAGCTCGCGGCCGGCGTCGGTGAGCTGGGCCTGGCGCGAGCGGCGGTCGAACAGCAGCACGTCGAGCGCATCCTCGAGCTGGCGCACGCTGTAGGTGAGCGCAGACGGCACCTTGCCGAGCTCGCGGGCGGCGGCAGCGAAGCTGCCGGTGCGCGCGATCATGTCCACCATGGTCAGGGCTTCGGGGGTGAGGGCGTTTCGGCGATCCGTCATGTCGCGTCCGTTGAGGCGTTTTGAATGATGCCATCAAGGCATCTCGCTCCCGCGCGCCGGGGCGGCTCCTACATTGAACCCATCGAGAGCGAGCGCAAACGAAAGGAGTTCCTGATGATCACCCTGCGCAAGTCCAGCGAACGCGGCTATGCCGACCACGGATGGCTCAAGAGCTTCCACAGCTTTTCGTTCGCCGACTACTACGACCCGGCCCACATGGGCTTCGGCAACCTGCGCGTGATCAATGAAGACCGCATCGCGCCCGGCACCGGTTTCGGCACGCACGGCCACCGCGACATGGAGATCATCAGCTACGTGCTCGAAGGCGGCCTCGGTCACCAGGACAGCATGGGCAACGGCGCGACCATCCGTCCGGGCGACGTGCAGCGCATGAGCGCGGGCACCGGCGTGCGCCACAGCGAGTTCAACCACGCGCCGAGCGACACGACGCACTTCCTGCAGATCTGGATCCTGCCCGACCAGGCCGGGGTCGCACCCGGCTACGAGCAGAAGCACTTTCCGGAAAGCGCCAAGCGCGGCCGCCTGGCCCTGGTGGCCTCGCGCGAAGGGGCGGCCGGCTCGGTGAAGCTCCATGCCGATGCGAAGCTGTACGTGGGCCTGTTCGACGGCGACGAGCGCACCAGCCTTTCACTCGACGAGCGGCGCCTGGGCTATGTGCACGTGGCACGCGGGTCGGTGGTGGTCAACGGCCAGCCGCTGCAGGCCGGCGACGCGCTGCAGCTGAGCGGCGAGTCGCACCTCGAGCTGTCGGGCGGCCAGGGCGCGGAAGTGCTGGTGTTCGATCTCGCACACTGATTCAAATGGCGACAACGGCGACAACGGAGGAACGATGAGCAACATCAAGGTTCTGGCCATGGCCGGCAGCTCCCGCAACGGCGCATTGAGCGGCAGGCTCCTGCATGCCGCGGCGCAGGCGGTGCGGGAAGCGGGCGCGGAGGTGACCCTCGTGGATCTGCGCAGCCTGGCGATGCCCGTGTATGACGGCGACCTGGAAGCGAGCCAGGGCGCGCCCGAAGGCGCACGCCAGCTGCGCGACCTGTTCGCCGGCCATGACGCGCTGCTGTACGTCACGCCCGAATACAACGGCTTTCCGACGCCGCTGTTCATCAACGCCTTCGACTGGCTCTCGCGCGTGGCAGCCGAGGGCGACAAGCCCTCCGGCCTGGCCGCCACGGCGCTCAAGCCGGCGGCGCTGCTTTCGAGCTCGCCGGGCCCGATGGGCGGCTTGCGCAGCCTCAACTTCACCCGCCAGTACCTGTCGATGGCCTTCGGCATGCTGGTCGTGCCGCAGCAGTTCGCCCTCGGCCTGGCGCACAACGCCTTCGACGACGCGGGCGCGCTCAAGGAGCCGAGGCAGCAGCAGGTCGTGGCCGGCGTGGTGGGGCAGCTGCTCCAGGTGGCCGCAGGCCTGCACGCCGCCAAGGCGTAGGAGCGCCCAGGCATGGCGCTACAGTGGCGCGCCATGAACACCCTGCTGCTGCTGATCCGCCTGCTGCCCTGGTATGAGTGGCTGGCGCTCGTGTGGTTTTTCGCCGCCTGGGCGGGCTATGCCAACTTCGCCAGGCGCCGCGCCACGGTGCGCCCGTCCATCCTGGCGGCCACCAACCGCATCCGCCGGCAATGGATGCTGCAGACCACCAAGCGCGAGGTGCGGGTGGTCGACGGCGTGGTGGTGCAGAACCTGTCCACCAGCCCGAGCTTCTTCGCCTCCACCACCATCCTGATCATCGGCGGCCTGCTGGCCCTGCTGGGCGCCGGCGAACAGGCCAGCGAGCTGGTGCGCGACCTGCCGTTCGCCGCGCGCACGACCGCGATGGTGTTCGACCTGAAGCTGGCGCTGCTCACGGCCGTGTTCGTGTATGCCTTCTTCCGCTTCACCTGGAGCATGCGGCAGTACACCTTCGGCGCGTTGCTCATCGCTTCGGCCCCCGAATTCGGCGAGTTCGATGCCGGGGCGGCGTCGCGCGAGCAGTTCGCCGACAAGGCGGGCCGGGTGATGGGCATGGCAGCAGAGACCTTCAACGACGGCCTGCGTGCCTACTACATGAGCTTTGCCGCAGTGGGCTGGTTCTTTTCACCGCTCGCCTTCGCGCTGGCGACGGCGGGGGTGGTCTACGTGCTCTACCAGCGCGAGTTTCACTCGGAGGTGCTGGAGGTGCTCACTTCCGAGTGAGGCCGCAGGGCGGGGTCGAGCCCCTCGCGCTCGTCGAACACGAAACACTCGCCGTGCCAGTGGCGGCCGCCCACCCGCTCGAAGTACTTGAGGATGCCGCCGTCGAGTTGCAGCGTGTGCTCCAGCCCGGCCTCGCGCATGAAGATCGCCGCCTTCTCGCAGCGGATGCCGCCGGTGCAGTAGCTCACGATGGTCTTGCCGGCGAGTTCCTGCTTGTGGGCCAGCAGGGCGGCCGGGAAGTCGCTGAACCGGGCGAGGCGCCAGTCGATCGCGCCGTCGAAGGCCCCGGCATCGACCTCGAAGCCGTTGCGGGTGTCGAGCATCACGACCTCGCGGCCTTCGTCGTCATGGCCGGCGTCGAGCCAGCGTGCCAGCGTGGCGGCGTCCACTGAAGGCGCCCGGCCGTTTCCGGGGCGGATGGCCGGATGGTTCATGCGGATGATCTCGCGCTTGCACTTGACCAGCATGCGCCGGAAGGGCTGGTGCTCCGACCAGCTTTCCTTCACGTCGAGGTCGGCGAAGCGGGCGTCGGCATGCAACGAGTCGAGGAAGTGGCGCACGTCGCTTTCTGCGCCGGCCAGGAAGAGGTTGATGCCCTCTTCGGCCAGCAGGACGGTGCCTTTGATGGCCAGGGCGCGGGCGGTGCCGAGCAGGCGTTCGCGCAGCGCCTCCAGGTCGGACAGCGTGACGAACTTGTAGGCGGCGATGTTGAGGATGGCGGGCACGCGCGCATTGTAGAAAGCGCGCGCGTGGCTATCTTTGAAGCACAGCGCAGGAGACCGCCATGCTTGCCACCGCCCCCGTCACGACCATGCTGCCGGTCATCGACATGGCACGCGCCCGCGACTTCTACGAAAACAAGCTCGGCTTCGTGGCCGGCGGGCTGAAGGCCGACGGCAAGTTCGCCTACACCTGCGCGGGAGGCGCCACGCTGGCGCTGTTCCCCAAGCCCGAGGGCACCAGGGCGGAGCACACGGCAGTGAGCTTCCAGGTGAAGGACATCGACGCGGCCATCGCCGCGCTGAAGGCCAGGGGCGTGGTGTTCGAGGACTACGACTTCCCCGACTTCAAGACGGTGAACCACGTCTGCGTGCTGGGCGCGGAGAAGGCCGCCTGGTTCAAGGACACGGAAGGCAACTTTCTTTGCATCCACGAAGACATCGCGTGAAGCGGTGAACATTGCGGGCCCGCGCCGCGGCGGGCGGGGCGTGGCCAGCTTCCTACAATGCCGCCCATGCCTTTTGTCCACCTGCGCACCCACACCGAGTTTTCCGTCGTCGACGGCACCTTGCGTATCGACGACGTGGTCGACGCCGCCGCGGCTGACCGCCAGCCGGCGCTGGCGCTCACCGACTTGAACAACCTGTTCGGCGCGGTCAAGTTCTACAGCGCCGCGCGCAAGGCGGGCGTGAAGCCCGTGATCGGCGCCGACGTGCTGGTGGAGCCCGAAGGCGGCGACAAGCACCCGAGCCGGCTGCTGCTGCTGATCCAGAACATCGACGGCTACAACAACCTGTCGGAGCTGCTCGCGCTCGGCTGGACGCAGGGGGTGCAGCGGGCCCAGGCCAGCATCCGCTGGGAGTGGCTGGAGCGCTACAACAAAGGGCTCATCGCGCTGTCGGGCGCCGACCTGGGCGCCGTGGGCCGAGCGCTGCTGGCCGGCGACACCGCACGCGCCGAAGCGGCGGCCCACAAGCTCGCGGCGCTGTTCCCGCAGCGCTTCTATATCGAGATCCAGCGGGCGGGGCTGGCCAGCAACGAGACCCATGTGCGGGCCGCCGTGCCGCTGGCCGCCCGGCTGCAGTTGCCGGTGGTGGCCACCCACCCGGTGCAGTTCCAGACGCCCGACGACTTCGAGGCCCACGAAGCCCGCACCTGCATCGCCGAAGGTGAAACCCTCACCAACCCGCGGCGCATCAAGCGCTTCTCGCGCGAACAGTACTTCAAGACGCAGGAGCAGATGTGCGCCCTGTTCGCCGACCTGCCGTCGGCGGTGGCCAACACCGAGCTGATCGCCCAGCGCTGCAACCTGAAGCTGACGCTGGGCAAGCCGCAGCTGCCCAACTTCCCGACGCCGCTGCTCGCGGACGGCACGCGCATGCCGATGGAGGACTACTTCCGCCAGCTTTCGCACGAAGGCCTGAACGAGCGGATGCTGCACCTGTACCCCGACGAGGCCGAACGCGAGCAGCAGCGTCCGCGCTACGTGGAGCGCCTGGACTTCGAGATCAACACGATCCTGAAGATGGGCTTCCCGGGCTACTTCCTGATCGTGGCGGACTTCATCAACTGGGCCAAGAACAACGGCTGCCCGGTGGGCCCGGGCCGCGGCTCGGGCGCCGGCTCGCTGGTGGCCTACGCGCTGAAGATCACCGACCTCGACCCGCTGCGCTACAACCTGCTGTTCGAGCGCTTCCTGAACCCGGAGCGGGTGTCGATGCCCGACTTCGACATCGACTTCTGCCAGGCCAACCGCGACCGCGTCATCGACTACGTGAAGGACAAGTACGGCCGCGACGCCGTGAGCCAGATCGCCACGTTCGGCACGATGGCCGCCAAGGCGGCGCTGCGCGACGTGGGCCGGGTGCTCGGCATGGGCTACGGCCACGTCGACAGCATCGCCAAGCTCATTCCAGCGCCGCCGGGCAAGACCGTCACCTTGAAGCGCCCGGGCGACAACCCCGACTCCGGCGTGATCTACGCGCGCAAGGAAGCCCCCGAGATCGAGCAGCGCGAGGCCGCCGAGGAAGAGGTGGCCGAGCTGCTGGCGCTGGCCGAGAAGGTCGAGGGCATGGTGCGCAACATCGGCATGCACGCCGGGGGCGTGCTCATCGCGCCGGGCAAGATCACCGACTTCTGCCCCCTGTACATGCAGCCCGGCAGCGACTCGGCGGTGAGCCAGTACGACAAGGACGACGTCGAGGCCATCGGCCTGGTGAAGTTCGACTTCCTGGGCCTGGCCACCCTCACCATCCTCGAGATGGCGAAGGAGTTCATCGTCGCCAGGCACGCCGACCAGAAGGACTTCGCCTTCGAGAAGCTGCCGCTCAATGACCGGGCCACCTACCGGCTGCTGTCCGAAGGCAAGACGGTGGCGGTGTTCCAGCTGGAAAGCCGCGGCATGCAGGGCATGCTGCGCGACGCCAAGCCCAGCGTGTTCGAGGACATCATCGCGCTGGTGGCGCTGTACCGCCCGGGCCCGATGGACCTGATCCCGAGCTTCTGCGCCCGCAAGCACGGCAAGGAAGAGGTGACCTATCCGCACCCGCTGATGAAGGAGGTGCTGGAAGAAACCTACGGGATCATGGTCTACCAGGAGCAGGTGATGCAGGTCGCCCAGCGCCTGGGCGGCTACTCGCTCGGCGGCGCCGACCTGCTGCGCCGCGCCATGGGCAAGAAGAAGGCCGAGGAGATGGCCAAGCACCGGGTGCTGTTCGCCGAGGGTGCGGCCAAGAACGACATCAACGCGGACCTCGCCAACGAGATCTTCGACTTGATGGAGAAGTTCGCGGGATACGGCTTCAACAAGTCGCATGCGGCGGCCTATGCGCTGCTCGCCTATCACACGGCCTGGCTGAAGGCGCACTACCCGTCCGAATTCACCGCGGCCAACATGAGCGTCGCGATCGACGACACCGACAAGCTCAAGATCTTCCATGACGACGCGGTGGCGCTGGGCCTTACCTTCGAGCCGCCCAACATCAACACCGGTACCTATCGCTTCGAGCCGGTGGGCGACAAGGTGGTGCGTTACGGCCTGGGCGCCATCAAGGGCACGGGACAGGGCGCCATCGAATCCATCGTCGAGGTGCGCAGCCAGGGCGGCCCGTTCCGCAGCTTCTTCGACTTCTGCGCGCGCATCGACCGCAGCCGCGTCAACAAGCGCGTGGTCGAGGCGCTCGTCAAGGGCGGGGCGTTCGATGCGCTGCAGCCCGACCGCGCCGCGCTGCTGGCGAGCATCTCGCTGGGCTTCGACTACGCGGACAACCAGGCCGCCCATGCCGACCAGGGCGGCCTGTTCGACTTCGGCGACAGCGGCGGCCACGGCTCTTCGACGCAGGAGCCGGAGCTCGTGCCGGTGGCGCCGTGGAGCATCAAGGAGCGGCTCACCCACGAAAAGACGGCGATCGGCTTCTACCTCTCCGGCCACCTGTTCGACGAATACGAGCCCGAGGTGCGGCAGTTCGCCCGGCGCAAGATCTCCGACCTCGTCGACAGCCGCGAGCCGCAGATGCTGGCCGGCATCGTGAGCGACCTGCGCTTCGTCAACGGGCAGCGCGGGCGCGTGGCGATCTTCAAGCTCGACGACAGGACCGACGTGATCGAGGCGGTGGCCAACGAGGAACTGATCAATGCGAACAAGGAGCTCTGGAAGGACGACGAACTGCTCATCGTGCAGGGCAAGGTCCAGCCCGACCGCTTCTCGGGCGGCCTGCGGCTGAACGTCCAGCAGGCCTGGGACCTGGGCACCTCGCGCTGCCGCTTCGGCCGCTACCTGCGGGTGGCGGTCAACGGCAAGGCGCCGCCGGTGGCCGACCTCCTGAGGGAGTTTCCGCCGCGGCGGCAGAACACCGAGCAGGGCGACCTGGTACAGGGCCTGCCGGTGCGGCTGCTGCTGGAGCGCAGGAATCCGGTGCTCGCGGCCCAGGGAGAACTCGACCTGGGCGAAGAGTCGCGTTTCTTCCCGAGTGATGCGGCATTGGCCCGCTGGCGTGACGGATCTCACGGACAGTCGGCCGTGGTGGTGTACGAATAACCCCGAAAGACCGCTTTGACACCTCTGCTGACACTTTTGCAGCCGGTAAAGATGGGAAAATTGCCCACATCTTGTCGGCGGCATGGTCGCCGCAGGCGTTGAAACTGCGTGTTCCCACTGAAGGACCGTTCATGAAGAAGCAAGCTTTCGCCCTTTTGCTGGCCGCGGCCGCCGTTGCCCCCGCCATGGCGCAGACCAACGTCGGCGTGTCCGTGTCGGTCAACCAGCCGGGCCTGTACGGCCGCATCGACATCGGCAACGTGCCGCAGCCCCCTGCGCTGATCTTTCCGCAGCCGGTGGTGATCCAGCAGACCCCGGTGGTCATGCAGAGCGCCCCGATCTACATGCACGTGCCCCCCGGTCATGCCAAGAACTGGGCGAAGCACTGCGGCAAGTACGGCGCCTGCAACAAGCGCGTCTACTTCGTGCAGGAAGGTTGGTACAACGAGCACTACGCGCCGCGCCAGAAGGGCGGCGGTGGCGGCGATCACGGCGGCCCCAAGCACAAGGAAAAGGGCGGCGGCCACGGCAAGGGCCACGGCCACGGCAAGGACTGAAGCGTCCCCGGCGCCAACACTTCACAACGGCTCGGGCTGACCCCGAGCCGTTTGTGTCCGGGCCTCCCTACACTGGCCGCATGTCGAACGACAGCAGCCATCCCACTCCCACCACCGGCCTCATCCTCACCGGCGGCGGCGCACGCGCCGCCTACCAGGTGGGCGTGCTGCGGGCCATCGCCCGCATCAAGCGCCATTGCCGCGCGGTGCGCGCCGGCAACCCGTTCCCAGTGATCGCCGGTACCTCGGCCGGAGCCATCAACGCCGCGGCGCTGGCCTGCGGTGCCGACTACTTCGAAAAGTCGGTCGAGCGGCTGAGTTCGGTGTGGATGAACTTCCACGCCGACCAGGTGTACCGGGCCGACTCGTTCGGCGTGATCCGCACCGGCGCCAAGTGGCTCACCATGTTTTCCGTGGGCTGGGCGCTGGCGCGCTGGCGGCGCGCGCGGCCCCGGTCGTTTCTCGACAACACGCCGCTCGAGGCGTTGCTGCGCGAGCTGGTGCCGCTGCAGCGCATTCCCGAGGTGATGCAGGGCGGCCACCTGCAGGCACTGGCGGTCACCGCGTCGAGCTACACCTCCGGCGAACACGTCACCTTCTACGACGCGGTGCACGACATCGAGCCGTGGACGCGTTCGCAGCGCATCGCCGTGCGCGACACCATCACCACGCCGCACCTGCTGGCCTCGTCCGCCATCCCCTTCGTCTTCCCGGCGGTGGAGCTGCCGTTGCAAGGCAGCTGGGAATACTTCGGCGACGGCTCCATGCGCCAGGCGGCGCCCATATCGCCGGCGGTGCACCTGGGGGCGGAGCGCGTCCTCGTCATCGGTGCCGGGCGGCTGCAGGAGCCGCCGGGCCGCAGGCCGGTGCGCAGCGAATATCCCAACGTGGCGCAGATCGCCGGGCACACGCTGTCGAACATCTTTCTCGATGCGCTGGCGGTGGACGTGGAGCGGCTGCAGCGCATCAACAACACGCTGTCGCTGCTGCCTGCCGAGGCGCGTGCCAAGACGGCGCTGCGGCCGATCGACGTGCTGGTCATCGCCCCGAGCGAGCGGCTCGACGACATCGCTGCCCGGCACCTGCAGGACCTGCCGCCGGCCATCCGCGGCATGTTGCGTGCGCTGGGTGTGTCCGGCGAGGGCGCCACCGCCCGCGGCGCGGCGCTGGCCAGCTACCTGCTGTTCGAGTCGAGCTACACCCGCGAGCTCATCGCGCTGGGCGAGGCCGACACGCTGGCGCGGCGCGCCGACGTCGAAAAGTTCTTCGGCTGGAAGCGGCCCGAGCGCACTCAGCGCGGTGCCGACGCGGGCGCATCGGCAGACAGCATGCCGGCACCGCTGGACACCATGCCTGCCCCGTTGACGGTGAGCCCCGCGTTCGACAACTGAGCGGCTTTCGCGGCGCGCAGCCCCTTCACGCGGGCCGCGAGGTCGGCCCAGTCCTTGAACGGCCCGCGCGAGGCGCGCTCCGCAAGGATCTGCTCCGACAGGCGGGTGCCGATGCCCTTCACCATCTCGAGCTGGGCCTGGTTGGCGTCGTTGACCTCGATGGCCAGGGCCGCGCTGCAGGCCAGCAGGCCGCCCAGCAACAAGGAAAGGATGCGCAGCATCGGCCGCCCCTTACATCAGCAGATGCTCACCGGCGTTTTCGCCGCCGAGGATCACGTAGTTGACCTTGCGCAGGTCGCCCAGCGCCCTGCCGCCGGCGTACGAGATCGAGCTCTGCATGTCTTCCTGCATCTCGCGCAGCGTGTCGGCCAGCTTGCCCTTCACCGGCTCGAGGATGCGCTTGCCCTCGACGTGCTTGTACTCGCCCTTGTTGAAGTCCGAGGCCGAGCCGTAGTACTCCTTGTAGAGCTTGCCGTCCAACTCGACCGTCTTGCCGGGCGACTCTTCATGGCCTGCGAACAGCGAACCCACCATCACCATGGCCGCGCCGAAACGCACGCTCTTGGCGATGTCGCCGTGGTGGCGGATGCCGCCGTCGGCAATGATGG